>NZ_JBGCUR010000039.1:0-25164 GCF_041361455.1 Chryseobacterium gossypii | reverse complement strand
TGATGTGGAAGCAGTTCAACCCGGACGGTACACTGGTTTGGAAAAACTGGCTGGACACGGTAACGGCAATCGTTCCTTATTATAAAATGAGATTCTTTGGCGGATTCCTGTATCTTTCCGGAGCCATTCTTATGGTGATCAACCTTGTGGCTACAGTAAGAAAAGGATCATTCCAGAAAGAGGTTCCTGCAGAGGCTCCTGCATTGGCCAATATCAGCAATAAGCGTAAAGAGGGTGAAGGAACGCACCTTTGGCTGGAAAGAATGCCACTTTTACTGGGTATCTTATCTTTCTTAACGATATCCATAGGAAGTATGGTAGAGATCATTCCTACCCTGTCTCTTAAGAAAAGTGTACCTACCATTGCAGCGGTAAAACCATATTCTCCACTTGAACTGGAGGGAAGAGATATCTATATCCGGGAAGGCTGTAATGCCTGCCACTCACAGATGGTAAGACCATTCAGAGATGAGGTGGTAAGGTTTAACGGTAAAAACGGACAGTACTCTAAAGCAGGGGAATTTGTATATGACCGACCTTTCTTATGGGGTTCAAAGAGAACAGGTCCGGATTTACAGAGAGAAGGTGGTAAAAACCCTAGTTCTTGGCACTATAAGCATATGTATAACCCGAGATCTACTTCAGCAGGTTCTATTATGCCGCGTTACCCTTGGCTGATCGCCAATAATTTAGACAGATCTAAAATGGTTGACAAAATGATATTGATGAAGAGCGCGTTTGATGTGCCATATACTAAAGCTGAGATCGATTCGGCCAACCAATGGGCAGATAACCAGGCTTCCAAAATCGTAAAAGATATCTTCTCTGAAGCCAATGACCTGAAAGAAGCCTATGCCAAGAGGCCTAAAGGCGAACTGGAGAAAAAAGAGATCGTAGCTCTTATTTCTTTCCTACAGAGATTGGGTACCGATATCAAAACAACAGAAATAAAAACAGCAAGTAATAACTAAACATTAAAAGGTTCAAATGATTCCGCAGAACTTCAAAGATATATTATCCAATACAGAAAATGCTGGCTTTTACCAGACATTGGCTCTGATTTTCTTTATGCTGTTCTTCGTGGCTCTGGTAATATATGTATTTAGCAAGCCTAAAAAGTATTACAAAGAAGAAGAAGAAGCTCCTCTGCAGGATGATGAAGACGAATTTAATTCAAAAAATTAAGCAACAACTATTATGAAACAAAGAACACCGGTTTTTGTAAACATCCTAATAATAATTGGACTTTTAATAGTTTTTTATTATCTGTTTGTACAAAGCTATTCGTTTTTAGCTTCGCCATATTTCTGGGGAACTGTTGTGATAAGTGCTATTTTAGCTTATATCCACAGCGCGATCGGGGATCTTATTGAGAATAACAAATTCAAGAAATTATCACCTGAAGAAAAAGCCGCCTATTTAGCGGAGAAAAAAGTTCCTTATTTCAAGAGATTATATAATGCAGCATTCAAAAAGCAATCTGCTGATGAGGAAAAGGATATCCTTATCGACCATGGTTTCGATGGAATCATGGAGCTGGATAACCAGCTGCCGAAATGGTGGGTAGGATTATTCTATTTTGGGACTGCTTTTTGTATTGTATACGTTGCAGCTTATTCTTTTACCGATTTTGCTCATCCTATCAATGAATATGAAACAGAATACAAAGAGCAGATCGCCAGTATTGAAGAATATCAGAAGACCCAGCCTCCTGTGACGATTGAAACAGCAAAATATTCTGCTGACAATATCCCGGAAGGTAAGGAATTATTTAAAACAAACTGTGCCTCTTGCCACGGGGAAGACGGTAGAGGGGGTATCGGTCCGAATTTAACGGATAACTACTGGATCAACATGCCAGAAAAAACCCTATTCAAAAACGTTTTCCATATGGACTGGAACGGTTCTCCTAACAATCCGTCGATGAGACCTTTCGGTAAAAACGGAGAAGTTTCCGGAGCAGAGATTGAAAAGATTGCAGCCTATGTATATCACATCAATCAGGAGCTGCCTCCGATAACCCCAGCTCAAGGTGGAGCCGCTCCTCAGGGAACAGAAGCACATTGGGAAAAAGAATAATTAAAAATTAAAAACATATGGAAAAAAACATAATTTGTTATTAGAAAAAAATAGTAGCGAATTATGTTTTTCTTTTTTTAAATATACAACAAGATGTCAGACATAGAAGAAATAGAAGTACGTGGTGGACAGGGACAGGTTCTGGACCCTGAGACTTACAGGGATTCTATAGGGACAATGGAGCAATCCGGAAAAAGAAAATGGGTATTTCCGAGGAAACCAAAAGGGAGATACACCAACTATAGAAATGTTGTAAGCTATATATTATTAGTTATTTATTTTGCGGTACCATTTATAAAAATCAATGGTAATCCGCTGATCTTATTCAATGTTATTGATAGAGAATTTTTCATTTTCGGGCAGCCGTTCTACCCGCAGGATTTTTTCATTCTTACACTGGGCGCCATTGCCTCTTTAATATTCATTATTGTATTTACGATTGCTTTCGGTAGAATTTTCTGCGGATGGATATGTCCTCAGACAATTTTCCTTGAAATGATTTTCCGTAAGATAGAATATGCTATTGAAGGAGACAGGAATAAGCAAATGAAGCTCGACAGACAGGAGTGGAACAGCGAGAAGATATGGAAAAGAGGTCTGAAATGGTCTATATATATCATTATTTCATTGATCATTACCCACTTTATGTTTATGTATATCGTGGGCTACGAGGAAGTATTGAAAATAGTTTCGGAAGGGCCGTTTGCCCATCCTACCAACTTTATGGTCATGATTCTCTTCACTGCGGCATTTTATTTTGTTTTTGCCTGGTTCAGAGAGCAGGTCTGTACTCTGGTCTGCCCATACGGAAGATTACAAGGAGTGCTCATTGATAAAGACACCATCAATGTATTTTATGATTTTAAAAGAGGAGAAAACAGAGCAAAATGGAGGAAAGGTGAAGACAGAAAGGCTGCCGGAAAGGGAGACTGTATTGATTGCCATCAATGTGTGGTGGTTTGTCCTACGGGGATTGATATCAGAGACGGACAGCAGCTGGAATGTGTAAACTGTACTGCCTGTATCGATGCCTGTGATGAAGTAATGGAAAAAGTGGGGCTCCCGAAAGGACTGATCAGGTACGCTTCCGAGAACGAGATCGAAAAACAGATTCCGTTCAGGTTTACCGGAAGAATGAAAGGTTTTGCCTTAATTCTGGTCCTGCTGGTAGGCTTCCTTGGCTATCTTCTTTACAACCGCGGGGAAATGGAAGCTAAATTCATTAAACCTGCCGGAAGTACTTTTTTTGTAAGGGACGGTAAAATCACCAATACCTACAACTATACTTTCCTGAACAAGACCAATGAGAAAAAGATCGTAACGATAAAGGTGATTGAACCCGTTCACGGAGAAATTATTTATAGTGGCTCAAGCAAGATCCCGGTAGAAAGGGATAAAATAACAAAGGGAACGATCAATATCAGTTTCCCGGAGGATGAAATGAAGCTGTCCAAACAGAATATTACCATTGGTGTATATGATATGAAAGGCAAACTGATAGATTCTTATCAAACCTACTTTGAAGGACCATTTAAATTACAATTTTAAATTCTAAAGATGAAAAATTTTAGTTGGGGACACGGTATTGTAATCGCACTTGCGGCATTCATAATATTTATTTTGTCTATGCTTTTTCTCTTCCCGAACGGACAGAAAAACTCCGAAATGGTAACGGATAATTATTATGAAGAAGAATTACAGTACCAGGATGTAATAGATGCTAAAAAAAGGGCTGATACGCTGCAGGAAAAGCCTGTTTACAGTCAGAATAAGGAAGGGATTAAAATAACCTTTCCTCAGAGCCATGACAATTCGAATACTACGGTAAAGTTTGTTTTAAACAGAACCGACGATCAGAATTTGGATATAAAAAAATCTGTGCAGCTTGATGCCAACAAATCCTTTTTGATACCCTCCCAGGTATTGAAGGTGGGGAATTATACATTAAGGCTGATGTGGACTAAGGATAAAACAGACTATCGGATGGATTTTGATGTGATATGGAAATAGCATTTATTGTATCAGCAATTGGACTGGGTTTTGCTTCCGGCTTTCACTGCATCGGAATGTGCGGCCCTATTGCCCTGTCAATGGGACTGACCAAAAAGCAGGCAGCCAATTTCTATCTTCAGAATCTCACCTATCAGCTGGGCAGGATTTTCACTTATTCATTTCTGGGCGCCATCCTCGGCATTATTGGTGAAGGCTTTGAAATGGCAGGTTTCCAGCGGTATTTAACGATCGGTGTTGGAATTTTACTGATCATAATGGCCGTATTTTCTTTTGGCGGAAAAGATTTCGCTTCAAGAATACCTTTCTTTTCAAAATTCCTGTTTTCCGTAAAATCAAATCTCGGACGGCTGCTTCAGAAAGCGGATTACAGGTCAAGATTTGCAACAGGCATCCTTAATGGCTTTCTTCCATGCGGCATGGTATACATGGCTCTGACAGCGAGCCTTGCAAGCGGTGGGATATGGCAGGGAGCTTTGTATATGGCTTTATTCGGGCTGGGAACACTTCCGTTTATGTTTGCCGTTGTGCTTGCCGGAAACCTGATGAACCAGGCCTTCAGGGTAAAAGTGCTTAAAGCCGTTCCTGTGATCATGATCGTGCTGGGAGGGCTATTTATCATCAGAGGACTGGAGCTGGGTATTCCCTATATCTCTCCAAGAGCAGAAGCAATGACCATATCCAGGGATAATAACGGGGATTGCCATTTACCCGGCGATCATAGTACTCATCTGCACTCTAATACAAATTGCCATTAATAATTATTACCATGATCATGAAAAAAGCAGTCTTTTCTTTTGTTATTGCCTTTCTTGGTATTCTTACATTACAGTCGTGCAATATCAATTCTGAGATTGTATATCATAAAGATTTATCCTCCACAACGGTAATGGACATTGATGTGAGAGAATTCATGAAAGAAATGAAAGCCATGACCCCGGATTCTTTAAAGGACCAAAAAGAATTCGGAGAGATGGATAAGTTTCCGACAACTTGGACGAGCCTGTATGATATGGATAAAAAGGAAGGAAAACTGAAGGCTACCGATCCGGATTCTGTCAGGATCATGAAAAAGATCTTTATGAAATCTAATAAAGAGGGAAATGAAGTTGCCGGTTTTTCTTTAAAGATGGACCATTTCAACACCCAGGATTATATGGCCCTGAACAATCTTAATCAGGAGGAAAAACTTCCTATCGACCAGAATGTATTCAACAACTGGGACGGAAAAACCCTGATCATTAATACGGAAAATTTCAATCTTAAGAGCCTTCAGGCAGCCCTGGCGTCCAAAAACCCGGAAATGGAAACCGATGACGGCTCAATGGGGAAAATAGAAGGCATGATGTTGATGTTTTTTAAAAATATCGGAACCACTTTAAGATTTGAAAATAAAATAAAATCTGTTACAGGAAAGCATGACTGGTTTAAACAGATCGACGATCATTCCGTGCGAATACAATACGATCTTGAGGCGCTGTTTGATAAAGATAGTGCCAGGCTTAAAGATGCGGACAAGGAAATCGTGATCGTAACAGAATAAAAGCTAGCACTCAAGGGGATAGGCCGTTGTACTTTTAACCTCCGATAAGGCAAAATAAGTATGCACAGTGTTGACATGCGGAAGCAGGGATAATGTATGACGCAGAAAGGTATTGTATGTGTCCATATCTTTAGTGATTATCCGTAACATAAAATCGTACGAGCCCGCGATCTGATAACACTCCATCACTTCAGGAAGCTTCACCACCTCTTTCTCAAACTCCTGTAGTACCTCAAAAGTATGAGCTTTTAAAAAAACCTGAGAAAAGGAAATAAGCCCCAGCCCTATTTTATTTCTGTCAAGCAGCACCACGGTCTTCTTGATGTAGCCGTTGGTTTTAAGCTTCTTTACACGTTCGTGTATGGCCGCAATTGATAAATGCAGCTTTAGAGACAGTTCTTTGTTATTTAATGTTGCATCTTCCTGCAACAGCTTTAATAATTTGATATCGATCTGGTCCGGTTTCATCTTGATTTTTTTTGGTTGCTATACTAATTTATCAAAAAAAGCTGGAATATTTTTTGTTTTAAAAATATTTTCCAGATTGTTTATTGATTTATTGCGACCCCATTGAATAAAAAATGGGATAAACCTAATTTTACATCAAAAAAACATTTATGTTAAAAGAAAAAATTGAAATCGGTGCATGTTTGTCACCTGAATTAGACAACAGATTTAAACACCTGTGGTCTGTAGTCGGCAATACCCCGATGTTGGAATTACATTACAATTATAAAGGGAAGCCGGGAAAAATTTATGTAAAATGCGAAAATTATAATCTTACCGGCAGCATCAAAGACCGGATGGCTTTATATATTCTTTACAAAGCTTACCTGAATTGCCAGATCCACCCGGACGATACCATTATTGAAGCCACGAGCGGAAATACCGGAATTGCCTTCTCCGCCATTGGCAGGGCATTGGGACACCGGGTAAAGATCATCATGCCTAATTGGCTGAGTAAAGAGCGTATTGACATTATAAAAAGCATGGGAGCAGATATAGAGCTTATCTCAAAGGAACAGGGAGGCTTCTTAGGCAGCATCAGGCTAAGTGAAGAGCTGGCTGCCAAAGGTGGAGTATTCCTGCCTCGCCAATTTGAAAACAAATACAATGCAGAAGCCCATGAATTGACAACGGGAAGGGAAATAGTCCTTCAGCTGGCTTCAAAGGGATTGAAGGCTGATGCCTTTGTTGCCGGGGTGGGCACAGGAGGAACGGTTATGGGAACAGGCAAGCAACTGAAAAAACATAACCCGGAAATTAAGATTCACCCTTTGGAACCAATGGAAAGCCCAACTTTAACAACCGGATATAAAGTTGGTTCTCATCGTATACAGGGGATTTCCGATGAATTTATCCCCGCCATCGTTCAATTGGACGGACTGGATAAAGTTATTTGTGCAGCAGACGGAGATTCCATCATTGTAGCCCAAAAGCTGGCTCAACAGCTGGGCCTGGCTATGGGCATATCCTCCGGGGCCAATGTAATCGGCGCTATAAAACTGAAAGAAGAGTTGGGAGATGAGGCAGTGGTAGTGACCTTATTTCCCGACGATAATAAGAAATACCTGAGTACGGATCTGGTAAGAGAAGAACCTATGAAAGATGATTATATCTCCAAGGATTTAAATTTTATAAAGTTTTCACCAATCCCCAGACTTGAAAAATCATTACTTGGCGTTTAAGATTGTAATAATCAGAATCTTTATTATAGAAATCCCCTTCCGAACTGGAAGGGGACTTTTTTATGTAATATTTTAATTGATCATATCGAATCTCGCATATTCAGCTATTTTTTTAGGCAGCCTGATCCCTTCTGTCGTCTGATTGTTCTCAAGCAGAGCCGCCATGATTCTTGGCAAGGCCATAGCAGAACCATTGAGGGTATGAACCAGCTGGGACTTCCCGTCTGCCTTATACCTGCATTTCAAGCGGTTAGCCTGGAAGGTTTCAAAGTTGGAAACGGAGCTTACTTCAAGCCATTTTTCCTGAGCCGCGCTCCAAACTTCAAAATCATAGGTCATCGCAGAAGCAAAGCCTGTATCTCCGCCGCAAAGCCTTAATACCCTGTAAGGGAGTTCAAGATCCCCCAGGATCTCTTTAATGTGTTCTACCATTTCTTCCAAAACGGCATAGGAATTCTCCGGCTTTTCAATTCTTACGATTTCCACCTTCTCAAACTGATGAAGACGATTCAGGCCTCTTACATGCGCTCCATAGCTTCCCGCTTCTCTTCGGTAGCACTGAGAGAATGCCGTATTTTTTACCGGCAGGTCTTTTTCCTCGAATAGCACATCCCGGTAGAGGTTCGTTACAGGAACCTCTGCCGTCGGGATCAGATAAAGGTCATCCAACCCGATATGGTACATCTGTCCCTCCTTATCCGGCAACTGCCCCGTTCCGTAGCCTGAAGCTTCATTCACCACATGAGGGGGATTAACTTCAATATAGCCTTTTTCAATATTCTTATCCAGAAAATACTGGACAAGGGCTCTTTGCAGTCTTGCTCCTTTACCCAGATAAACGGGGAAACCGGCACCGGCAATCTTTACTCCCAGTTCAAAATCGATAAGGTTGTATTTTTTAGCCAGCTCCCAATGCGGGATCGCTCCTTCACCAAGCCCTTCCACATCATGAGACTGATACACTATCTCATTATCGTCTGCTGACGCTCCGCTTTTTACCCGTTCATTCGGAATGTTCGGGATCTGATATAAAATATCAAGTAAAGTCTTTTCTTTGCTGTCCAGCTGGGATTGTAATTCTTTACTCGACTCTTTGTATTGTGCTGTTTTAGATTTTGCAGATTCCGCCTCTTCTTTTTTTCCTTCTTTCATCAAAATCCCGATCTCTTTTGAGATTTTATTGATCTCAGAAAGTTGGGAATCCAATTCAAACTGAATTTTTTTTCTTTCATCGTCGGCAGCAATAGCTGCATCCACCAATTCAAGATTTTTGAACTGTCTTTTCTTAAGACCTTCTAAAACGCGTTCCTTATTGTCGCGTAAAAAATTAACCTGTAACATTTTTTTTAGATGTTAAATATTAGAAATTAGCATTATGGCTAATTAAGTTTTGCAAATTTAAAATTATTTTATAATAGTAACGGTATTTGATGCTCCGGGTTCTTTTGTAAACCTCAAGGTATCATTGTAGTAAACCTTCGAGACCTCAAATACAGAGGGTGTCCAGCGGTATTGAATCTCTAATCTGTCTTCAATGGTATCCGTCACCACATTGTTCACCGTTTTCCTCAATGATAAGGTAATAACTGAATGGTATATTTTATTGTTCGGATCCAGGGTGTCCAATCCTACCCTCCTGGCTCCTGCGATATATTTTATATAAAACAAGGAATCAGGGGTCATCTTGAGGGAGCTGTTTACCGGGATATTATCCGTTTCTCCAAGCTCATCATTCATCGTGTAGCCTGAGAAATAATACAAGGTTGGATCCTTATCTTTTTTCAGCAGATCCCGCCCTGTGCCGGTCTTCATATAAAGATTGAATATCTGGTCTATTTTCTGGATAGAGTCATCATCACTCCTACAGCTCAGAAGCGCAAAAAATACCACCAGGATCCCAAAAACAATGTTTCTCATCTCAACAAAGATAAAGCTTAAGTTTTATTTCTTCAACAATTTCTTCAGTAATAAATCAATTTCCGCCCTCGAAAGAATAAAATCATGGAAGCTGAATGCTGTGATCCGGTAAAATCTCCAGAAAAGCAAAGCCGATGAAAGGCAATAGGAAACGGACGTCACGATGCAGGCTCCGGATATCCCCCAACGCGGCACTATATAAAAAGAAGAGACAATAGTAAATATAAGCCCAATAACAGATTTAACGTTGAGGATTCTCAATTTATTGATCCCTGCAAAATAATAGCCGATAATATTGCTTACCGCAATAGCCAGTATCCCCGGTGACAATAATAAGGTGATTTGTTTGGTCTGATAGAAATCTTTTCCGAAAACCAGCACATAAAGCTGTGCGGGCATTAGCAAGATCACCGTAATGAATAATACCGTGATTAAAAAACTTATCTTCATAGAAATCTTTGTTTTCTCGATGGCTGTCGCAGGATTACTGCTGTTGACTACTTCTGCATAAAGAATCACGGAAAGGCTTCTGCTGACCGTCCAGATAGCTTCAGAAAAGGCTATCCCGACGGAAAAAATCCCTACGCTTACAATACCCTTGAAATATTCTAAAAAATAATAGGATAACCTGCTGTTTAAAAATTGAAGAAATGCGCTCAATTGTGTTTTCCAGCCATAATCGAATAAGGCGTTCCGGATGGATACGGAAAATAAGATATTCCTTGTATCACAATGCCGCAATACCTGGAAAGAACTGATTATAAACAGTATCACATAGCAGCTGGCCTGGGCAAGAAAATAAACCGATACCGACCTCATATTCACAGCATATATCAATATCAGGATCAATACAATATGAACCACCTGCTGCAGCAATGTGTAGAGATTGAACATCCGGATATTCTGTTGCCCTACAAACAGGTTTATATTGGCTGCAAGAAGAGAGGAGGAAACGGATAAACCGATCAGATAACCCAGATATTCGACGGTATGGGTAAACGCAAAGACAACAGGCATAACAATCCCCACCAATACGGACCAGGAATAGGCGTAAAGCAAGATCTGCTCTGTTTTATATTTTGAGGCGAAATAAGTAACACTGCTGCCTACAAAAATATTTGTAAAAAAGCTGATAAACGATAAGTCTGCAATAACCAGGGAAATGATCCCTTTTCCTTCACTCCCCCACATATTGGTTGAGTATATGACAAGACCAAAGCTTAATCCTAAAATTAAAAACCGGGAAGCAAAAGTCTTAAGAATAGTTTTTTTCTTCATCTTATCTTACCGCTTGTTTGATGAAGTCAACAAAAGAATCCCGTATGATATTCCAGTTATATTTTTCTTCAAACGCCTTTCGGCCGCCTGACGCATGCTTTTCATACAACTCAGGGTCATCCACATACCCCACAATGATATCCGCTATGGAACCGGAATCTTCGGGATCAACCAAAAAACCGAATTCCGAAACATCCACATGAAGCCGTGTGGCCTTTAGATCCGTATAAATAACCGGCTTCCCGGAAGCCGCGTAATAAAATATCTTGATGGGCAGGCAGTGATGGTTCTCATAAGTCATCTCCCTTAAATCAAAACATATATCCGCTTCCGCATAAGCCCTGGTAAAGGTTTCAAATGAGGCGGGCTTTTCAATCCGGATATTTTCCCACCGGTATTTATTCAGTAAATTATTAAAATATTTCTCATCCTTCTCGGTCCTGGAGCTTCCGATTATTAAAATGGAGATTTCCAGCTCCGGTTTATTCCTGCGTAGTCTGCCGATCGCCTCAAAAAAATTTTCAATCCCTTTTTCCTTCGAGATCTGGCCTGTATAGCATAAGGTTATCTTATCGGGGTCAAGCTTCTTAATGTTTTTAAAAATATACGCATCATCCGGGAAATAAGGTAGTATGATATTTTTTTTGAACGGAAAAAAGTAAGCCAGGGGAAATTTTTTGGTAGATTCCCCGAAAATGAAATAATCGCTTAAATATCCTGCATACAGCTGGATCATGAAAAATTTAACCGCATGAAAGAATTTCATAAAAAAGGAATAGGGACGTAGCATCCTCATGGAAGGATACCATTCCGTAATATCGTAAATAATGCTGCCTTTATCTTTTTTAAAGCTTTCTGAGGCAATTACGGCAAGAGGCTCTGAACAGATGATACAATCCGGCTGAAA
Source organism: Chryseobacterium gossypii (assembly GCF_041361455.1). Classification (NCBI taxonomy): domain Bacteria; kingdom Pseudomonadati; phylum Bacteroidota; class Flavobacteriia; order Flavobacteriales; family Weeksellaceae; genus Chryseobacterium; species Chryseobacterium gossypii. The sequence goes on along the minus strand of NZ_JBGCUR010000039.1, from coordinate 13,742 downwards.
AGAGCGGCAAACTTCCTGAAAGGTTTTTATTTTCAGCTCCGAGCTTTGCTGTAAAATAGGATAGGATTCTATTTCAATACCGTCAATGATACCTTTATAATCCGAACACAGGCTGCAGATCTTCACCTGCTCACCACGCTTGCTGAGCTCTTTGGCCTGATGGTGGAAGATCCTGTCATCATTATATTGATGCGCCGTAGTTAAAAAAAGTATTTTTGACATTATTTTTATATCCTTGTTACAATCTTCTAAATGATTTATCGGATTTTGCAAATATACTAAAACAAAAAAGTGGAAATACTTCCACTTTTTGTTTTATCCTTAAATAAGGAATTATTTTATGGAAGCTGCCCAGCTTTTATCAAAAGGCTGAAGGAAATGGCTAAGAAAATCGAGGTATGTGTTTTTTGAAAAATCAAACACCTCGATATCTTTCGATAATTCACCGTTTCTTATTTTTGATTTAAAATCCTGTAGCTTTAAAGTTTTTACTTCGCCATCCTCTACAAAACTTGCCTTCATTCTGTCAAACAGCCCCAGCTGATATTCCTCATCTATTTCTCTCATTACCTTTCCCAAAGCATCGATGCTACAGCCTGAGGCCATTTCTTTCTCTTCATCCACACAAACCACAATGAACTGGTTTTTTTCAATTTTGAAAGATGAGGAAAGCGGCTTCCCGTGAGCTGCCCAGGTAGCTAAAAAGTCAAATAGCTTTTCAGTAATCGTTTTCGCCTCTTTGGTCGTGAATGGCCTTGAAGCAGGATATATGATAACCCTGTAGTCATTGGTTTCTACTATATTAGATTCTTCGATTTTCATTTCCGATAAATTTAAAGTGTAAAATTAAGAATTATAATTGACTCTATTAAGCAACAAAACCCAAGAATATTTCTTGAGTTCCGAAGTTATATTTCATTATTATCTTAAAGATCTTCCGCCTCTGCAAGAAGCTCAACGATATCTTTTACGGCAACTTCCGTATTTTTATTGAAATGCTTTACTCCATCTGTCATCATGGTATTGCAGAACGGGCAGCCTGTTGCAATCACTTTGGGTTCAAAGGATAAAGCCTCCTCCGTTCTCTCAATATTGATGTCCTTATTACCTTTTTCCGGTTCTTTAAACATCTGTGCTCCTCCTGCCCCGCAGCAAAGTCCGTTAGTTCTGCAACGCTTCATTTCTACAAGCTCTGCATCCAGTTTTTCCAGCAAGATTCTTGGTGCTTCATATTCATCATTGCCTCTTCCCAGATAGCACGGATCATGGAAAGTGATTCTTTTTCCTTTAAAAGATCCGCCCTCTATTTTCAGTCTTCCTTCCTCCATTAATTTTTTCAGGAATTGCGTATGATGAACAACCTCATAATTCCCTCCCAAACCCGGATATTCATTTTTAAGTGTATTAAAGCAGTGAGGACAGGCCGTAACGATTTTCTTTACTTCATAAGCGTTAAGCACCTCAATGTTCGTTAAAGCCATCATCTGGAAAACGAACTCGTTCCCCGCACGCTTGGCAGGATCCCCCGTACAGCTTTCTTCCTGGCCTAAAACAGCGAACTCAACACCTATTTTATTTAGTATCTTGCAAAATGCTTTCGTAATTTTTTTGGCACGGTCGTCAAAGCTTCCGGCACAGCCCACCCAAAATAAAACTTCAGGTGATTTCCCTTCGGCAGCATATTCTGCCATTGTTTTAATTTGCATTTTCTTTTTGTTTAATTAAAAAATCACCATAATATTCCTTGGCCGCCTTCATGATTTCCACCGGCACAATTGACGCAAACAGAGCATTGTTATTATCATAGTTGATATACTTCCACAGATTATGCGTTGTCTTGTCTTTCACAGCGATAATCATACTCTCTTTACTTATTTCCACGGTACTGTCATCAATAAATTTTGATTTCATTCCCTGTACTTCCATCATATTTGTCATCATCTTCTTTTTTTCATCATCAAACTTTTCTTTCAGAAAAGACATCCTCATCTTAAATGGGTACATTACAAATGCATATTTCCCGTTTTCTTTGGTATTAAAAATATCAGACACCTTAAAGGCATCCGCACTGACATCAGCTACTTCCATCTTGTAATCCCCATTACCTTCAAGCACTGATTTAAAGATATTGATCAACGTCTGTTTATCCGCTTTTTCAAAAATTGCAGGATGAGCGAGCTCCATAATTCCTTCATAGTCTTTATTCTTCATCAAAGCCACAAATGAGCTTGCATCTTCATGGATCTTTTTCTGATCAGCAGATTGAGCCGTCAGGAAAAGTGAACAGATCAGCAGAAGAACAAAAATTATTCTTTTCATTTCTGATTATTTAATCATTCGCCCAGTTCAGACGGTCTGCCTGGTTATACTGCCACGGTGCGGCATTGTTCTCCACATTGGTCATCATCAGGTTGAGTTCCTGAGGAGCAGCAGACTGTTCCATTACCAGGAATCTTCTCATATCAAAGATAATGGAAAGCGGATCCAGCAATACAGGACATGCTTCTGTACAGGCGTTGCATGTGGTGCATGCCCAAAGCTCTTCTTTAGTGATATAATCATTCAAGAGCTTTTTGCCGTCATCAACAAATTTTCCGTTCTTATCAATATTTCGGCCCACTTCTTCCAGCCTGTCTCTCGTTTTCATCAAAATCAGTCGTGGAGAAAGCTTTTTACCGGTAATGTTCGCGGGGCATACTGAGGTACATCTTCCGCATTCAGTACAGGAGTAGGCATTCAGTAGCTGAACCTGGTTCAGATCAAACACATCTTCCGCGCCAAACTTTGATGGTGTTTCCGCTTCCCCTTCTGCCGGTGCGGCATACAGGTTAGCATTAGGATCCATCATCAGCTTAATTTCTTTAGTCACAGATTCAAGGTTATTGAATTTGCCTTTCTTCTCAAGATTAGCATACCATGTGCTCGGAAAAGCCAGGATAATATGTAAATGTTTTGAATAATAAAGATAATTCATAAAGAACAGGATCCCTACAAAGTGGAACCACCATGCTCCTCTTTCCGCGAAAAACAGAAAACCATCACCAAAATTACTGAAAATAGGCGCCAGGATCGTAGCGCTGATCGGGAAACTTCCATGTTCGGCAAGAAGGCCTCTCTGCTGTAAAACCCAGTCTGATGTATTCATGGTAAAGAAGGCCACCATCAGGGCAAACTCAATGATAAGGATCCAGTTGGCATCTTGCTTTGGCCATCCGAAAAGCTCTTTCATGGTCAGCCTTTTTACCCCATAAAAATTTCTACGGATAAAGAATATCACTACACCGATCACTACTAAAAGTGCCAGGATCTCCAGCGTTGCCGTAAAGGCGTTGTAAAAGCCATGCCCCAGAACAGATGCAAGAAATCTATGGGTTCCGAACAGACCATCAACAATAATCTCGATAAGTTCTATATTAATGATGATGAAACCGACATAAACAAAAATATGTAAAATACCGGCGATCGGGCGTTTTACCATTTTGCTCTGCCCGAGTGCTACCCTGGACATTACTGCCCATCGTTCATCCTTTCTGTCGCTACGGTTGATCTCTCTTCCTAATCTGATATTTCTATAAATCTTCTGCAAGCTTTTTGCAAACAGCCCGAAACCCGCAACTAATAAGATCAGAAAAATAATATTATCGATATATTGCATGGCAGGTATATTAATCTTTATTGTTTTTTCCGAAAACCGAGAAGTTGATATATCTTTTCGGATTGGCCTTCATATCTTCAATCAGTGAATTCAGGTTAGTAGACGCGGCATTCAGGTTATTATAAAGCTGCTCATCTTTCATCAGCTTACCTAAACTCCCCTGCCCATTATCTACTCCTGCAATCACCTGATTAAGCTTACCAACGGTTGCATCAAGGCTGGCAATAGTGGCATTGAGTTTCTGGGTGTCTATGCTTTCGGCAAGGTTGCCATATTTATCCAGGGTAACCTTTCCGCTTTGCATTGTAAGGCTTGCGTCATCCAGTACTTTTTGAAGCTTAGGGTCATTGTGCCCTACCAGGTTATTTACGCTTCCGGCAGTAGTTTGCAACGCTGCAACAGTCTTATTAAGATTGGCCAGCAATGCCCTTATTTCCTCTCTGTTGCGTGCATCCACTATCTGGTTAGCGTTCAGCATTAAAGAGTCAACTCTGTGCAAAACACTTTGCAGCTGGTCTTTTACCGGCCCCACCTGGGAAGAAAGGCTTCCCAATGTCCCCAGTCTGAATGCACCTTTCAGGGTATCTCCATCTTTGGCAATGGCCCCACCATAAACAAGATTGATCCTCATCTCTTTCCCCGACATCAATCCCGGTTCAAAAATCTCTAATGTTGAATTTTTTGAAAACTCAAAATTGTTGTCAACGGTAATTTTTACGATGAAATCAATTTTTCCGGTCTTAGCGGTTCGCGGGATGATTTTATCCACCTGCCCTACTTTCAATCCATTGATGGATACGGGCGCAGATTGGGCTAATCCTTCCACATTGTCATATTTTGCGTAAAATATATTGTCGGTAGTAAAAAGGCTTCTGCCTTTCATGAATTGAAATAACAATACAAAGCCTACAACAGCTAAAATTGCGATTACACCAGCTTTTAATTCTTTACTGAACTTCACTTGCTAAATTTTTTCTAATGAGCAAATATAATACATTTTAAATTAATTATTTTTCTTTATTGCTCTGCGTTAAATATAAAAAAGCGGCAGTATTTTTGCCGCTTTTTATGGAATGAAAATCAATTTTTTATTTATTGTTGAGTCCCCAGCTTATTCCAGATCTCAATTCTGTAATCATCAATGTCTGCATTATCCTGTAAGCTCTTCAGCCAGGCCTGGCCAAACATTCCTGCATTTCTCTGGGATATGGACTCGGTAAATTGCTTAAGGTCACCAGGTTGTTTATTTACTGTTTCACCTTTCTTTACCAGAACGTATACTCCCGTTCCTCCTTCCACCGGCTTGGAAAGCTTTCCTTTGGCAACTCCGAATGCCGCACCTGCCACTTTAGGCTCCATTGCTCCGGCTACTGACGGATTAAGCAGATTAACCTGGGCAGATTGTTTTGTTGTACCAAACAATTTTGCGATCTGGTCCAGCCCGGAAGCTTTTGCTGCTGCAATTTTATCAGAAATCTGTTTTGCAGCCAGCTTATTTTTAACTACAAATTCGATCTGATCTCTTACAGATTCAGGATCTGCCGTTCCTTTTTCCTGGATGCCATTCAGGTATACCACAATTTTATCTCCTGTTCCCTCTACGGTAAAGAATTCCGTATCTCCTTTGGATCTTTTCTTATCAAAAGCCCATGCTAAAATTTCAGGATCTTTATCTGTTCCTAAACCTTGTAACTGCCCGTCAAATCTCTTGGCCGTTTTAGGGTTAGAAAACTGATAATTACTTTTCTTGGCTATATTCACGAAATCATTGAAAGATTTCCCTTGTACCTGCTGGATAAATCTTCTTGCTTTCTTATCAGTATCGGCTTCCGTAGCATCAGAAGGTTTGATCGCCTTCACCAGATTAGCAACTTTATACCCCATTGCTCCCGGCTTTTTATCTTCAATATTGATGATATGGTACCCAAACTGGGTTTCCACAACCCCTGTAGCTCCTTTAGGATTATTAGCCAGATAAGTTAAAAACTCAGGCACGAAAGGAGTTTCCGGAGTAGTCCATCCTAAGCTTCCACCTTGTGCTGCAGAGTTCGGGTCATTGGAAAGCTTAAGGAACTCAGTGAATTTAGAAGGGTTGGCTTTTACAACAGCTCCGATAGAGTCGGCGAGTTTCTTCGCTTCTTCTTTACTTCTTGTAACGCCCTCACCTGCAGGGCTACCTTTATATGCTATAAGAATATGTCTTGATAATGTAGAATCCGAAGTCTTCTTATCCAAAAGCTTAGATACCACATAGAAATCCTGTTCCTTGTAAGGCCCGAAAGTCTGCCCGATCGCAGCCGTAGCAATCTGCCCCTGAATCGTTTGCGGCAATTGGTTTGGCTTTAAATACTGGTTATTGAACGGCATATCAGAATTAGCCATTACAAACATGGAATCATTGGTGGTATTCTGGAAATTCTCTTTGCCTCCGCTTGCATCAGTACCTACCGAGAATAATTTAGTAATTTCCTTTTTGGCGGCTGCATCATCTGCGGCACTAGGCTTGGAAGGGAAATATACAATACCCAGGTTTCTGCTGGCTTCTGTCTTGAACATCACGGGATGCTGCTTGATATAATTAGCCAGATCTTCGGTAGTCACCTTGATATTATTTTTCTGAAGATATGAGGCATAATCCACTTTTACGAAATCGATATCCGCCAATTGATCTCTTTGTCTCATCAGTTCTTCAGCTTCTTTCTTTCCCGTGGTAATCCCGGCAGAAATGTTGGTAAACACCTGTCTTGCCATTAACCTGTATTCGATAGACTTTCTGGTTTTAAGCCATTGGTTATACCCCTCAGGGCTTGTTGCCTTTAAGTCTTCTATTTGTTTTTTAAGCTCCTGGGTTTTGAAATTACCTTTTTCATCAAAAAACTGCTTGTTTTGGGCAAACATCTGATCATACTGGATCTGATTCCAGAAATAATCATCCGTCATTTCGAAGCCCATTTTCTCAAACTGTTGTTTGATAAGCTTTGATTGCACCAATAGCTGCCAAGCCTGTTCTTCAAGGCCATTTTTGGGTTGCCCTTGCTGCTCAGCCTGTTGTTGTAGCACGAAAAGTTGATCATTAAACTCTTCACGGGTAATTTTTTCACCATTCACTTTTCCTAAAACATCAGGATTTTTACCAAAAACCTTATCAATGGTATTGGGGTTCACCAGAAACGCTAAAAGTGCCAGTGCAATTACTCCCATCAAAAGCCAAGGTCTATTCCTAATCTGTCCTAAAATTGCCATTATATAAATTATAGTTTTTTATCAGTTTGCGAAAATACACATTTTTAAGAAATTACAGAAATCTGAAACCTTTTTTTAATTTTTAAAATTTAAATTATGTGAAAAAGGAAATTTTGGCCATATTTTTTACCAAAAAACAAATGGCATAAGTATTGCGCATTCTAGATCAACATAATATGTTATACACATTTAGACATATTTGAAATATTATCCTTAACGATTTAAAAAGAAAATGACAATTTGTCATTTCAATAGTATGACAGAATTTGAAGATATTAGTTTTGAAGAAATGATAAGTGATGGATTTGATATTGTAGCTGAAGAAATCAATCTTTCTGACTTTTCGGAAACTGATAAAAACTCCGAGCAGAAAATATTCCCTATACTTCCTGTAAGAAATATGGTAATGTTCCCTAATGTGGTTATCCCTATCACGGCAGGAAGGAAAGCCTCCATACAGCTTCTGGAAGATGCACAAAAGAACGGAAACCTGATCGGGATTATAAGCCAGAAGAACTCAGATTTGGAACAGCCGACGGAAAAAGATCTGCACCAGGTGGGTACCCTAGCCAAAATCATTAAAATAATAAAGCTCCCTGAAGGCAATATTACTGCCATTACCAAAGGATTCCACAGATTTAAGATAAAAAAGATCATTGAAACACAGCCTTATTTTAAAGCTGAAATTTCCAAGCTAAAAGATACCAGGCCTAAGGATAAGGAGGAATATGAAGCATTGCTGGAAAACATTAAAGATCTGGCTCTGAAGATCATTGAGCTGGACCCGAATATTCCAAATGCCGCTAATTTTGCTATAAAAAACATCAACAGCAATGATGATTTGCTGAATTTCATCTGTACGAACGCTAATTTCCCATCTGTTGAGAAGCAGAAGCTGCTTGAGGAAAAAAGCCTGATGCAAAGGGCTAATAAATGTTATGAGATGATGCATGAAGATTTCAGAAAACTTGAGTTAAGAAATCAGATCCATCAGAAGACCTCAAAAGATCTTGACAAGCAGCAAAGAGAATATTTTTTGAATCAGCAGATCAGAACCATCCAGGAGGAATTGGGAGGCGGGCCGGAAAGCGATGTTGAAGACCTGATCAATAAGGCTAAAACAAAAAAGTGGAGCCAGGAAGTCGAAGAGCATTTCCAAAAGGAAATCAACAGGCTGCAGCGTCAGAACCCTAATTCACCGGACTATAACGTTCAGAGAAATTATCTGGATTTCTTTACGGATCTTCCCTGGGAAACTTATACCAAAGATATCTTTGATATTGCAAAGGCTGAAAAAATATTAGACAAAGCCCATTTCGGACTGGAAGACATCAAAAAAAGGATTCTTGAGCACATGGCTGTCTTGAAACTGAAAAACAACATGAAATCTCCTATCCTTTTATTGGTAGGACCTCCGGGAGTGGGTAAAACATCTTTGGGAAAATCCATTGCTGATGCCTTAGGCCGAAAATACGTAAGATTATCCCTGGGTGGCCTGCATGACGAAAGCGAGATCCGCGGGCACAGAAAAACATATATCGGAGCGATGGCTGGAAGGATACTTCAGTCTATCAAAAAATCAGGCACTTCCAATCCTGTGATTGTCTTGGATGAAATAGACAAGGTAGGCCAGGGCATCCACGGAGACCCGAGCTCTGCGCTTCTGGAAGTCCTTGATCCCGAACAGAATAAGTCCTTTTATGACAATTTCCTGGAAATGGGATATGATTTGTCTAAAGTAATGTTTATTGCAACGGCAAACTCACTTTCAACCATACAGACCCCGCTTCTGGACAGAATGGAGATTATCCAGATCGCCGGCTATACCCTGGAAGAAAAAATAGAAATCGCCAAAAGGCATCTCATCAGAAAACAGCAGGAAGAAAACGGGCTGGAATCAAAATCCTTCAAGCTTGGGAACTCAGAGCTTAAGCATATCATTGAAGCACATACTTCAGAAAGCGGTGTAAGAACCCTGGAAAAAAGGATTGCGGCCATCGCACGGTGGGTTGCTTTACAAACAGCATTAATGAAAGAATATGATCCGAAAATCTCCATCGGCAAGATTGATGAGATCCTCGGTGTTCCGAGGCCGAAAAGCTTATCGGAAATCACGGGGGTTCCCGGAGTTGTTACAGGCCTGGCCTGGACAAGTGTAGGCGGAGACATCTTATTCATTGAAAGCATCTTAAGCAACGGTAAAGGTACTTTGACCATGACAGGGAATCTGGGAACCGTAATGAAGGAATCTGCCACTATTGCTCTGGAATACATCAAAGCGAAGCATGATGAGCTTGGAATACCCCAGGAGGATCTGGACAAGAAAAATATCCATGTGCATGTCCCCGAAGGCGCTACACCAAAAGATGGCCCTTCTGCAGGGATTGCCATGCTTACTTCAATGGTTTCTTCCTTTAAAAATAAAAAGGTAAAACCTCATTTTGCCATGACCGGTGAGATCACTTTAAGAGGGAAAGTGCTTCCTGTAGGGGGCATCAAGGAAAAGCTTCTTGCAGCCACAAGAGCAGGGATTCAGGAGGTAATTCTTTGCGAGGCGAACAGAAAAGACGTTGAAGAAATAAAGAAAGATTATCTGAAAACCCTGAAGGTCCACTACGTCAACAGGATGGAAGAAGTCATTGAACTGGCTATAGAAAAATAAATTTATAACATATAATTAATTCTCAATAAAAACGCGTCTCGGATATGGGACGTGTTTATTATTTATTGAATCATGGATTTTCTAAAGCTATTCGGGGTGAATCCCGTATTTTTCTTAAAGAAAAAATTAAAATTCGGCTGGTCGGAAAACCCTACCGCATAGCTTATCTGCTCCAGGGACCATGTTGTCTGAAGCAAAAGCGCTTTGCATTCATCCAGCAGCCTTCCCTTGATATGCGTACTTACATTTTGCCCTGTCCTTTTTTTGAGAATCCTGTTCAAATAATTGGGATGCAGCTTCAAAGTGTCCGCAAACTCCTGTGCCGTTCTTAGCTTTATAGGCTTTTCATAATTGATATTTGAAACCTCCTCTTCAAGCAGCCCAAAAAACCTGTGGATATGATCATATTCATCTCCCGTACTTTCCGGAACGGGAAATTTGGACATTCTTGCACTGTCTATCATCATCAGCTGGATATAGGCCTGAATAGCCTCATCCCCCAGTTCATTGTCCTGTTCCTTATACATGCTTTCCCAAAGCCTGATAAACCCTGACAAATCATTTTCTTCAACATACATTACACTTCTCGATTTGTCTGTAAACAAAGGGAATCTTTCCATTGTGCTTTTCAGCATCGGGTATCGGATGATAAAATCCCTCTTGAACAGGAGGTAGTATCCTGCGGAATCTCCGGAAGTCTTTTGCCACGAAATAATATCATTGGGATGGATGAAGATTATCGCAGGCCTGTCAATTACATATTTATTCAGCCCTAAGGTAAAAACCCCATCCCCGCCTGTTATCATTAAGATTTTATAAAAATCTCTTCTGTTGGCAGAAAGATAGTTTCTGCAGTCTTCAATCTCACGGTTGAATATTTTAATCGGTTTGGCATCGTGAGACTCTCTGTAAATCGGCGTAAGTTCAGGGAAATTACGAAGAAGGTCTATTTCTTTGAGGTCCAGTGTTGTTTTCATAGCTGTAGGTAGTTTTAATATTTAAAATTATGAAAAATATTATACATTTTAAAAAGGTTTGATTTTCATAAAATCTGTGTTTTTTTTCCTATAAAAATCCTTCCGGATCTGATGCAACTTTGCTACAACAAAATGAAACAACAAAACAGAAATTAAAAATCAACAGTATGGAAATCAATCTTAATGAATCAAGAGAAGTTGTACAACAGGCAAAAGCAAAAGCGATACAACTTGGTGTGAACGCAAATATTGCAGTTCTGGATATTGCGGGCCATCTTAAGGCCTTTGAAAGAATGGATAACGCTTTTCTGGGATCAATAGACATTGCCATCAAAAAGGCAAAAACGGCAAGTCTTTTCAGGACCAGCAGCGAGAACGTAGGTCAGTATCTAAAACCTGAAGCCGGAGCTTATGGAATGACAGCCACCAATGACGGGTTGGTAGGGTTTGCAGGAGGGCTTCCCATTCTAAAACATGGTGAGATCGTCGGATATATCGGAGTTTCAGGTGGTGCTGTTCCGGAAGATCTGCAAATCGCCACTGCGGGAGCGGAAATCTTTAATCAGAATAAAATTCAATAATCTTAAACAATTCAATATTAACGTAAAAAACTTACTACAATGGAAACAAAAACAATTTTAATTACAGGTGCAGGCTCAGGATTCGGAAAAGGAGCTGCTATAGGTATGGCAAAAAATGGCCACAATATTATCGCCACAGTGCATGTTTCATCTCAGGTAACACCTCTTCGTGAGGAAGTAGCCGCCCTGGGATTATCAGACAAAATCAGGGTAGAGCGTCTTGATCTTACTGATCCGTATGATATAAAGCAAGCTTTGAAATGGGACTTTGATGTACTCTGGAACAATGCAGGGATGGGTGAAGCCGGACCGGTATGGGAAATTCCTGTTGATCTTGTCAGAAAAAATTATGAAGTAAATGTTTTTTTACCGCTCGTTCTTACACAAGGTGTGGTTCAGAGATGGGTAAGAGAAGGTAAAAAAGGGAAAGTGGTATTCACTTCTTCTATGGGAGGTCTGTTTACTCCTGCCAACTGGGGTACCTATGTATCTACCAAGCACGCCTTGGAGGCTTTTGCAGAAGCCTTACAACAGGAGCTCGCCGCTTATGGAATAAAAGTACAGACCATTAATCCGGGTGCTTATTATACCGGATACAATGAGACCATGGCAGACAACCCGTTCCGATGGCTGGATGACGAGGTGAACTTTACCAAAAGGGCTGATCTCCGAAAAGGGTTCGATGACTTCTTTGCCACTCCGGAAGGGAAAATGGATCCTAAGGAAATGATAGACCGTATGATTGAGATTGTACCTTCTGATGAAGGAAAATTCAGAAATGTGGTTCCAAAGGTGATTGAAGATATGCTTAAGGACCATCAGCTAAAAGCCTGGGAAAATACAATTTAACTTTATCTGAACAAGCCTGAGCAGATGTCAGGCTTGTTTTAATGTTCATCTAAAAATTTAGTCCAATGAAATCTTTAATATTAATTCTTATGATTATCTTTTCTACAACAGCGCAGGCTCAGAACTACAGCAAAGAAGAGTCTGCAAACAAGGAAATCATCTCCAAAGCATTTCAGGCATGGCATAACGGGAACGAGAACTTCTTTGATCTGCTCACTGATGATATGCATTGGGAGATCACAGGCTCCACACCCTATTCTAAGGTATATACCTCGAAGCAGGAATTTCTGGATCAGGTAATCATTCCGCTTAATAAAAAGCTGAAAGTAAAGATCAAGCCCACGGTAAGAAATATTTTTGCGGATAAGGACATGGTCATTGCATTATGGGATGGTGAAGCGACCGCCCTGGATGGTAAGCCTTACCGCTCTTCTTATTCGTGGTACATGAAAATGAAGAATGGAAAAATAACGGAAGTTGTTGCTTTTCTGGATGGAATAGAATTTGCCGACATCATGAAAAGGATTCAGGTTAATTAAAATAAAGCCCTTCCCATTCGAAGGGTTTTTCTTATTTTTATACTGCAAAGATTTTAAGCTTATGAACTTCTTCAGATTACCTTTCCTGCTAAAATTATCCCTGGTGGTGGTTTCCATTATCGGCATCGGCTATCTTCTGGCATTGGGACAAAGCATTCTGGCACCTTTCTTTCTGGCTTTTTTAATGGCAATGCTGTTTTTACCGGTTGCCACTTTTCTGGAAAGAAAATTAAGATTCCCAAGATCTTTGTCCACCATGACCTCTGTAATGATCATGCTGGTGATTCTTTCGGGGCTGGTTTATTTTTTCGGGTCACAATTATCCAGCTTCAGCAAAGATCTGCCCCATCTCCGCATGCAATTTGACATGGTATTCAGCAGCCTCCAAAAATGGGTTTCCAATACCTTCCATGTTAAAATTAATGAACAACTGGATTATATTGACCAGGGACTTAATAAGCTTCTGTCTTCATCGGGGGTCATCTTAGGGTTCACCTTCGGGATATTTTCTACCGGTATCGGCTTTATTATTTTCTTTATCCTGTTTTTTATTTTTATCCTCAACTATAGAAAAATTTTAAATAATTTCATCATTACGGTTTTTAAGGAAAAACATAAAGCCAATGTGCAGGAAGCGGTAACCGAGATCCGAATAATGACGAAAAAATATATCATCGGGCTTTGTCTCCAGATTATTATTGTTTCTGTTCTGACAACTATTGTTCTTTCTATTCTCGGAGTAAAATATGCCATTTTACTGGCAGTCCTTACAGGCCTGCTGAATGTGATTCCTTATCTGGGAATATGTATTTCCCTTTTAATTTCATGTTTCATTGCTTTTGCCACCGGTACTCCATCAACGTGCATTTATGTTATCATCGGCTATATAGCCGTACATATTATCGATGGTAATATCGTCTTACCTTTTGTAGTGGGTTCAAAGGTAAAAATCAACGCGTTGTTCTCTTTCATCGGTATTATTGTAGGTGAGCATCTTTGGGGAATAGCAGGTATGTTCCTTTGCATTCCGGCCATAGCTATTCTTAAAATAATTTTTGAAAGGGTGGATGGCTTAAAGCCCTGGGGAAAATTACTCGGGGAGGAAGAGAAGCCTCATAAAAAGAAAAAAAGTTATAAGATCTCGAAAAACATCACTTTGAAAGAAATAGATTAACAGAAATAAAGAGGCTGTCTCAAAAGGACAGTCTTTTTTCTGCTCATGTTTTTTTTAATCCA
>NZ_JBGCUR010000038.1:0-25900 GCF_041361455.1 Chryseobacterium gossypii | reverse complement strand
TGGATTAAAAAAAACATGAGCAGAAAAAAGACTGTCCTTTTGAGACAGCCTCTTTTTTATGCAATAAGGCTGTATGCCTATTTAAAATCAGAGTCTTTGGCCTGGTTTACCTGATAGGATTTCACCGTCAGATTAATATCCATTCCGCCCATATTCTGGATGATGGTAAATGGCAGTTTTACGCCTGATACTTCTTTGTAGTCAGCATAACTTGTAGGAATGGAACCGCCTTCTCCGGCTTTTACCTCTCCGGTTTTCAACCCGGTTTTTACGCTGTAATAGTAAGTGGTTTTCTCTCCTTTTACTACATAAGAATCCTCATTATTATACTTTTCAATTCCTGTTACTTTGTATTCAGGAGATTTGGCAAAATTCAGTTCCGGGAAAAGCTCGGTTTCCTTAGACATTTCAGCTTTCTGCTTATCACTTAAAGGAGCTTTCTGTCCCTGAGCTTCCATATATCCGTCTTTTCCGTCGAATACGATCTTTTGTACGGTATTTCCCATCATGCTGATGTTCATGGCCATTTTACCGCCTTTTGCCTGAATCATTTTCATATTCATATCCATTCCCTGAACTTTGGTGGTTGCATCTGTTGAAATGGAAGTGATCTTTTGCACAGCAGCCAGTCCTCCGATGGCATTGATGTATTTATCGGCAACAGATCCGGTGGTAACACTGGCGTCTACCTTTTTTGCTTCCGGTTTTGCCACAGGATTGGCATCTTTATCGAAATATTTTACCGGATAACCCAGTTTTTCCAGTCCTTCAGAGATATCAGCCGCTTTTCCCGCAATGAAAATCCTGCTCTGGCTCGGGAAGATAGTAGATTTTACGGCGCTTGAAACATCTGCAGCGGTTACCTTATCAATAGACTTCAAGTAATTGGTATAGAAATCAGCAGGAAGGTCCTGGATTTTTTGGTTTAAAGCAAATCTGGCGATAGTTTCAGGCTTTTCTAAGGACATGATGAAATTTCCTTTCAACTTTGCTTTGGCATTCTCCAGCTCCTCCGGTTTTACGGTAGAGATCCCGCTAAGCTCGTTCATAAATTCCTTCACCGCTTTATCTGTTACTTCATTTCTTACGCTGGCTTCAGCAGAGAATTCAGGAGAATATTTGCTGGCGCTCATGCTGGAGTAGGCGCCGTAAGTGAATCCGTTCTTTTCACGAAGGTTCATGAAAAGCCTTGCTTCAGCACCACCTCCCAGGATGTAGTTGGCAATGGTGGCAGCGAAATAATTAGGATCCTTCATCTTTAAAGTGTTCAGGTTACCCACTGAAACAACAGACTGTACAGCCGAAGGAACATCCACAACGTTAATTTCTGTTTTGGCTACATTGGAAGCCGGCTCCAGGGCCGGATAAGCGGTGTTTGCCTTTTTCCATCCGCTGAATGCCTTTTCCACTAACGGTTTTACCTTATCGAACTGCACATCGCCTACAATTACCAGATAAGCATTGTCCGGGATATAATATTTTTTATAGACGTTCTGTACGTCAGCCAATTGAATTTTATTAATGGACTCAACGGTTTCAAATTCTCCCCTTGCTGTATTTTTTCCATACATCAAAGCCCTTGAAACCTTTGAAGCAATAGAAGAAGCATTTTTCTCATCGGATTTCAAAGCTTCAATCGCTCTGTCTTTGGAATTCTGGATTTCTTCAGCCGAAAACTTTGGGTTTACAACGGCATCTGCCATCAGGTTCAATACTTCAGGGAAATATTTTGAAAGGGAATTGGCAAATGCACCTCCTGAAAAGAAGTTTAAATTAGCCCCCAGATAATCAACTTTTTTATTGAATTCATCTTTGCTTAAATTTGTGGTTCCGTTTTCAAGCTGTTCAGCCATGATATTGCTTACCCCGCTTACAGCTCCCTCATAATATGGAGGTCTGTCCATAGAAAGGTTCATGCTTACCCTTGGCAGCTTGTTGTTTTCCACTACCATTACCGTAAGGCCGTTGCTTAGCTGGAAGGTTTTAGGCTTGGCAATGTTGATCGCGGGAGTAGGCCCCGGCTTTGGCATTGCATTAATGTCTATTTTTTGTGCTGAAAGCATTCCTGTAAATAAAAAGGCTACAGCTATATATGTTAATTGCTTTTTCATTTTAAAATTATTTTATCTACGAGATTACTTTTTTTCAGGCAAGTAATTGATGATTACTCTTTGGTTAGGATTAAGATACTTTTTAGCGGCATTCTGAAGATCCTCTCTTGTTATGGACCTGTAAATGTCGATTTCTTTGTTGATCAGGTTGGTATCTCCCATCAGAACATGGTTGGTAGCCAGTGAAGCGGCGATTCCCTGAATGCTTGAATTCTGGTTTACAAACTGATTTTCATATTGGTTCTGAAGCTTTTGATAATCTTCCTGAGAAATTAAAGTAGTCTGCAGTTTTTTGATTTCAGCATCAATGTCAGATTGTAAGGTTTGTTTTGTGGTCTGCCCCATCGGAATGGCAAAGAACGCAAAAATACCGTAATCTTCGAGACCCTGGTTGAAAGCGGCAACCTGGAGAGCTTTTTTATCCTGGTCTACCAGCTTTTTATATAATACTGAGGATTTACCATTACTCAGGTAAGAGGAAAGCATATCCAGCACATAAGCCTCTCTTTCCTTGTTTGCAGGGGTTCTGTAAGCAAAGACGTAAGCCGGTAGCTGAATATTCGGGTCATATGCTGTAACCTCTTTTTCCTGGGTGATAGGAGCGTCCTTAGGGAAGTTTTTAGGATAAACTGTTCCTTTCGGAATGCTTCCATAGTAGGTTTCGATCCATTTTTTCGTTTGTTCAGGTTTAATATCTCCTGCAACAACAAGGGTAGCATTATTAGGAACATAATATTTTTTGTAGAATGCCTGGAACTCTTCCAGCTTGGCAGCATTCAAATCTTCCATAGAACCTATCGTAGGCCAGTTGTATGGGTGATTGGTAAACAAATTCTTTTGAATGGTTGTGAAAAGATTTCCATAAGGCTGGTTGTCCATTCTCAGTCTTTTCTCCTCTTTTACAACCTCTCTTTGCGTGTCTACTCCTATCTGGTTGATCACGGCATGACGCATTCTTTCGGCTTCCATCCAAAGGCCCAGCTGCTCGTTGTTTGAAGGGAAGGTCTCATAATAATAAGTTCTGTCATTAGTAGTATTGGCATTGTTCTGTCCTCCGTTTGAAGCAACAATTTTCATCCATTCTCCTCTTTTGATATTAGGGGTTCCCTCAAACAGAAGATGTTCGAAAAAGTGTGCAAAACCTGTTCTTCCTTTTGCCTCATCTTTTGCCCCCACGTGATACATTACACCTGTTGTAACTACCGGTACGGTATTATCCTGATGAAGAATTACATGAAGCCCGTTTGGCAGATCATACTCTTCGAATTTAATTTGTTGCGCGTTCAGCATCATTCCAAAGAAAGCCGCAGCTGCAACAGAAAGAAGTCGTTTTTTCATAAAGTAGAAATTGTTTTGTCAATTAGTTCCAAAAATACTTTATTTGTTACAAATTTTTGAATAAAAAATGCAATGAATAAACTCTGATGGTTGAAAAATAAAAGATATTAAGATATGAGCACTAAAAAATTAAGGATCATTGTGATCGGAGCAAGCGGAACGGTAGGTAAGGAAGTAGCCGGGAATCTGGAACAGGCGGGGCATGAAATTATCCGTGTTTCCCGTAATTCGGGAGATATTCAGGCTGATCTTCAGAATAAGGAGAGCCTTAAAAGATTATTTGAGTCCGTCGGAAAATTCGATGCTGTAGCCAATGCTGCGGGAGATGTTAAGTTCGGATCTTTGGAAGCCATGACCGATGAGGATTTTGATCTTTCAATAAGCAGTAAATTAATGGGACAGGTCAATATGGTCCGTACCGCATTACCTTTCATAAATGACGGAGGATCATTTACCCTGATTTCGGGGGTTCTCACGGATGAGCCTATTTCCGGAGGGATCATCGCAACCATGGTGAACAGCGGTATAGAAGGCTTTGTAAAAGCGAGTTCTTATGAACTTCCCCGGAATATAAGAATTAATTGTATCAGCCCTACAGTATTGTCCGAATCTGCGGGCTATCATCCGTTTTTCCCGGGCTTTATACCGGTAGAAGCCTGGAAAGTAGCCAAGGCCTATGAAAAAGCGATAGCAGGAGTTGTAAACGGTAAGGTACTTAAAGTATTTTAACCACCGTGGTGGCCAAAACAACAGGACCGAAGGGCCTTCAAAGCCCATGAAGTGATACCTTTGCTGTCTTGCTTGCTCATTATTCGTTGATCAGGTGTTTTCAAAAATTTGAATTCTCCTTATAATACATTAATTTTGTGTTCCAAAAATTTTGCTGTATGGAGGATTATCTGAAAGGACTGAATGAATCACAATATGAAGCCGTTACCACTTTGGAGGGCCCTCTTATGGTGCTTGCCGGAGCAGGTTCGGGGAAGACGCGTGTGCTTACCATGCGGATCGCTCACCTGATCACCAACGGGGTCGATCCTTTCAATATCCTTGCGCTTACCTTTACCAATAAAGCGGCCCGCGAGATGAAGGAACGTATCGCAAAAGTAGTGGGAAACAGCAATGCAAGAAGCCTTTGGATGGGTACCTTTCACTCTGTTTTCGCAAGAATACTGAGAAGCGAGGCCCACTATCTGGGATTCCCTTCCAATTTTACGATCTATGATCAGCAGGATGCCCTGAATGTCATCAAAAAAGTATTGAAAGACATGAATATCGATGCTGATCTGTACAAGCCTAAAAAGGTCCAGGCACGAATTTCAACCTATAAGAATAACCTTATTACCGTAAAGGCCTATTTCAACAATCCTGAATTGATTGAAGCTGATGAAAAGGCCAATATGAAATTCATCGGCCAGATCTATCAGAAATATGTTGAAGCATGTTTCCGGAACGGTGCAATGGATTTTGATGATCTCTTGCTGAAAACAAATGAGCTGCTTACCCGTTTTCCTGAGGTACTGGCCAAATACCAGGACAGGTTCAGATACATCCTTGTGGATGAGTATCAGGATACCAACCACTCCCAGTATCTTATTGTAAAGGCCCTGGCTTCCAAATTTGAAAATATCTGTGTAGTGGGAGATGATGCGCAGTCTATTTACTCTTTCCGGGGTGCCAATATTTACAATATCCTGAATTTTAAAAAGGATTACCCGGATGCGGTAACCGTCTCCCTGGAGCAGAATTACCGTTCCACCCAGAATATTGTGAACGCGGCCAACGTGGTGATTGCCAAAAACCTGCAGCAGTTTAAGAAAAACGTATTCAGTGAAAATGAGGAAGGGGACAGGATCAAAGTGTACCGTTCCCTTTCTGATGCTGATGAAGCTAATTTCGTGGCAGGGAATATCTGGGAGCTTCGCAACCGTGACCAGAGAAAATACAGTGATTTTGCGATCCTGTACAGAACCAATTCCCAGACACGTGCTTTTGAAGATGCGCTGAGACGCAAAAATATCCCTTACAAAGTGTACGGAGGGCTATCCTTCTATCAGAGAAAAGAAGTTAAAGATCTTTTGGCTTATCTCCGTCTGCTGATCAATGAAAATGATTCTGAGGCACTGATGCGGATTATCAATTATCCGACAAGGGGAATAGGTGAAACCACCCAGAATAAACTGATTGTGTTCGCAGACTCACAGAATGTTTCTGTTTCCGCAGTGCTTAATAATCTTCCGATGTATGCCCCGCAACTGGGCTTTAACAATGGGGTGCTCACAAAGCTTAATGATTTCTGGTCAATGATCAAGGCATTTCAGGTGCTGTTAAAAACTGAAACGGCCTACAATATTGCCATGGAGGTTGCCAAACGAAGCGGCCTGATCAAATTTTTAAAGGATGACCAGACCCCGGAAGGGATCTCCAGGGTAGAGAACGTTCAGGAACTGATGAACTCTATGCAGGGATTCATAGAAGAGCAGATGCAGCTGGAAGACGGTGACCCCAGCCTGTCAAATTTCCTTGAAAATATAGCCCTCTCCGCCGATACACAAGATAAAGAGCAAGAGGATGACATGGTTTCTTTAATGACCATCCACCTTTCCAAAGGGCTTGAATTTCCTGTGGTACATCTGGTAGGATTGGAGGAAAACCTTTTTCCAAGTTTCATGAGCTCGTCTACCAGGGAAGACCTAGAAGAAGAAAGGCGTCTGTTCTATGTAGCTTTGACAAGAGCTGAGAAACAGGTGTTTTTTTCCTATGCGGTCTCGAGATTCCAATGGGGCAAGATTACGGATGCCGAGCCATCAAGATTCTTAAGTGAGATTGATGACCAGTATATAGAGTTTATCAATCCGGCTATTGAAAAACGCTTTATCAACAATTCAGGAATCAAATCCAATATTTTTGATGAATACCCTTCCGAACCTAAAAGCTTTAAGAAAATTGAAAAGAAAAGCATTGAAAGAAGCGAAAAGTCAAAGCCGGTTGCCGAACCAAGAAAGCTAAAGCCTGTAAGTACCGCCAAAATCATCAATCCTAGCGGAGCTTCTTCCCAGGACATTGAAGTAGGGGACAAAGTAAGGCATGACCGTTTTGGAATAGGAGAAGTAACTTTCCTGGACGGTACAGATCCCCAGAATATCAAAGCCAAGGTGGTATTCCAGCACGAAGGTGAGAAAAACCTGATCCTCAAATTTGCCAAACTAACCAAAATTTAAAAAAAAACAGAACTGACATTAAGCATTTTCTGTAATTTATTAGTCTATTAATTTTGTGGACCAATAAATATGATTTACTTTTGCTCTTCTCAAAAACATAAATCATTAAAAAATCAGAAATATATGATCAATAAGAAGACAGTTTTTTCGGCCTCAGTATTATTTTTCCTGGGTACGTACACCTATGCCCAGGAAAAAGATACGGTAAAGACAGCTGATGTGGAGGAAGTGGTGATCCTGGGGTCAAGAGGCGGGGCAAGATCAAAGGTAGACAGCCCGGTTCCCGTGGATGTGTTTAATATTAAAGAGTCATCTTTGGTTTTACCGCAGACCAACATATCGCAGATCCTGAATGCCGTGGCACCTTCATTTACTTCCACCATCCAGACCAATGCGGACGGAACGGACCATCTGGACCCTGCTCAACTGAGAGGTTTAGGGCCTGACCAGGTTCTTGTACTGGTGAATGAAAAAAGAAGGCATACCTCGGCATTGGTAAATGTGAACGGAACTCCCGGACGAGGAACGGTAGGTACGGACCTGAATGCCATCCCGTCTTTTGCGATCAGCAGAATAGAAGTGCTAAGGGACGGGGCCTCAGCACAATATGGCTCTGATGCCATTGCAGGAGTAATTAACCTGGGATTGAAGAGAGATACGGGAAAACTGGCAGGACAACTGACCTACGGAGGAAACCTGACACCTGCCGCCAATGACCACACCGGGGATTTTGACGGGCAGAATATCCAGCTGGATCTGAATTATGGAAATAAAATAGGTAAAAGAGGAGGATTCTATAATATTACCTGGACTTCCCAGTTCAGGAATCCTACCTACAGAGCGGGTGCGGAAAGCGGAATGATCTATAACGCGTATAATGCCATAGAGCAGCGCGCTTTGAATGACGGGATCAACCTTTCATCATTGTTCAGTAATATTAATAATACTCCCAATTCCCAGCAGATCATCAGCTACATTCATCAGTATGCCCAGGATGTAAACTATTTTTCACAAAGCTTTCAGAACCAGATCCAGGGAGCCGGTACCATCGGGGCTTTGCAGGAACTGTTGGGTGCGGATGTAACTGATCAGGAGCTTGCGTACAGAGGATTGTCGAGAAAAGATTTTAATATGCAGGTAGGTCAGTCCAAATTAAATAACCACCAGTTGTTTGCCAATATTGAGGTTCCCCTGAATGAAAACTGGAAAGTGTATACTTTTGGCGGATATAGTTTCAGGCACGGAACTTCCGGAGGCTTTTACAGGAAACCGAATCAAAGCCGGACCTTTACAGGCCTGTACATCAACGGTTACCTGCCGCAGATCGGGACCGATATCCAGGATTTGTCTCTTTCCGCAGGAATTAAGGGAAAATGGAACGGATGGAATATTGATTTCAGCAATACATTCGGCCAGAACTCCTTCGACTATACCATCCGGAATACGGGGAATACCTCTTTACGGTTTTCCTCCCCTGATGAGTTTGATGCAGGAGGATTGAGGTTTTCCCAAAATACCATTAACCTGGATTTTTCTAAAAAATATGATGTCTGGAGCGGGATCAATATTGCTTTTGGTGCAGAACACCGCTATGAGAACTTTGCAATAACAGCCGGAGAGGAAGCTTCCTATGCAACCTATGATGTATCCGGAAATTTGTGGACAGGAGGAACGGTAAGACCGACGGATTTTTTCGGAAACGCACTGCCGGGAGGATCACAGGTATTCGCAGGATTCAGACCCGAAAATGCGGTAAATAAAAACAGGCAGTCGGTGGCAGGATATGCAGATATAGAATTTGATTTTACAGACTGGCTGCTTGTAGATACGGCTGTAAGATATGAGAATTATTCGGATTTTGGCTCTACTTTTAATTATAAGCTGGCTTCAAGGATCAGGCTGGATGACCGTCTTAATTTCAGATTTGCCGGCTCCACAGGGTTCAGAGCTCCTTCCATTCACCAGATTTACTATAATGTGACCTCTACCTTATTTACCAACGGGCAGCTGCTGGAGGTAGGAACTTTCAGCAATGATTCCAAAATAGCAGGGTTATTAGGCATTCCGGGCTTAAAGCAAGAAACTTCCAAATCAGCCAGTGCAGGATTCACATACAGGATTCCTTCTGTTAATCTGACCTTTACGGCAGACGGATACTTTACTAAAATTGATAACAGAATCATCCTTACCGATCAGTTTACCAGAGCTGCGGTCCCTGATGCTGCAAAGGCAGCCTTTGATGAAGCCGGTGTAAATGCGGGGCAGTTTTTTGCAAATGCCATTGATACTGAAACGAAAGGATTGGATGTGGTTATTTCCCATAATACAAGATTGTCCGGTCTGAAGCTCGACAACAATTTTGCCATCAACCTTAACCAGACCAAAAGGGTAGGAAATATACACGCTTCAGGTTTGCTTGAATCAGCCAACCTTGAAAATACATATTTTTCCGAAAAATCACGGGTATATCTGGAGGAGGCGGTTCCCAGAGTAAAGGCGAGCCTGTCCCATAACCTGACCTGGGAGAAGGCTTCTTTCTACCTTAGAAATACATATTTCGGAAAGGTAACAGGAGCAGATATTATTGACGTTAACGGAGATGGCGTGGTGGCTCCAGACGAGCATCAGCAGATCACAGATAAAATTATCACCGATGTCTCGCTTGCTTACCAGTTTACCAGGAATGTGGGCCTGACACTTGGGGTCAATAACCTTTTTGATATTTATCCTACAAAGAATCTTACTGCTTCTACCAACAATGACCAGTTTATCTATTCCCGATCAACATCCCAGTTTGGGCAGAACGGCAGATTTATCTTTACCAGACTGAACTTTAATTTCTAAATATTTTAAAATTATCAAACGCAAACGGATTCATTTTTGAATCCGTTTTTTTTATAATTGATCATATTGAGACAATATAATTGTGTATATTTACAAGCAAACATTTTTCATTATGCGCAGAGCTCTGGTGTTTTTATTTCTTATATTATTTTCTTTCCCGTTATTTTCTCAGGATAACATTATCGGTAATATTCATTATTATGATGAAAAAACCAATAAATCCGATGTTTATATCAATGAAAGATGTGTTCTGGATATTTATAGACCCGGAAATGTGAAAGATTTTCCGGTGGTGATATGGTTTCATGGCGGCGGCCTTACGGGTGGCCAAAAAGAAATTCCCGAAGCCCTGAAAAATAAGGGAATTGGAGTGGTGGGTGTGAGCTACAGGCTTTCCCCAAAAGTGAGTTCTCCGAAATATATTGAAGATGCGGCCGCAGCAACAGCCTGGGTTTTCAGTAATATAAAGAATTACGGAGGGAATGATCATCTGATTTTTATATCTGGGCATTCTGCCGGAGGCTATCTTGCAGCTATGGTAGGCTTAAATAAAACTTATCTTGAAAAATATAACATCGATGCTAACCGGTTAGCCGGAATTATTCCTTTCAGCGGGCAGATGATCACACATTTTACTGTAAGAAAAGAACGTGGCATTGGAGAGCTGGATGCGCAGATAGATGGTATGGCACCACTTCATTTCATCCGTTCCGATGCTCCTCCTTTACTTTTGATCACAGGGGACCGTGAAAAGGAACTTCTGGGAAGATATGAAGAAAATGCCTATATGGCAAGAATGATGAAATTGAAAGGGCATAAGGAAACTACTTTGTATGAGCTTGACGGCTTTGATCACGTGGGCATGGCGCAACCTGCGTTTCCATTACTTCTGAACGAGATAAAAAGAATAGAAAAGCTCAGGAATGATAAATAGAGTGACGGCAGAAAAGGCTATGGTATGGCTGGGATATTAGATCCCAACCGCATCAGCGACCAACGTTTATTTCTTCTGGGCGACAATAAAGTCCACCATGTTGTTGACGAGCTGCTCCAGCGCAGCTTTGTCTGTGGTTCTGAAACCGTGCAGCCCATTTTTCACTATGGTCAGAGATGTATTTATATTTTCTCTTTTTAATTTTCTGTGGAGACGTTTAGACTGTTTTAGAGAGACCACCTTATCTTTATTACCCTGTAGGATCAGAGTAGGAACTCCGTTGCTAACGTAATTTACCGGTGAAATCGTTTTGAAATATTCTATTACTTTTCTCTTGTCTTTTTTTATGTCATATCCTGAGATGGCTGCTACCAGCTTTTTCCGTAAATCGACAATATTTCTGGCAAATAGCGCTACAATGGAAATAGGTACTCTTCCTACCCGGGTGTGCAAAAGTTTATTCAGGTCAGTAGGCCCGAAATTGCTTACTACATAATTGACTTTGGCAGAATAACCGGCCAGTTCAGGATTACCGGTGAATTGGTGGTCATCCGTATAGGCGGAAAGCAATGAAAGATGGGCTCCTGCCGAAGTCCCAAAAAGCCCGATGTTATTGGAATCCAGATTATACCGGTCCGCATTCTTTCTTATCCAGCGTATGGCATCCTTAGTATCCCGGACAGGGGCCGGAAAATGGGTAGCTTCATTTACCAGAGTATAATCAATACTGATGACGGCATATTGCTTTTCAATCAGTTTTAAAACAATATTTTCAATATAGCTTCCCGCATGGATGTTTTTATCACCACTGACCCATCCGCCACCATGTACATAGATGACAACGGGAAGTTTCCCGGATACTGTATTTTTGGGCTTGTAAAGATCTAAAAAAACCGGATCTCCGTTTTCTCCTGTTTTATAGATCATATTTTCAGAAACCAGCGCCCGTCCGGGAATAAGGGTGCTTTTCCTGGTCTCCGTTTCAATCTGGTTTTGAGAAAAGCTTAAACCGGATAAATGAAAAAAGAAAACAAAAAACAGGTTTATCGAAAACCTGTGGATTATTGTATTGATTGTTGATACTTTCATATGATATTTTTGAGGTGGTGTTATTTTACTAACTCCTCAAAAAGTTTACCAAAAGTCTTATCAAGATCCCTGGTTTTTCCCGGATGAGGTCTGGAGGTCTGCACAACAGAACTCCTCACGGCGGTGAGCCATCGGAAACGCTCAGGGATATCCAGCTGGGCAATAGGTCCCCCATCTTTATCCCCATGGGCTATTTTTTTAAAGCTTTCCAGATTTTGGATGATATCGTCGTAATCCAGCTTGCTATGCATGAGCCTGAATTTATCCGGACATAAATAAAATTCTACACGGATATACTTTTCTTTTTTTGAAAACATGACCAGCCCTATATTGAAAAATTCTTCTCTTTCAACTTTAGGAACCAAACGGATGACGGCATATTCATATATTTTATCCTCTTGCATTTTTCGCTTCGTTTACAAAAATTTGGGAATTTTCTAATCGGGTTTTCATAAATTGGAAATATACCTCACGGATTTCCGCCGGGCTTTCATCAGCATCGTCCCAGTGAAGCCAGTCTTCGGGAATAAGATTGACGATTTCTCTGAACACGTCGTCATTTAACACCTCGTGAGCCAACCGGTCAGCCTCATCCAGCATTTTTGCTTTCGGAAGCAAAACATGATCCTTTACGTACCTGAAAGGGGTTTTGGCTGCAGCGTCAAAATTCTGCCATGAATGATGAAAATAGAATGAGGCCCCATTATCTATTACCCAAAGTTCCTTGTGCCACATTAAAAGATTGGTGTTCTTATAAGTCCGGTCGATATTGGTGATGAAGGCGTCCAGCCAGACGATTTTAGAGGCGAGAAGCGGATCAATGACAACGCCCGGATCATAGGCAATAGCTCCGGAAAGATAATGTAATCCCAGATTCAGACCTTCTGAGAACTTCAATAAATCCTGGATTTCCTCATCAGCTTCAGTTCTTCCGAAATCTACATCGAGATTTACGAAAACCAGTTCGGGAATCTTTAATCCCAGAACTTCGGTTATTTTTCCGCCTAAAAGCTCTGAAATCAGCATTTTCACACCATGGCCGGCTCCCCGGAATTTCAGTACATATTTAAAATCATCATCGGCTTCTGCCAGGGCAGGAAGTGAACCACCTTCTCTTAACGGCAGAATATAACGCATTACAGTTACTGTTCTTAAATCCAACATAAGGCAAAAATAAGGGTTTTTACTTTGTGTTTATTTCTATTTTTTAATATTTTTAAATGAAAAATCAGAGATTAACTGCCGGTAATTATCAGGCTGAATTTGCAGGGTTGACAGATTCTTATTCTGTAACCATTAAACGGCTAAACCGGCGGATCCTGAAATAAGCCCTTATAGTTGATCAGAAAAATTATTATGGAAATCAAAAAGAAACAGAATATTATTATACATAATCCCGAAACCAGAAGTTTTCCTGCTGATGCCTTTTATCCCGAAACCGGTGAAAAGCTGCCGTTAGTCATCTTTGTACATGGTTATAAAGGCTATAAGGATTGGGGAGCATGGAACCTTATGGCAGAAAAATTTGCAGAGGCCGGATTTTTCTTTGTTAAATTTAATTTTTCCCATAACGGGACTACCGTTGAAGACCCGAGTAATTTTACAGACCTGGAAGCTTTCGGAAATAATAATTATTCCAAAGAGCTGTCTGACCTGGGCAGGGTTATTGATCATTTTATTGAAGACCCTAAAGTTGATGACCAGAAGATCATTCTCATGGGCCACAGCAGAGGAGGAGGAATATCAATTGTGAAAACTTCTGAGGACGAAAGAATCAACGGGCTTATTACCCTGGCGAGTGTTGATACTTTAGAACGGTTTCCGGAGAATGATGATCTTGAAAACTGGAAGAATGAAGGAGTATATTATGTTTTGAACGGGAGAACCAAGCAGCAGATGCCGCATTATTATCAGTTCTATCAGGATTTTGAACAGAACTACCATCGTCTGGATGTAGAAAGGGCAGCGGAAATGGCAAAGGCACATTTCCTGATCATCCATGGAACCGATGATGAAAGTGTGCCGGTAACCCATGCAGAACATCTCCATATCCTGAATCCGAACTCTGAGATTTTTTTAATTGAAGGCGGCAGCCATACTTTTGGGGCAAAAGAACCCTGGATGGAAAAAGAATTACCGAAGGATCTCAACACGGTAACGGAGAAATGTATTGATTTTATAAGGGAAAAAATGTAACCTGCTTCAAAATGGGGTGTATAGCCGTACATCATACCGCTGTTTAAAGAAAATACTGTAATATCCAGGGCTGATCAGATCTTAAACAGCAGATTCAAAATCCACGTTGTTTATTCACTGCGTGAAAGGTATTTGGCATTCGTGCCCAGCTACGGTATTGAAAAAAAAGCCTTCTGAATGAGAAGGCTTTATTTTATCTGGGATTACTTTATCAACAATTTCCAGGCTTCTTCGATTTTACTTTCCAGCAGCAATTTTTGGGCATTCTGATGGATACCTTCATCTGCATGAAAACTTTCAGCCGGCAAAGCCTCTACATTGGCCAGCATTCCGAGATCGTTGCCCGTAAATACTTTGCTGTACTTTATTTCGTCAGGGAGAAGA
This sequence comes from Chryseobacterium gossypii, assembly GCF_041361455.1. Taxonomy (NCBI): domain Bacteria; kingdom Pseudomonadati; phylum Bacteroidota; class Flavobacteriia; order Flavobacteriales; family Weeksellaceae; genus Chryseobacterium; species Chryseobacterium gossypii. The sequence continues at coordinate 11,783 of NZ_JBGCUR010000038.1, read as the reverse complement.
TCGAAGCCGATCCCTTTGGTTACCAAAGGCTTTGGAACTTCAAAGAGATTGCTTTCATTATTCCTGGAATACCAGTTACCACCCAGGCGGGCTACCATATCCAGTTTTTTCTGATCCAGGTCTCCATTTTCATTCAGGTATTCCTCCCTGATATGGATTTTCTGAACCTCACAGATCACTAAATTTCCTGCGCCACCCTGGTCTCCCAAAGATTTTACCTCTAGCACCCTGCATTCAAAATTTACCGGACATTCCATGATCAGCCTGGGTTTTACCAGATCTGCATCTTTCATCGTCAATCCGGACTTGATAAATTCATTCACACCACCTTCATATTCTGTGGATGCCAGGGAGATCTGCTGTACGATCGGGAAATTAACGGTTCCTATAACCACTTCGGGAACTTCCAGTACATTTTCCAAAGAATGTTTGGTAGTATTGTCCCGTACCCTCCTTGAGGGGGAAAAGATCAGGATCGGCGGAACGGTACTGAACATATTAAAGAAACTGAACGGAGACAGATTGATGTTTCCGTTTTTATCTATCGTTGAGGCCAGAGCGATTGGTCTTGGAGCAATGGCCGTCTGCATTACGGTTTGTAATTGTACAGGAGATATTTCAGATGGAATAACTGTTTTCATATTATTGTTTAACCACAAAAAATCCGGGGTTTAATAAATATAACGAAGTCAAAGGAAATTTGCTGCCAAGTTTATATTGCAGGAATTATCTTGCCGGAAACTTCACCAAATCCTACTCTTACCCCATCTTTCTCCGCCCAGGCTTTCATGGTGATTGTGTCATGGTCTTCAATGAATTTTCTTTCCTGTCCGTTGCTAAGTTGCAGGGGATTCTGGCCTCTCCAGGTAAGCTCCAGCATCGATCCGAAAGATTTAGGATCACTTCCGGAGATCGTACCGCTTGCATAAAGATCACCCACTTCCACATTACATCCGTTGACTGTGTGATGAGCCAGCTGCTGGGCCATGTTCCAGTACATATGTTTATAATTGCTTTCGCAGATGAGGTTCGGCTCACCATTTTCGGGTTGCAGGTACACTTCAAGATTGATATCGTAGTTTTTATCTCCTTCAAACTTCAGGTAATCTAAAACTTCAGGATCCTGTTTAGGTGAAGCTGTCCTGAATGGTTCCAGCGCTTCCAGGGTAACTACCCACGGTGAGATGGAGGAACCGAAATTTTTCGCTAAAAAAGGCCCTAGCGGCACATACTCCCAGGATTGAATATCCCTGGCCGACCAGTCATTAAAGATCACCATTCCGAAAATGGCGTCTTCAGCTTGCTTTGTAGAAATACTTTCACCCATTTCCGTATTTTTATTGATGATGAAAGCCATTTCCAGCTCAAAATCCAGTTGTCTGCATGGCCCGAAAACCGGTTGATCTGCATCCGCAGGCTTCATCTGGCCTTTCGGACGATGGATCTCTGTTCCTGAAACCACAATTGACGAGGCCCTTCCGTGGTATCCCACGGGCAAATGTTTCCAGTTTGGCAATAAAGCATTGGCAGGATCACGGAACATTTTCCCGACATTGGTAGCATGTTCGATACTGCTGTAAAAATCTGTATAGTTTGGGACATGCACAGGCATCATCATCTTCACTTTATCCAGATCATAGAAAGCTTCTTCAATGGTTTTCTGATCTTTGGAAAGAGCAGAGCCTTCCTGAAGCATTTCCTGGATTTTGGTGCGGACGGCATTGGTAACAGGCTTTCCCAGCTCGATAAATTCATTCAATGTATAAGCTTCGAAAACATTCTCATCAAGCCCTTCGATATCCTCAAAATATCCGAGGTCATACAGAGTGGCGAGATCAATCACCTGGTCTCCGATTCTTGTACAGCACCCGATATATTCTTTGTTGAAAACAGCTACTCCGAAAGGAATATTGTGTATGGAAAAATCTGAATTTGAGGAATATTCTACAAATGATTTCATAAGTTTAGTTTAATTTGGGCCGTTACAGACCCGTTAAAATTAGTTTCATACCCGGCGATTTTACCGTGTACGACAGCTCTCAATTTAATCTGATCATGATGCCTTCCAATCAGGATCTAGCCTGTATTAAAAGCCCATCTGCCATATGTTTGCAGTAGGGGATGATCAGATATTACACTATTTCTTTGAATAAGAGGCTTCATCGATCCACCGGTCTTTGGTATTGATATCAATGAGGTATAAAATATCATCCTGTTTTGTCAACAGTAAAGTTTTGGTAACGGGAATCGGAACTTTTTTATTTTCAAGCATATCCGCCCGCAGGGAGACAATATTTTTTTTCCTGACGATATCGCCTGTAAAAACATTTGAGCTGCTTTCACCGGTAGCCTTATCATCAAAAACCTCCACATAGGTGACCTTGTTGCCTGTGATCACGATAAAATCTCTTTCTGTGTGGTCTTCTGCATCTTTAATGAAAACAAATTTCTTGTTGTCAATATTTACATTTTCCAGATGCTGATTGATGCCTTTTCGTTCTTCAAGTCGGGTAAGAATTTCATTTAATGTTCCGTACTGTGCTTTCAGGCCCAGTGTTGCTCCAAAAATTGAAATTCCAATAAAAAGCTTTCTCACATTTACGTGTTTTATAAAAAAGTTTTGTCAAGACTTATCATCCTGACAAAACTTAACGGTTTATATTTAAAATTAAAGGTTACCTCTTCTTTCCTGTTCTCTTTCCAATGCCTCAAATAATGCTTTGAAGTTACCGGCTCCGAAGCTTTGGGCACCATGTCTTTCAATGATCTCAAAGAAAAGGGTAGGACGGTCTTCCACAGGCTTGGTAAAGATCTGCAGTAAATATCCTTCTTCGTCATGATCGATAAGGATTCCCAGCTCCTGAAGCTTTTTGAGATCCTCATCAATGTGGCCCACTCTTTCAGGAACCATTTCATAATAAGCTTCCGGCGGTGCAGAAAGAAACTCCACCCCACGTTTTTTCAGCTCACTTACAGTATGGATGATATCTTTTGTAGCAACAGCAATATGCTGCACCCCTTCACCTTCGTAGAAATCAAGATATTCTTCTACCTGAGATTTCTTTTTACCTTCTGCCGGCTCGTTGATAGGGAATTTGGCATATCCGTTTCCATTAGACATTACTTTGGACATCAAAGCGGAATATTCTGTATTGATCTGTTTATCATCAAAAGAAAGAATATTTACAAACCCCATTACCTTTTCATACCATTCCACGGTAGGAAGCATTCTGTTCCAGCCTACATTTCCTACACAGTGGTCAACGTACAACAGCCCTGTTTCTTCAGGATTGTATTCTGTCTCCCACTTTTCATAGCCCGGCATAAAAGGTCCGTTGTAATTTTTTCTTTCTATGAACATGTGAACCGTTTCTCCGTAAGTGTAAATTCCGGACATTCTCACTTCACCGTTCTCATCGGTTAATGTTACAGGCTCCATGTATGGTTTTCCACCTCTTTTGGTGGTCTCTTCAAAAGCTTTATAGGCATCGTCTACCCAAAGTGCCAAAATTTTTACTCCATCACCGTGTTTTTTTACATGCTCGTTAATGGGAGAATCAGATTTAAGACCAGTTGTTAATACCAATCTTATCTTCCCCTGCTGAAGAACATAAGATGCCCGATCCCTTACTCCTGTTTCAGGTCCGGCATATGCTACAGACTGAAAACCGAAAGCGGTTTTGTAATAATGAGCAGCCTGTTTAGCATTTCCCACATAAAACTCAATATAATCTGTACCGTTAATTGGTAAAAAATTCTCTGCTTGAGCAATTTTTTCGGCAAATGTAAGTGTTGACATGTTTTCTATTTTTACTTTAAATTATGGGTATGCAAATTACAAAAATCTTAGGAATGGAAAAAACATTCATGGATAATAATCTAGGGGAATACTCAATCTGGGGTTTAAAAAAGTTCATTTAAGTATGCTTAAGTTTATTATATGAGTGAAAGGTTGTATAATTTTGTAGCCGCAAAGACCAATGAAAAAAAAATATTTCGAAAATTAAAGCCACAGGAATTTCTGTGGCTTTCTTTTTATCATTCATACTTTTTGTTTAACCTTCCGGCGTCGGGATTATAATTGTCCCAGATTTTCCATGCGTTATTAATCCTGCGGATAAAATAGATCTGGGTATTGAGCTGATTGACAAAATGCTCTTCTCCCGTTTCCCCGACCTTAAATAAAAGATTCCAGAATTCCTGTGCCTCCAGGATCTTTTTATCCGGCTCATCCGTTACGATATGGATATCGAAGACCTCATAATTGGAGCGGTTGTTTTTAGTGACCAGCTGGAAATCCCTGTCACATAGTTCCTTGCTGAAATGGTAAGCCCGTTCCAGAAACGGAGAATCATCAAAAACCAGCTCTTTGAACAGTTCTGTCCTGTGATTTGGAAATTGCTTGTAAAACTCAAAGACAGTTGCACAATAGTCATAAACCATCTGTAAGAACATCTGATTATTACTCGGGTCATTCTCCTGCCTTTTCTCTTTGACGAACTGGATATACGCATTCAGATCTTTGTAGCCGAGGAAAATGCATATCTTATCCAGGGTTTTTAAAAACCTTAAATCATTATGGGTCTTATCCTGGTAATCATTTTCGAAGAAACGCTGCAGCGTGACATGGGAAATGGTATTTCCTATTTCAAACTTTCTCTCTCCTTTCATCTCTTCAGATTCAGACAGTCCATCCTTGATGATTTCGGAAAGAATAATATAATGGCTCCGCTTCCATTCATCCACATTACCCAGAACAGAGTTTTTCACTTTAGAGTGCTTTACAACTTCTTCTCTTATCGAATTGTATATAGTTTTCAATTTCCAATTTTTAAAGGTTTTTATCAAAAATATTGCCAAAACCTTTAAATGTTTTTATGATATCATGATTACATTAAGCCGGAGCCTGTTTTTGTATTGAATTGAAACAAGTGAAATTACCAATCCACCGGAAAGTCGTCAATAATGCCTGAATCTTTCAAAAGTGGCCTTTTCCAGCATCTCCCGGTCGTCAGGATGTGCAATACTGATCAGTTCCTGAGCGCGCTGGAGAAGGTTTTTGCCGTACAGGTAAGCCGTTCCGTATTCTGTAACCACATAGTGAATATGCCCTCTTGTAGTAACCACACCTGCTCCCTGCTTAAGGTAAGGAACAATTCTTGAAACGCCTTTCTTTGTTCTCGAGGTAATGGCGATGATGGGCTTTCCGCCTTCACTCAGGGCGGCTCCTCTCATAAAGTCCATCTGACCACCGATCCCACTGTACTGCATGGTTCCGATGGAATCTGCGCAAACCTGTCCCGTAAGATCGATTTCTATGGCAGAATTGATGGCTACCATTTTTTTATTTTTCATGATATTGATAGGGAAGTTCACCTCACTTACATCCTTGAAGGCAAAAACGGTATTATCATCCACATAATCATAAAGCTTCCTGGTCCCGAAACAAAAGCTTGTAATGGTTTTATTCTCGTTATAGCCCTTGTATTTATTATTGATCACATCATTCTGAATGAGGTCTATGACCCCGTCACTCAGCATTTCGGTATGTATCCCAAGGTCTTTATGATTGTGCAGGCATTTCAGCACGGCATCGGGGATGGTGCCGATACCCATCTGCAGGGTTGATCTGTCCTCAATAAGTTCGGCGACATTTTTTCCTACCAGCATCTCTTCCGGACCTACCTTTGCCCCGTAATCTATTGTAGGCAGCTCTTCTTCATGCCAAACCATTTTATGGATCCTGCTTACATGGATCATCCCGTCTCCGTGGGTTCTAGGCATTCTCGGATTTACCAGGGCTACAATTATTTTAGCGGTATCTACGGCGGCCCGGGCTATGTCTACGGAGGTCCCCAGGGTGCAGAATCCGTGCTTATCCGGTGGAGAAACCGTTACCAGGGCAACATCTAAAGGTAAGATATTCTTCCTGAACAAGATCGGGATCTCACTTAAGAATACCGGTACAAAATCCCCTCTGTCAGAATTTACTGCATCCCGTACCGGAGCGGAAACAAACAGGGAGTTGATAAAAAATTTGTCTTTGTATTCCGGTTTTGCAATTTCCACGTTTCCCTGCTGGGTAATGGAAACCATTTCTACCTTATCCAGCCGGCCGGACTGCCTCGCCAATTCATCGATCAGATAATTCGGGGTACATGCGCTCCCGTGAAAGAATACACGGTTCCCGCTTTTTATGGTATATATGGCTTCCTCTGCACTTATATAATTGTACATAGTGAATTTTATGTGAATATTTTTTATTCCTGGGAACGGTCTTGCATGGTTTTATCAGATTCTTCCAGCCATGAGGTCTTGTATGACGGATCTTCCACCTTCAAAGCTTCTTCAGTGATTTTCAAAGGACGGAACGGATCTACCATTACCGCATATTCTTCCGTGAATTTTTTGCCGATGCTTCTTTCCATGGCACCTGGATGTGGACCGTGAACAATCCCTCCGGGATGAAGAGTGAAATCCATCAGGTCGATATGGTTACGGCTCATAAAATCACCTTCCGTATAGAATAAAACTTCGTCTGAATCAATATTTGAATGGTTGTAAGGTGCCGGGATGGCCATCGGATGATAGTCATACATCCTCGCACAGAATGAGCAGACTACAAAATTATGTCCTTCAAAGTTCTGGTGTACCGGAGGTGGCTGGTGTATTCTGCCTGTGATCGGCTCAAAGTTTTTTATATTGAATTTGTAAGGGTAAAAATAGCCGTCCCATCCCACAACATCGAACGGGTGGGTTGCATAGATAAAATCGGTGATCTGGTTCTCCTTTTTCACCCTGATCAGAAATTCTCCTTTTTCATCTTTCGGCTCTACAAAGGTAGGAGCAATAATGTCCCGTTCACAGAAAGGAGAGTGTTCCAGGAGCTGTCCGAATTCATTTCTGTATCTCTTTGGGGTATAGATCGGGGAATGGCTTTCCAAAACAAAAAAGACAGTGTCATCGGATTTTAGCTCCACCTGATAAATGGTACCTCTGGGGATGATCAGATAATCACCTGTCGAAAATTCAAGATTTCCAACAAAAGTCTTCAGGATACCGCTTCCCTGGTGAACGAACAGAAGCTCGTCGCATTCGGCATTCTTGTAGAAGTAATCCATTGATTTCCGCGGCTTTGATAATCCCATTTTCAGATCACTGTTGATCAAAAGAATCTTTCGGCTGTCCAGAAAATCGTCTTCGGGGATTACATTCATCCCTTTGAACATTCTGGGCGTAATATTTTTTTCAACAGCAATCTTTGGAGCAACATCCTTAGGCGTACCGATGGATTTGATCTGGGTAGGACGGTGGATGTGGTATAGCAATGAAGAAATACCATGAAAACCTTCTGTTCCGAAAAGCTGCTCATAGTAAAATTTATCTTCAGGAGATTTAAAAATCGTATGTCTTTTCTGTGGGATATTCCCGGCTTGATTATATCTCATTTTACCTTTATATTTCCTCAAATTTAATAAAATTTCATGAATTGATGCGGGTAATATTTGTCATATAGTTTTGTGTTTCAAAAATAATTGTTAGATTTGTCTAACAATTATGATTTCATGAAACGAATATTATTTTCTGTTGTTTTTTTATCGCCCTACTGTTTTTCACAAGAAACAGACAGCTTAGATATCCGTCAAGATGAAAAAACGGACTCTGTTTTTAAAAAAACAATCAGAACCGGAATGATTGATGACGTTGTGATCACGGGTACCATAAAGCCGGTCAGCAGATCTAAAAGTCCGGTGGCCGTGGAAATTTATAGTGAGAGTTTTTTCCGGAAAAATCCTACTCCGAACATTTTTGAGGCTATAGCGATGGTAAATGGGATAAAACCCCAGCTGAACTGCTCAGTCTGTAATACCGGGGATATACATATCAATGGGCTGGAAGGTCCTTATACCATGATCCTGATTGACGGGATGCCGATTGTAAGTTCGCTTTCCACGGTGTACGGCTTAAGTGGCATACCGAACAGCCTGGTGGACAGAATTGAAGTTGTGAAAGGCCCCGCATCATCTATTTATGGCTCTGAAGCCATGGGAGGTGTCATCAATATCATTACCAAAAATGCATTGACCGCACCAAAGCTGAGTATTGATGTAATGACCGGCACATGGAGCGAAAATAACCTGGACCTGTCAACCAAGTTTGGTCTGGGAAAAAATACGGCTTCGCTGTTGAGCCTGAATTACTTTAATTTTAATGAAAGGATCGATCAGAATAAAGATAATTTTACAGATGCCGCTTTACAGAACAGGATCTCGGTTTTCAACAAATGGAACTTCAGAAGAACGGAAAACCGGTTGGCAAGCTTTGCTCTGCGGTATTTATACGAAGATCGTTTCGGAGGGGAGATGCAGTGGAACAAATCTTACAGGGGAAGTAGTGAAATTTACGGGGAAAGCATTTATACCCGGAGAATAGAAGCTTTCGGAGTGTATCAATGGCCGTTAAAGGAAAATATCATTACACAGTTTTCATACAATTACCATGATCAGGATTCCTTTTACGGGAACAATCCTTTTGATGCCATTCAGAAGGTGGCCTTTGTACAGACCTATTGGAATAAAAAGCTGGAAAAGCATGATCTGATCCTGGGAACGACTTTTAAGAAGACCTTTTATGATGATAATACTCCCGGAACCTTATCAGCAGACGGGCTGCTGAACCAACCGATGAAGTCTCCCATATTAGGAATGTTTTTACAGGACCAATGGGAGATCAATGAGAAAAATACTCTGTTATTGGGTTACAGGTATGATTATGATAAAGTTCATCATTCTGTCCATTCACCAAGGCTGGCATGGAAATTTTCTCCCAACCCTTACCATACGTTGAGGTTTAATTTCGGGACGGGTTTCAGGGTCGTTAATTTATTTACCGAAGATCATGCTGCGCTTACAGGGTCGCGGGAAGTGGTGATTGAATCAGATCTGAAGCCTGAAAGATCGGTCAACGGAAACCTGAATTATATCTGGAAAGTTCCTGTCGGGGAAAAGCTGATTAATATCGATGCGTCAGTATTTTATACTTACTTCAGTAATAAGATCGTTGGTGATTTTGATTCGGAACCGGATAAGATCATCTATGATAACCTTCATGGGCATGGGATCTCCAGAGGTGTTTCTGTGAATGTGGATTACAATTTCGGTTTTCCTTTGAATGTTAACCTGGGAGTCACCTATCTCGACGTTTATCAGAAATTTGACGGTGAAAACGGGAAATCCAGGCAGCTGCATGCGCCTAAATGGAGCGGTACCTACAATTTTACCTATAAATTCCCAGATTCTTTTACGGTAGATTTCACCGGTCAGTTTTACGGGCCGATGCGGCTGCCGGTTTTACCTGGTGATTACCGGCCGGAGTATTCCCCGTTATATTCTCTGGCCAATATTCAGGTCTCGAAAACGTTCAGATCCGGCTTTGAAGTGTATTGCGGAATTAAAAACCTGTTCAATTTTATCCCGAAAGATCCTTTAATGAGACCGTTTGATCCGTTTGATGAATATGTGGATGACCCTGTCAGCAATCCGAATCACTATACATTCGATACTACTTACGGATATGCGCCGATGCAGGGGATCAGAGGCTTTTTAGGCATAAAATATACCTTAAAGTGAGAACCATAATTTTATTTTTATTGTCAGTGCCTGTTCTTTATCTTTCGCAGATAAGGACAGGTACTTTTTCCGGCCTTGAAACGTTAAAGGGAGATCATCTAAAGCCGGTCGTCATTCATGTATATACAGACTGGTGTGCCGTCTGTAAAATTGGGTTTTCAAGACTGAATAAGGATAAGAAGCTGGTAGAGCTATTGAATGAAAATTACTATGTCATTAATTTTGAGGCTGAAAAAACCAAAGAAAAAATCCGTTTCGGGAACCGGGAGTTTGAATATTTACCCAATGGAAATTCCGGAATCCATGAGCTGGCCCTGGCGCTTTCAGGCAATAAGGATCAGCAGGTGTATCCTTTGTGGATTTTTCTGGACAAGGATCTGAATCTGGTGTATTATCACGAAGGATTATTCAGACCTGAGGATATGATGCGCAAGCTCCTGGAGATATTATCCGTAACAGGACAACCCCAGACCCATAAATGATTTTATTTTAGCAGGATCGCAATAATGGCCAGGATGGCCGGTAAAGCCTGGACAAAAAATATCTTTTTGGTTGCCGAGAAAGCTCCGTAAACTCCTGCTACGGTAACACAACTCAGAAAAAATAATGCTACATTGGTCTGCCATTGTCCGTTCCTGATTAGAAGGGACCAGATGAGCCCTGCTGCAAGGAATCCGTTATAAAGTCCCTGATTGGCGGCCAAACCTTTTGTCGGCCTGAACATTTCAGCCGGCAGGGCAGACTTAAATACTTCCTTACCTTTAGTCTCCCAGGCAAACATTTCCATCCAAAGGATATAAATATGCTCCAATGCTACAAGAGCGGTCAGGATTTTTGCAACAATTTCCATGATTTATTGTTTTTGAATTGTAAAACTAAAAAAATAAAGTTAAGTTTGGTTACTTAATTTCATAATGGAAACCTTTAAGGCACATTTAGACAGGTTCATCAGGATCAGTGAAGAGGAATTTGCTTCCATCATCACCTTTTTCCAGATACAGGAAGTCAGGAAAAAGCAGGATCTTATGCGTGACGGGGAAATATGCAAATCCATGTACTTTGTACTGAAAGGCTGCCTCAGAAAATTTTTTATCAACGAAAAGGGTGTGGAACAAACCACAGATTTTGCCATAGAGAACTGGTGGATCACCGATACTTTTTCTTTTGAAAGACAAATAAAAACAGATCTTTACATCCAGGCGGTAGAGCGGTCCGTGGTGCTGGCTATTGATCTTCAGTCCTGGCAACAGCTGCTGGAGAAGCATCCTGTAATGGAACGCTATTTCCGGATGATCTACCAGAAGGCTTATGCGGCATCAGAGCGAAGGATCCGTTATCTGTACGAAATGAGCAGGGAGGAGTTATATGTACATTTCAGCACACATTATCCGGGATTTATCCAGAGGATCCCTCAATACCTGGTCGCTTCTTATCTGGGCTTTACCCCTGAATACCTGAGTGAGATCAGGGCAAAACTACGTTCTTAAACCAGTTTAAGATTTTTTAGATTCCTAAATCGGAACTTTGTCCTGTCAATAAAAAGTTAAATATTGGCGGCCAGAGACAATATCCCTTTACATAGATCAATTAACCAAAAAATAACAATATTATGAGCACAAGATTCGACATGGCAACTACAGATGCTGCCGCTTACAAGGCAATGATAGGGCTGGAAGGATATCTTCAGAAAATTTCCCTGAACCCCATTCAGAAAGAATTGATTAAGATCAGGGCTTCCCAGATCAATGGATGCGCTTTCTGCCTGGATATGCACAGTAAAGATGCGATAAAATACGGTGAAACTCCGCAAAGGTTGTATATCCTGAGCGCATGGAGGGAAGCAACCGAATTTTTTACTGAGGAAGAACAGGCGATTCTGGCAATGACCGAAGAAATTACCCTGATCAGTCAAAAAGGTCTCACAGAGGAAACCTATCAGAAAGCCAGGAAATTCTTTGACGAAAGCCAGATAGCCCAGATCATTATGGCTATTATTACGATCAATGGCTGGAACAGGATTGCCATAAGCACACATCAGCCGATTGCCAAATAATTTTTCAGAATAAAGTTTGTTTACAAAAAGAGACTGTCTCGAAAGGCTAGTCATGGTCGGAAGAAATTCCGGCCATTTTTATGTTTTGAAAAGTAAGTTTG
>NZ_JBGCUR010000037.1:0-26867 GCF_041361455.1 Chryseobacterium gossypii | reverse complement strand
AAAATGTAGCATAAAGAGTATATAAATTTTGTCTCAAAAATAGTTGCAAGTTCAGTATCCAGGTATTATTTTTCAGAGACAATATTGAATTCCTTCTCATAATATCCCCGATCAGGAAAATATGTTTTTATTGTAAAGCCTTTATTGTCCGGGATCTCATAAATTATATTTAGTAAAACTACTCTGATATCTCTGAATTAACTTTTCAAAATCTTCGTTATATAAGTTTTGTACGAACATAAAATGATTTATCAGTTACTTTCTTTTATTTTTCCATTACTGTCGATGATATATTTTTTAGATGTAATGGAGTTTGAAATTTGCGTTTTAACAATTATATTATATTTATCGTCTATAGAAAAATAAGTCACTTCTTTATTTTCTTCATCATCTGGTTCATACCATTCCCCTTCAACATACAATTTATCTGCTACGATATTATTTTTTATTGTTATTAAATAAAATCTGTACGAAAAATCTCCGCAATCTTGAGGGACTAAAAGGACACTAATATTATCTTTTGAGGGAAGTGTTATATACCGAAGTTTATCCTGACCGCAAATAAATTTCTCAATCCCTTTAATAGAATTACAAAGCAGTAGTTGATATTTAACTGTCTTAAGATCGATCTTATTATTATAAGGTAACTTTAGGTCACTTTCTTTAATACAATTTTCTTCGGGCTTCACTAATGCATTTTCTTTACCCATCAATTTATTTCCGAATTCCCTAAAAGACTCTTGGGCATCCGGCATAAGTGTTTGTAATATATTTTCATTTTTACCTTCAAGATTTATTTTTTCTACTTCTCCTGAACCATCATATGAAAACATATATGTTTCTTCATAAGTATCAGTCAGTACTTCATCTAGATACATATCCACCTTAAATTTCACTTTCACTGATTTGCCAACTGATCTTATATTTTCAGGCGAATAACTCATAGCACAACCAGAGCCACAGCTTATAACAAAAGATTCTTTCGTAAAATTATTGAGCTTATTTGAGCTTGATGAAATACTATCTTTTTTTTGAATTTGTATTGTCTCTTTTATATCACTATTTGTATTCCCCGATATGTTCTTTTTACATCCTATCAAAAATATCAGCAAGCATATAATGTATATTTTATTTATTTTCATTTTTTGAATTTATTAATGACATTTTAATTTGCTCCGGGGTAATGTGAGCTTTATTCAATCCGTCTCCTGCATAGTAAGATTCTCCTCCTTTAGCATATCTTATTATTCTCGAAATTACCTTTATCCTTTGTTACTTTATCACTTATACGTTTACCTTTTTCAACCCCTATGCTTGCTTATTCCTGTAAGCTTAATACATTGCATCTCTGTTCCCTCCCTCAAAGTTAAGTTTATACGTTATCGATTACTTTCTGTTATTTTTCCATTACTATCGATTATATATTTTTAAATGTAAAATGGAGGGTGAAATTTGCGTTTTTAATGTTTATATTATAGATTCATTTTACCGACTGCTAATTACAATTTTTCCTTTTTAAGCGGATATCTATCGTTCGGAGGATTTAAAAGGTATATTGTTTTCCCCGTCAAATAATATTTTTCATCGGTATATTTAATGATATATTCCAGTTTCTGATCTTTTTTCGATTTTATAACCAGTTTATCATTAGAAGAAAACTCAATAAATAAATCATTAATTTCATTCTTTTCTCCATTAATTTCTTCTATAATAAAAACATCTTCATCGTTAGGAATATTAATAATATAATGCACCTTATAATCTCCATCTATCCTTGATATTTTAAAATCGGAAGAATAGCTTCCTTTCCATTGGGAGAAATTCTTTTTAATTTGTGTGTCACTAGTCTTTTTTTCTTCTTGGCTTTGAATTCCAAAAGTGAAATATTCTTCTAGGCCTAGATTTTCTTCTGATAGTAAATCTACAGGTATTGGGCAATGAATTATTTTGGTATCAATAGGCAAAGGTCTTAATTTTAAACCTTTATCCAGTGCAAAACTTTTATTGATTTTAAAATAATTATTCTTTTTGTCAAACATCCCAATAGCAATACCATTTTTATTATCCCCGAATATCACATTAAGGGAATAAACCTGATGAAATGGAATCTGTATTGTATCTCGTAATATATTTTTTTTATCGAAAAAAAGAAGAATATTCTTTTTATCTGATCTATCGTTAACAATGTTTCTTACATAATAATTATCAAATGAGGTCCCTGTATAATCTGGCTCAAAATACCTTCCTCCTTTTATTTTCAGAAGAGCATCTAAATTCTTTGAATTATAAAAACCATCCTCAACATTCTGTTTATCAATAACAAATTCTGTATTTATAAAATTCTGAGATTGATAATTACACCCGTTGAAAATAAGTAACAAGAATTGTAATAAAAATAATTTCTTTGAATAGCTTTTCATTGTGATTTTTTAATTATTCAGAACATTATTATACTTCTCCGGAATTTATTTTTTGCAAAATCTGTGATAATCTACTGCCTTCCTGAGATTTATACCGCCCGAATCCTGAAAACTCTTCGTTATGTAAGCTTGTACAAACATAAAATGATTTATCAGTTACTTTCTTTTATTTTCCTATTACTGTCTCTTGTTTACACATTCAGCTTTTTTTTCACTGTCGACCAGTGCACTGAAAATTTCATCATTGGACCTCTGAAGACTGACCCCGGGGTGAAAAGTACAAATCTGCGCCTTGTTATCCTGCCAGGATTCTACCTCATGTATGACTTTACTGACTATAAAATTATTGTTCTGATAGCTTACAAAGTAAATGTACTTATTTGTGCCTTTGGGGAAATCCGTTTCCACAGAAAATCCATTTCCGTTCTTTTTAATTTCAGATATCTGATTCCCGCCATCCTGGGAAAAGTTAGTAGATTTCAGTTTCAGTGCATATCCGTTGTTATCATTAAAGAAAACCAATAAACTATCACCTGTATTAGGCTTATTGCTGAAAACCTTGTCGTCTTTACCATCTCCGTTAATATCAAAGGATATACTGAAAAAGTCATCATTTTTAAGATAAGAATCTATATTCGCATTTGGAGACGTGACATTAGAATTTTTACTAAGTTTCATATAGTAATCAACCAAAGAATAAATTTGAGGCTTGCCGCCTTCTTCATAGTCTATTACCAACCAACTGTTTACATTGTTTTTTTTACTGAATAAAAATTGTTCTTTTTCAAAATTGATATTTGGCTGTTTAACATAAATAACCTTTCCTTTTAATTTTGATGAAATTTCAGCCATGTAATAGTTATTATCATCGGCCATAGTATAAAAATCACTTTCCCCAATAGCTTTTTTTAGAGAATCTATTTCTTTTTCATTGGGATATACCATATAAATCCCGGATTTTGTAATTATTGTATCGCTATTCTTTTTTGCTTCCTTTTGTTTTGTGATCAGTGTGGCTGATTGCATATTCTTCTTACAGGAAACATTTAATGTAAAGAGTAAAAATACTCCTAATACGATTTGATTAAGTTGTTTCATTATTGGCTTATTTCAATATGATAGGCTCCATTTTCATCCAATAATTGGTGGAGCTCTGTTCTTTTCTGCATTTCGGTTTTAAAATCATTAGGATTGGATAATCTGCGTATAGAAACATCAAATGTATTCATTACATTAGGATCTGCCAAATGTTTTGATACAGTAGAAGGGCCAAGTTCATTAATTTTGGCTTCCATATCTGCAATGATTTCCTGTTCGGATTTTTTTGCATTTATTCCTGCTGTATAAACGTCTATCACCTGATCCCCTGGATTAGCATAAATACTTTTCTGAACCGCTGCCCCAGTTCTTTGTATATTATCATACATAATCCTAGCCTGGTCTGCCGGTGTTCTCGCCGTGCTGGTAATGTAAATATCATAATTTTTAGAAGCTGTTCCCACTTCTTCCAGAATGGTACGCGTTCTTTGTGAAATATTATCTGCTGAAGCCGTATCACCCTCAAAATGGATGTTTACATTATTGTTGCCAGTCGAAACGGTTCCAGCATTGGCACATTCTTCAGGGTATTTGAAAATCTTTTTAATTTTTTTTAGATAATTCCTTCTTTCCATTCTTCCATTATCACCACCGTTTACAAGCCAGCTCACTGTATCAATATAATCTGCATCTGCTAATAGATTAATATTAACGGCTCCATATTTTTTGGTTTTGCCGTCAATTTCGTAACTAAATTCCTCTTTCGGATATTGTTTTCCAGTAGAACCATCATATTCACTGAATGAAGTTTTCGATATAGTCCAAGTTGTTCCAGGATTCAGCATCTTCCCCTGTTTCCAAAACCATCCTGCACTGTCAACAGCAAGATTAAGCTCTTCCGCTACTTTTTCATAATCAGTCACTACATCTATTCCGGAATAGGCTTTATATCCTGCATAATTATCTTTCCATGTTAACTGCATCAGTCCTCTTCCCACATATGGTTTATAACTGTCTTTTCCGTTATATTCTTTGGTAGTCTGCAATCTATCAGTTTCATGATAGATCTGAGCCAAGAAGTGTATCTTTCTGATACAGGTATTGATTTCATATTTTGTAAATATTTCATTCAATTTTTTCACAAAACTTTCATTAGTCTTGTCATCAAGATTACAATTATCAGCAGTAAATATAGACCAAGTATTGGGTATAGATTCACTTTCTCTAAGTTGTTTAAGAATATCCTCAAATTCTACAAGAGTAATATCCCTGTTACAAAAGCATCTCTTACCTACAATGAAATAAGCTCCTTCTTTTTTCAAAAATTCTCCTTCATGTTTTTTTATATTCCCTCTACATTCTGCTTTTAACCAAAGATATTCGATTACATTTTTATAAACATCAAAAGTTATCTGATCTCCTTTTTTATAGGTTTGTTGAGTTAATACTTTTTCAATATCTTCAGCTTTTACATATTTTTTCTGAGCTGAAAGATCTGCTTTTACTTTATCCGCAATAATTCCAGCAATTTTTTTATTTTGTTCCGCAGTAGCCGTATTGTTGTTTCCTCCAAAAATATATGTATGAGTTCCATCTTTTATACCACTGAGCTTTTCTTTCCAAGTAGCCAGTGTTTCATCAGATTTCGGCCGAAGTTTTATTTTTACTTTTGCCAGATTATTTTGTACCACTGCTTTCAGTGTTGTTATTTCATTCCCATTTTCTTTAGCTTCTAATACCGGTAAATCGGTATCCCTTGCCACCAATACAGATTCTTTTTCCTTTATTTTGATGTTTACTTCTTTTCCGTCTAACAATAATGTTTGGGCAACAACATAAACGTCCTGTTCCAAAGGGGCACTGTTAATTCTTATGAACTCAGGGCCAAGCTTATAAAGATTAAATGAAATGGTTTCGCCTTTAGCATATGTTTCTTGAGTAAGTGCAGCTTTAATATCATCAATTTTAACATATTTCCTATCCTTTCTAACCTTATCATCTACTTTAGACTTGATAATTCCTGCAATTTTATCTTTATCTATTTTTACATTCCTATTTGCAAATGTGTAAGTATGCTGGCCGGCTACTTCATTAGTTTCTTTTATAAATTCCTCTTTAGCAAAATATGCATCCAGAAGGCCTTCCATCTTATTTTCTTGTACTGTTGTTGTGGTTTTCCCTCCAGGCGGCTGTTGAATAGGCTTTTGCTCAGGCTTTACTATTCCTTTACTTTCCTGGTAATCCCAGAGTTCGTTCCACCAGTCCAGGGCCTTGTCTATAATTCCTTTTTCCTCTTTTTGTGACCGAGGTTTTTGCGCCGCGGGGGACCCTTGTGCTCTTGGCGGAGCAGAGGATGCGGCAGGTTTAGGCTGTGGCTTCGGTTGTGGTTTACCTTTAGGCAATTCAAATGAAAAAGGGTTTTTAACCTCCACATTATTTGTGGAATGCCTTTTATTTTTATAATATTCCACAGTCACATAAAACTCCAGTTCTTTAGAATCAGTCTCTCCGTTGGCAGCTTTATGCATCAGGGCTTTTGTAAGCAAAAATTCCGCACTTGCCGTACCATTTTTGCCTACCACTACTTCTTTTTTATCTACAAAAAGATTTTGGGTACTGTGTCCTTTACCTTGGGTATCATCTTCCCAAAGCGTAAAAAGTAATTTTTCTCCCGTAAGATTCACACACTGGGCTTTGGCTACCAGCTTTTCCATATAACTGAACGTCGTTCCTTTGGAATCATCCACATACAATAGCTCCACCTTATTAATTTTAGGAACTTCTGCGGGCTGCGGATTGATTTCTATAGTCGTAGAATCTTTGCCTTCAGCTTCATATAAATAAGCCTCGAGGCGATAGGTATGTTTATGGGCAACTTCGCCGAACGTAAAGCTCCCGCTTCCTTTTTTTCTGATATTCGTGGTGGTAAAACGACCGTTAGACCGTTTTTTAAATAGCTCCCACGTTACCAATGCCGGATCTCGTTTTTCTTTTGGGGTGCCGGGATACCACTCTGCAATAGTGTATGTGGTGGTTTCCCCTACTTTCGGTTCCGGATTTCCCGATATTTTTGAAACTCCCTGTTTTGGCATAACGCAAGATTTAAGAATTAATAGGCATCGATCTCACTTTCTTCCACAGTCTCTTTGAAATCATCCATTCTGACAAGTGGATTAATATGCTGTACCGTTTTGGAATCTGCATTTTTCACATTCTTTTTACTCATTTCACCACGTTGCCCGTGATCCTTGATGGTAATTAGTCCTCCTACGGAGCATTGCAGCTCGGAAACCTCAGTAACACAGCTTTTACCCATTATTTTCACCTTTTCATAGGTCTTCTGCCATTTCCCCGCGGGAGCATAGGCACACGGCAAATATCCGCCTGAAGATGGTCTGAGCTTACATTTTCCAAAGCTGGGACCGGAAGGATTAAACTGAAGGTCATCTTCCGTTACCGCTAAATAATCCGGTTCTCCATCCGAGTCATTCCAATAATGTTTCTGATGGCTGGTAACTTTATATTGAGGGAATTGATCACCCTGATTGCATTGGGCTTTACCCTTTTGGACGACAAAATGTTTGCCGTCATGAGGTGACTGATCTGACATATTTTTATGATTTGGGTAACATCAAAGATAAAAATTTTACAGCAAAAAAAGCAAAAAAAGCAGAAATTAATCCTGCTTTTTAGTCCTATAACTTATTAATGCTTAGTGTATTCTGGTTCTTCCACAGGCATCATAGTAGGCATAAAGTATTCATTTAGCCAATAGAAAGTTTGCCCGTTCTGCTGTATCTTTACGGCAGGATTATTTCTGTGGGTCAGCATCCGGTCTGCCAGGTCCTTGTAATGGCGGAAGTATGTTCTTACCGTCTCATTAGTTACAATCTTGGATTTTCTCCAGCCTTTTAACTTATATTTGGACATCAGCTCTTCCTCGGAATTATCAAATCCTGTACTCACTCCTACAGCATAAGACATCGGCTGTTCGTACAGGTCACTTTTATCAAGAAACTTCACCGTAGGGTTATATTTTTTCAACAGATTTACAAATTCCTTGATTGCTCTCGACTGGTTGAAATCTGCTCTTTCGGCACCTGTTTTCTGGTAGACTTCTGTGTAGAAGGCTTTCAGATTATCGTATTCCGCCTCAGAGATCAGGATCCCTTTTTCAAGTCCCGGCTTATAATCTTTCAGTTCTTTTGGGATGTATCCTTTCACCAGGAACGGGCTTCCGTAATTGATCAGCTGGGCTGCGATACCTGCCGGAACCGGATTGGTAAGGCCGGGATATAGGTATTTATACTTTAAATCCACATCCGTTCTTCCTGCACCTACTGAGGAATGGAAGTAATCATTCAGGGATTTATCCAGTGTTTCATTGTCTAAGGTCACCTGAGCGATCAAGCTGTCAACAGATTTTTTAAGGTATCCGGGAGTTGCAATATCCCCTTTTTTAGGGAAAATCACAAAGCCCTGAGACATGCTTTGTTTCGGGTAATCCAAAGAGAAGAACCCTTCATCACCTTCCACCAGGTTAAAATTATTTTTGGTCAGGACATCATTCTGGTTAATGATCTTTTGTTTTTTGAGCTCTGCGATATTTTTAGCGGTATTGGTAACCACATTTTCCGCAAGGAGGACAAAATCGTTGTAGGTATCTGCTGATCTCGCACTGGTCTGGAACATGATCAGCCTTGCCTGCGCCTGGGTAAGAGAATTGATCACACCATACATGTTTCCGCTCTGGCTGGCGGAGGTACCCACCGTAACGATAATGTTGGTTTCATCAGGCACTCCTGAAAGAAGATTCCCTGCTGCCATCAGACCTTCACTTACAGGCTGATAACCGCTATTACTAGGGCAGCTCATCTCATTGGTTTTCTGATCAATAAAGGTGGTGATCTTGCTATAATCCGTGCTTAGATTTGATACTGCAACATTATCTCCGCAGGGATTGTTCTTATATAAAACAACACCATATTTTACGGTATTAAAGTATGACGGCTTTTCAAACCTAAGCTGCAAATCCTGAAGTAAAGATTTTACGATGGGAGAATAAGGGGCATTGGGAGCACTGATATCTAATGCAAAAACAATATTGATCCTTTTATTTTTCTCGGTAATTTCCCTGTACCGGTCAAAATAAATCGGCTCTCCCAATACGTTGAAAACGTAATTTTTACTATAATCTAAAATATTGGTAAAGTACTTCGTCTTCGAATTAGGGGTGGGTGTTTCATTTAATGATAAGCTTACAGGATAAATGTTTTCAAGAGGTGTTCTTTTATTGACATCCGTGAGCAGGATAGCGGTCCTGTTTTCTGTATTGCTTCCACCCGGCGAACCTTCATGAATACCCAGGGTGGTTTCAGTAACGCCTGTTGTATTTTTCATTTTTACAGCGGAACGTTCTCCCCACGGAGAGATCACATTTGAACTTACCCAGCCGTATAAGCCTGTACTGATGCTGTCCAGATCAATGGTCGGATTTTTCCCTACCAGGAATCTTTTATTATTTTCGGCCTGCTTATACACATAAACAATCTGTCCGTTCGGAATTTTCACATTGGCCTGCTCGATCAGACTCGGAGAGTTGAATACCATAATCGAGTCATTTTTATAATACCTTTCCGAATTTCTAATCACTTCACTGTTACTTGGTACAACGGCTACCCTTACCGGAAATCCTGTTTTTTCGCTCTTTAAGGAATTATTCCAGAGAAGAAGATCGGATTCAGGAATCCATCCATAGGTTTTAATTGATTTCGACGAAACTTTTTTCATCAAAGCATCAGGAATATACTCCGCTACTTTTACCATTCCGTCTTTACTTTTTAAAACCATCAGAGGCTCCAGGAATTTTACTTCCTTATATGATTTTTCATCGTTTTTGTCAAGGTAGGCCGTATTTCTGGACCGGTCTGAAATAGCAATCCACGGCACTGATTTTTTAGAAAATCCATTGATAACCGGTGAATTATCAATATGTCCGTATTGCGAAGGCTCGGGAGTTCTCTTTGACGGCAGTTTTACCTGACAGCCCGTTAATATTACTGAAACTCCTATATAATATGCTGCTAGAGGAAATTTACTTTTCATCCTATTTATCTTTTTATGATTGGTGCATCCGGAGAAGCCGGATTCTTTATTATTTGCTTTGGTGTATATCAACTTTAGTTACACAGTTCTGCGCATCATCAAAGTTTACCTTTACTGTCTGAATGACGTTGTTCTTATCAAACTGGAGACCTGCACAGTACATATAGAAATTATTTACTTTACTGTCATTCACCTTTACAATGGTATTTTCATTATTACAAAGGTATGTTCTCAGTAAATAATTATAATGTGTATTGAAATTGTTCCCGTTGGCAATCTGCTGTAAATGATATTTAAAATCATTATCGATCTTGGCATAGGCATCCTCCACACTCACCTCTTCTTCTAATGCATCATAAGCAGGAAGGACTTTGATATGGTGTAAAACAGGCTCGATGCTTTCGTCCGTATATAATGTAACCACATAATCTCCCGGTTTTTTATAGGAATAGATGGCCAATTTGTCCTTAGAGTCTATATTCCCTGTTTCACCGAATTTCCATGTAAACTGTTTGGCCTCAGATATCGCACGAAACTGTACATTTTCAAACTGCATGGCCTGGGAAGGGGCATCTATCGTTGCCTTCACGGCTACCGTATCTTTCGGTTTCGGGGTTCTTCTTGCTGAAACCATTACCTGGAAAGATTTGGTATATTTATTATCAATGATCAAAGTCACCTGATAATATCCCGGCTTATTATAAAAATGGAATCCACTGCTTTTATCCGAGGTTGTTCCGTCCCCAAAATTCCATCTTTTGGTTTTTGCAAACTGTGTTTTATCCTCGTATAAAAGAGTATCTCCCACAGCCACCGAAGATGGATATACCACCCCTACAATATCATCAGCAGAATGTATGACCTTTTTCTGCAGCCAGAGCGCAACCAAAGCGGCTATAAGCAGAGTTGCGATAACCCCGATAATAATGTTCTTCTTGTTCTTTTCAAAGTAATTCATAATTAAGATTGTGTGATGTGTTTTTATAATTTTTTCCTTAATGTATTATTGGGTTCTCGCCTTATATGCGTTTTCCCGCTGAAAAAGCTGGTTCTTCTTTTCCTTAAAGCCTATGGAGCACTCCTCAAATTGTTTTTCAAAGTTTTTTATATTTTCTGTTTTACTTGAAATAACTTTTTTATCCGTAAAATACATTTTGTAAAACTTTGCAATCTGCGGATAAGCGTCTTTTCTGATATCTGTAATGTTGTTATTCCCGTTTTCAAAATAATTGGCCACATCGTTGATCCCGTACATTATATTATCTTCAACAAAAGGCTGAAGGGATTCGTCCGTCAGCTTATTGATCATAGAGAAAGTACTGTCCAGTATTTTATAGGAATATTTCTGCTGCTGATCAAACCTCGACTTCTCCTCAAGGTTTTTTATGGAAATGATATCTTCATCGGAAAATGGTGACTCATATCCTTTAAGGAAGATTACTCCTAAAAATATAAGTGCTGCCAAAAGCATCAGCAGCAAATAAAAGAACTGATAATGTTTTTCTTTTTTAGATAATGTGATTTGTCCCTGCATAGCTTTTTATTTATCTTCTCCTTCTGTTACCTGTAAATTTCCTTGTAGGATCCACTTTCAATTCATTATTCACAATCCCTACTTTGCCCCGGCACTCGCTAAGGTCTCTCAGAGCGGTCTGTTCCTTATAGGAAACTTTTACGATCTGGTCCTTTAGAGCCAGCATCGGCCCGATCTGTTTCATCAGAATGGCATAATGCTTAAAATTGTCTACACTGTCTTTCCCCATGATATTTTTGGCATCCCTTACGTTATCCATAATATAATTCCGTAAAAAGATATCATTGTCCACCTTCTTAATGTCAAGCTGGTTCATTCTGTACAAAATACTATCGACGTGGATCCTCAGCAGATCGCTGCGGGTAAGAAGCTCCCGGTAATCATCAGCCTGTTTTTTGATTCCTTCTCTCTGGGTATCATAACTCTTGAAAAAGAAAAATACACTACTGAATGAAACAATAGATAAAACGACAAAAGACAGAATAAACTTCCAAATGCCTATCCTGACGTCTGATTTGTTTAATTTTTTCTCCCTGTTCGAAGACATAATTGTGATTTGTTTGGGCTTGTGAAAATATAAAAAAAAAAATTTATGCACAATATCTGCTTTTTGTGGTGAAATAATATCCTCTCACCGATTAATTTAAGTTTAATTTTCACTTTCGTAAGTTTTTCATAAATTAGGCCTCAGAATTTTATTATCATTCGCCAAATCGATACTAAAGTGAGTAAGCTGTTAACCAATACTGTGCGATTTTCCATTGCCGACAGTGATTTTTATTTTAAAAAGATAATGATCAAGACGCTTATGGAAAACCCGTTCTACATGCTTCTTAATGACTGCAATAATGGCCATGAGCTCATCAGCAGAAATTACAGAAGACAGGAGGATGTATTCCTGATAGAGCTTTTCATGCCGGTATTGAGCGGGATTGAAGCCATAAAATATATCAGAAAAAGCAATACTGAAACCCCTATCATCACCTATTCGGGGACATACCAGGAAGATATGGCCGAAATTCTTTCGAAAATTCCCAATACTTACTATTGCGAGAAAAAAAGCAATATTATCAAAGAAATTGTTAAAGGGAAGATCGCTTCAGACAGCTTTGACTACGATGCCTATTCCAAAGAATGGGAACAACAGCCCCTTGCCGTTCAGGAATATATGGAAAGGCAAAAAAAGAGCCAGGAAGAGCTTTCACCTACGGAAATACAGCTCATGAAATTCTGTTATGAAGGTTTCAGCAATAAGGAAATCGCTGAAAAGCTGAACCTGAGCACCAGAACCATTGATACATACATCAACAGGCTTACTGAAAAGCTCGGCTTAAAAACAAAACTTCATCTTATCCGTTTCTGTGTGGAAAACGGATACTACAATTCCAGCATGTAAAGCTACCATAACATAATTGTAATATATAGTAAACAGTAAGATTTCAACCCTTTACCGAAAAATATTTTGCCACTAATTTGTTAGTATTCAATTTTTTTAACTAAATTTGCACACCTAAAATTTAAAATTAAAAAAGGAAATGACAAAGGCAGAATTGGTAAACACCATCTCAAATAAGTTGGGAACAGAAAAGAATGAAACACAGAAAGTTGTAGAAGCTTTTATGCAGGAGATCAGAACTTCTATGTATAATGGGGATAACGTTTATCTAAGAGGTTTCGGTTCTTTTATTATTAAAACGAGAGCTGCTAAGACAGGAAGAAATATTTCTAAGAACACTGCAATCGAGATTCCTGCTCATAACATTCCTGCTTTCAAGCCTTCAAAATCTTTTGTGGAGAAAGTAAAAACCAAAGTTGCAGTAAAATAAGACATTAACTGAATATTAACTAGTTACTAAAAAATTAAAATTATGCCAAGCGGAAAGAAAAGAAAAAGACACAAGGTTGCAACTCACAAAAGAAAGAAAAGAAGGAGAGCAAACAGACATAAGAAAAAATAATCTCTTTTCTTGAGATTTACAATATAATAATATAGTTGGTGGTTTTAATTTTTAAAGGTTCACCGACTATATTTTTGTTTTGCAACTATAAGATTCCGCAGAAATATAAGGACCCCGGTTGCTTCTACAAAAAACTCATTCGTTTTAATTTAATTCCTATATTTAAAACTTATTAATTGAGAAAAAACCATGCCTATTTCCTGTAATCTTAACAATTTATCTTATAACAAAAATGAAGAAAGAACTAATAGTTTCGCATGAAGATGATCTTACAAAGATTGCGCTGCTGGAGGATGGAAGACTATGTGAACTTCATGAGCAAGAAGACAAAAGCGATTTTATAGTTGGAGATTTGTTTATAGGAAGAGTAAAAAAGCTGGCTCCAAACCTTAATGCCGCATTCGTAAATATCGGATACAATAAAGATGCTTTCTTGCATTATCAGGATTTAGGGCCACAATATCTTACCTATCGAAAGTTTCTGAGAGATACGATTTCCAGGAAACAAAATTCTTCAAGCCTGAAAAATTTCGAAATACAACCCGAGATCGATAAAAACGGAACTGTAGACAAAATTATCGCTAAAGATGACCTTGTACTGCTCCAGATCACCAAAGAGCCCATTTCAACCAAAGGGCCCAGAATTTCCACTCAGGTCTCTTTAACAGGACGTTTCCTGGTTTTGATACCTTTTGATAATAAAGTCTCGATTTCCAAAAAGATCAAAAGCGCCGAGGAAAAAGAAAGATTAAGAACACTGATCGAAAGTATCAAGCCTGAGGGATTCGGCGTTATTATAAGAACCGTGGCCGAAGGAAAGAAGGTTGCAGATCTTCATAATGACATGAATCAGCTGATCCAGAAATGGGAAAGTACCTTTAAAAATATTCAGAAGAATAAGGTTCCGTCCAAGGTTTTAAATGAAGAAGATAAAGCTTCAGCCATATTAAGGGATAATTTCAACCAGGATTTTGTAAGCATTATCTGTGATGACGAGCAGATGGTGAATGAAATGAAAAATTACCTGGAAGTTATTGCCCCGGAAAGGAAGAATATCGTCCAGTTTTACGATTCCCATATTCCCCTTCTGGAATACTATAATGTAGAAAAACAGCTTAAGCAGAGCTTCGGAAAACATGTCAACATTCCAAGCTCTAAAGGCGCGTATCTTGTCATTGAGCACACAGAAGCACTACACGTGATCGATGTAAACTCCGGGAATAATATCACAACCGGAACAGCCGTTAATAAAGAGCATGCCCTGAGGGTCAATAAAATGGCGGCCACAGAGATTGCAAGACAGCTCCGCCTCCGTGATATGGGAGGGATTATCGTTATTGATTTTATCGATATGACCAACCCTGATCACAGAAAAGAATTGTACGAACATCTGAAAGAGGAAATGAAACGTGACAAAGCCCGTCACAAGATTTTACCTCCAAGTAAATTCGGTCTTATACAGATCACCAGACAAAGAAACCGTCCGGAAAAACAGATCGAAACCAAAGAAGAAAACCCTAATAAAGACGGAGAAATCGTTGCTCCGATCGTGATCGTGGAAAGAATGGGCGAAACCCTCAGAACCATTCTGCAAAAAGAAAAAGGAAAAATTTATCTGCATGTACATCCATTTGTGGAAGCCTATCTTACCAAAGGGATCAAAAGTATACAGATGAAATGGTTTATGAAATACAAGAAGTGGGTGACCATTATCCCGAGAGATTCCTTTAAATATCTGGAATATAGAGTCTATAATTCAAAAAAAGAAGAGTTGATAGGATATTCCAATTAAACAAAAAATATAGGCCTCCGTATTTACGGAGGTTTTTTATTACCTTTAGCCATAACTCTTTACAAATCCCTGCTTCAGGCAAATAAGATCAAAAATATTTTTAGATATGGATAAAACCAGAATGAAGGAACACCATTACAAAGCTACCATACAATGGACCGGTAATAAAGGTACAGGCACCAGCAGCTACCGGGACTACGAAAGAAGCCATACGATCTCCGTACAAAATAAACCCGTGATCGAAGGCTCTTCCGACCCTGCATTCCGTGGTGACAAAACCAAATACAATCCTGAGGAAATGCTTTTAGCGTCCCTTTCCTCCTGCCACATGCTCTGGTATCTTCATTTCTGCTCTGAAGAAGGAATTATTGTGACCGATTATACAGATAACGCAGTAGGAGTTATGGAGGAAACAGACAACGGAAGTGGCCGTTTCACAGAGGTTGTCTTGAACCCAACCGTAACTGTAGCCGGAGAATCAATGGTAGAAAAAGCCAGAGAGCTTCATCATAAGGCCCATGAATTTTGTTTTATTGCCAACTCTGTCAATTTTCCTGTAAAATATATCACCACAGTGTCTTTGAAAACAGTGTAGCCTGGCTTGATTCAGGCCCTCCTTCCAGAACAGGATACCTGGTTAATTAATGTTAATAGTCTTTCTTTCTTCAGTATATATTGTTAAATTTACGCTATGGAAAGTTTTGGAAAAGATCTGTTAAGGAAAATAAAAAGTGTGGAATTACCGGGGGAAAACGCCCATGGTGTCTTTTCACCTCCCTACCGTCCTGTCTTCACCTATGATGAAATCCTGGCGAAGAATCCAAAATTTGCCGCCGTAAATATTGTCCTTTATATTAAAAACAATGAATGGTATTTCCCTCTGATCCAAAGAACGGTAAACCAGCATGACAGACATAGCGGGCAGATTTCTTTGCCTGGTGGGAAACGGGAGGAAATGGACCAGGATTTTGCCGAAACGGCAATCCGTGAGACCTCTGAAGAAATAGGTATTGACAAGCATTATGTACGGGTGATCAGGCAGATGTCTCCTATCTATATCCCTCCGAGCAATTTTTACGTATATCCCTATATCTCATACACCAGGAAAAACCCTGTTTTCGTTTTACAGCAAAGCGAAGCGGTAGAGACAATAGAATTTCCGATCACTTCTTTTTTAAGCCTTCCTGATAACCCGGAACTTATGGCTTTACCCAGCGCCGGGGGAAATGAAGTTCCCGTAATCAATTTTAACGGCTACATTATCTGGGGAGCTACGGCAATGATATTGAGCGAATTCAGCCAGTTGCTGAAAAAAATGTAACTTTGCACTATCGTGTTTAATTGAGAGATGGCGAAGAAAAATATTTTCACCGATGCGTTCGGGACACCTTATTTTTTAAAAAGGTTAGTGATTTTTATTTTAGGATTGGTATCGTACAGAAGGTTCAATGGCTTTAATAAACTGAAAATCACCGGTACCGAACACCTTGTGGATCTGCCGGATTCCAATGTGTTGTTCGTATCAAACCATCAGACATATTTTGCAGACGTAGCTGCAATGTACCATGCATTCTGCGCTGTAAACAACGGATATTTAAACACTATAAAAAACCCTATCTATCTGCTTAACCCCAAGATAGATTTTTACTACGTTGCGGCTGAAGAAACCATGAACAAGGGTATTCTTCCCAAGATATTCAAAATTGCAGGGGCCGTAACGGTGAAAAGAACCTGGCGGGCTGAAGGTAAAAATGTCAACAGGATGGTGGATATGAGCGAGGTAGATAATATCATGAAAGCCCTGGACAACGGCTGGGTGGCAACTTTCCCTCAGGGTACCACCGCCGCTTTCGCACAGGGAAGAAGAGGAACGGCAAAATTGGTCAAAAACCAGCGCCCTATCGTGATCCCCATCAAAATCAACGGATTCAGAAGGGCATTTGACAAAAAAGGACTCCGTGTAAAGGTAACAGGCGTAAAACCTACCATGGAGTTTAAAGCACCTCTTGATATAGATTATGAAAAAGAGAATGCCCAGGAAATCCTTCTAAAAATCATGACTGCTATTGAACAGACGGAAGATTTCAACGTACTACACAATTATGATGAAGAACTTAAAGCTAAAAAATTAGGACAAAAAGATTCAGATAATTAAAGTAGATTGATATGAAAAGAATAATAGGAATCTTATTCGCTCTCATAGTATTGGTTTCATGCAACAGCCAGAAAGTATATTCAGATTTTGACATAAGCTTTTCCAGAAGTGGCGGCTACGCCCCGGTTTATGAGAATTTACTGATTAAAGGCAACAATGCATATTACTCTTTTGAGGGCCAGGGAAAGAAATATAAACAGAATTTTAAAATTTCTGACGAAGATTTAAAAAAACTGGACAATACCCTTTCACAGAATAATTTTAGAAGGATACAGGAAGATCATAAGAAGCTCTATGATAATATCACCACTTCTATCAACATTAAAAAAGGGCCTAATGAAGGCAGCAAGACCGATGCCAGCCTGGTGATGCCAAATTATAAAACCAACTGGAACAACATAATGAATGCCTTCCAGGAGATCATTAATAACAATGTTAAAAAACAGTAAATAAAATTGAAGACCCATTTTATTGCTATTGGCGGGAGTGCCATGCATAATCTTGCAATTGCGTTAAAGGACAAAGGATATCAGGTAACAGGCTCCGATGATGCTATTTTCGAACCCTCAAAATCAAGGCTTGAAAACAAGGGAATTTTACCCGGAGAGATGGGGTGGTTCCCTGAAAAAATCACTCCAGACCTGGATGCCGTAATTCTCGGGATGCATGCCCATCAGGACAATCCCGAACTGGCAAAAGCAAAAGAACTGGGCTTAAAAATATATTCCTACCCGGAATTTCTTTACGAGCAGTCGAAAGATAAAACCAGGGTGGTGATCGCAGGCTCTCATGGCAAAACGACCATCACATCCATGATCCTTCATGTACTGAACTTTCATCATAAAGATGTGGATTTTATGGTAGGGGCACAGCTTGAAGGCTTTGACTGCATGGTGAAACTCACTCAGGAGAACGACTTCATGGTGCTTGAAGGGGATGAATATCTCTCCTCTCCCATTGATCTCCGTTCCAAATTCTTATTGTACCAGCCCAATATTGCCCTGTTGAGTGGAATTGCCTGGGACCACATCAATGTTTTCAAGACCTTTGACGACTATGTGGAGCAGTTCAGAAAATTCGTTGCCAGCATTACTCCCGGTGGGGTCCTCGTGTATAATGAAGAAGATCCCGAAGTGGTAAAAGTAGTGGAAGACGCGGAAAATTATTTTAGGAAGATCCCTTATAAAACCCCTGACTATGAGATCACCAGCGGAAAAGTATACCTGAAGACGGAAATGGGAGACATCCCGCTTTCTGTTTTCGGAGCCCATAATCTGTTGAATATGGAAGGGGCAAGACATATCTGCCGGCAATTGGGGATCATGGATGAGGATTTCTATGAAGCCATTATGAGCTTTAAAGGAGCTTCAAAACGTCTTGAAAAAGTAGACAGGGAAGATGGCGGTATCCTTTACAAAGACTTCGCCCATGCACCAAGCAAAGTTAAAGCAACTGTAAAAGCTTTCGGAGAGCAGTTTAAAAATGAGAAAAAATACGGTTTTCTGGAACTCCATACCTATTCAAGCCTGAACCCCATTTTCCTCGAGCAATATGATCATGCCATGGACGGCCTTGATGAAGCAGTGGTATTCTACTCCGAAGATGCCCTGAAAATAAAAAGGATGGAGCCTATTTCTCCGGAACTGATCAAAGAAAAATTTAAAAATGATCGTTTAAAAGTATTTACCAATGCAGAAGAACTCCATGCTTACTGGAATACGCTCGATAAAACCAAAGGAGTGTATCTGATGATGAGTTCGGGCAATTTCGGCAACCTGGATCTGACGAAATAATATACAGCTCCTTCCGGCCGGAAGGAGCTGATAAATATTTTTATAAAACGACGGCTAAATCTTTTCAGATTCGTCTATAAGGCCTTTCAGTATCTCTTCTGAAGAAAGCTCACTGTAACGGTGGATAGACTGCCCTGCCCAGATGCTTACAAAATCCGTATTACCTAGCTTTTTTGAGGCTTTCCGGAGCTCATTCGTAAGCTTATTCTGATAGGGGTACGGCAAAATATACTCTGACCTTTCCAATACCTCTGTATATTTATTTTTAATCCCCCTTGCATAGCGTCCCGAAAAGCTTCGGGTCAGAACGATGTCTCTTTCATTCACATTCCTGAGCCTTTCCTTTTCAAATGCCTGCAGGGCACTTTCCTGTGAAGCCAGTAAAATGCTTCCAACCTGAAATCCCTGCGCGCCCAGATCCCTTGAAGCCTGTAAAGTTTTGGCATTGTAAATCCCTCCTGCATAGATCAATGGAACTTTTACATGGTCATAAACCCTGGATAATAAAGACAATCCCCCGATCTGCGGTATATTTTCCGCATCAAAAGTTCCCCGGTGACCTCCCGCTTCAATCCCCTGCACGCAAATAACATCAATACCTGATTTTTCGAGCGCCAGAGCTTCCTCTACAGATGTACATGTTCCCACAAGGATGACACCGTTTCCTTTAAGCTTTTGAATGCTGCTATCATCCAGATTGCCGAAAGTAAAGCTTAAAATTTTACAATTCTCATCCAGAATCATATCGATCTGCTCATGATAACCGTTCACTTTGATATCCTCAAGATCAGGAAGAACCACATCAATACCGTTTTCTGCGGCCAATTGTTCGATGAAATGTTTCGTGCGGGTGAATTTCTCTTTTAAGTCCCCGTTAACTTCAGGAATATGATGGGTGAAAATATTTACTGCAAATGGTTTATCCGTTAGCTTCCTCGTTTCCCTGATTAGTTTGGCAGAAGCATCCGCCGGAAGATCAGCTAAAGCCAATGATCCCAGACAGCCTGCCCGAGCCGCTGCTGCAGCCATTTCCGGAGTGCTTACCCCAAACATGGGAGCCTGGATCACAGGGTATTTTACATTAAATTTTTTAGTAATAGTGTTTGGCCAGAACATATTTTTTTTATAAAAATATACAAAAAAGAAGCAATAAACATTGCTTCCTCTATTTTTTATACAGCTTTTCAGATGTCCGCCACAGAATTTAGCATTTTTCTTTCCCACTCAGGGTCCTTCGGATCAAAAAACAGTCTTTTTCCGGTATCCAATGCGCGGATCGCATCCATTTCATCTTCTGACAATTCAAAATCAAAAACATTAAAATTCTCTTCAATTCTGGATGGGGTTACAGATTTCGGGATTACTACAAAGCCTTCCTGTAAATGCCATCTTAAAATTACCTGGGCCACAGTTTTGTTGTATTTTCCGGCAATAGTCTGTAAATCTTCATTATTCAAAAGCCCGGCATTTCCATTTCCAAGCGGGCTCCACGGTTCGGTCACAATATTATTCTCCCGGTTATAAACCTGCAGCTCTTTCTGCTGAAAAAGCGGATGCAGTTCGATCTGGTTGATGACAGGAATAACCGTTGAATTGGCTTTCAGTTCCTCCATTTTTTCAATGGTAAAATTACATACTCCTATTGCCCTGATCCTTCCTTCACGGTACAATTCCTCCAACGCCTTCCAGGCACCCGTAAAATCCCCGAAAGGCCAGTGCAGCAGGTACATATCCAGATAATCCATCTGTAACCTGTCCAATGTTCTTTGAAATGCAGGTTTAGCCTTTTCGTATCCGTGATCCTGAACCCAGAGTTTTGAAGTGATAAACAGCTCATCCCTGCTTACCCCGCTGTTTCTTACAGCTTTTCCCACTGCCGTTTCATTAAGGTAAATAGAGGCCGTATCGATCATCCTGTACCCTGTATCGATCGCTTTGATTACGGCATTTTCACATTCTTTCAGGTCATCCATCTGCCAGACTCCAAACCCAAGCGCCGGAATATCAACTCCGTTATTCAATGTTACCACAGGTTGTCCTGTATAGGTTTTGTTTTCCATATTCCTGTTATTTTAGTATAAACAAATTTGCAACAAAAAATTGAAATTTCCTGTATTGATATGGCCTTATAAATTTCAATTCTTCTTACGATACTCTTCTCAGGAGATCAACAGCTACATCAGCTTCCAGTCATTTTCCGGTCTTCTCATTCCAAATCTTTATTTTTGCAGTCAAAATTACCCATCATGTCACACCAGTTCAGATTAGCACAACCGGAAGATCATCCCAGGATTATAGAAATCTGGGAATCAGCAGTAAAAGCTACCCATGATTTTCTTGCCGAAGAAGATTTCAGATACTTTAAAGAAATTATTCCACGGGATTACCTTCCGGCCCTGGAAGTTTATCTGATCATCGAAAATGGAGAGGCTAAAGGCTTTGCTTCTGTTGCCGAAGGCTGTCTGGAAATGCTTTTCATTCATAGTGAAGTCCGTGGCCAGGGTTATGGCAGAAAGCTTTACCAGTTTATAAAGGAGAAAACAAAGCTCACCAGAGTGGATGTTAATGAACAAAACCTGCAGGCAATAGGATTTTATGAAAAAATGGGTTTCAGAAAGATCGGAAAAAGACGCTTCAGGAAAAGATTACCCGATCATCCATATGAGCTTACCGGTGGAGCATTATACCTTCAATAAAATCCCTGCTGACGCAGAAATTCCATATGAGCTTCTCCTGCTGGCCGATGAAACTAAAGAAGCTATAGACCGATACATCTCCGGATGCGATATTTATATTTTAAATAACGGAATCAGGGATATTGCCGTATTGGCACTTCACAAAAACAACAATGCAGAAATTGAAATCAAAAATATAGCTGTTGCCGAAGGCTACCGCAGTCAGGGAATAGGAAGCTTTTTAATTGAAAAGGCCAAGGAAATTGCAAAACAAAACCGGTACACGTCCCTGCTCGTAGGAACTTCAGATACGGGTCTTCAGCAAATAAGATTTTATAAAAAGAACGGCTTCACGGAAAAAGGAGTCATCAAAAACTTTTTCATAGAAAACTACCCCTTCCCTATTTATGAGAATGGTTTACAGATGTACGACATGGTTATCCTTTCCCATGACCTTTCTGAATAGTCCTTTGATATGCTCGATCTCCGTATGGTAGCTGGTTTTCTTTCTGCATCCGAAATACAGGGTATTTTCAAGCTTTTTATCACCTTGCCAGATCAGTTTGATTTCCCCGTTCTCGATTTCATTTTTACACAGAAAATCCGGAACAACCGCAAGACCGGCTCCACCTTTCAGGCAGCGGATGATAGAATTTAGATTGGGAACAATATAATTGGGGCGGAAGTTCGGCTTATGTCCGAAATTCAGTATCCAGAACTGGAAAAGATGCTCCATATCTCCTGTTGTTCCATACCATTTTTCCTGCTTCAGCCAATCTTCCACATATTCCGGCCCTTTAGACTCCACAATGGCATTGAAGCTTTCCGTATCTACATCTTTACCGCCTACCAGAATGATCTGCTCAGAAGAAAATGCTTCATGCTCGATATTGGGTGAAACTCCTTTTTTAGGAGTTATGATCAGATCCAGAATCCCCTTATCCAGCTGGTCAAGCATTTCAGGGTACTCCCCGAAACTGATGATCAGATTAAACGGCAGAGTGGAGACGTACTGCTCC
The DNA here is from genome assembly GCF_041361455.1 of Chryseobacterium gossypii. NCBI lineage: Bacteria > Pseudomonadati > Bacteroidota > Flavobacteriia > Flavobacteriales > Weeksellaceae > Chryseobacterium > Chryseobacterium gossypii. Next base: position 4,378 of record NZ_JBGCUR010000037.1, on the reverse strand, counting down.
AGAGTGGTCTGGAAAGTCTCAAAACACATGCCCACACTTATCGTAGGGGTATGTTTTTCAGTAGACTTCTGAAAATTCTTTTCCACATCCTCCAGCTTGGACAATGGCTCTGCAATAGCATTGAACAAAACTTTCCCTCTCTCCGTCGGTATCATTTTCCGTCCGGTCCTGTCAAACAATTTATATCCAACATAGGCTTCCAGTGAGCTCAGATGGAGGCTTACGCCAGGCTGAGAAATGAATAAGGCATCGGCAGCCCCTGTGAGCGTCCCGGTTTTATAAATAGCCTTAAAGGTTCTGTACCATTCCAGATTAACCATAATTATTAATTATAAATATTCTGATACAAAATTACAAAAATAATCAGATTAATAATAATATTACAGATTGCAATAATTTTAGCCTCACTTCGGGCTATTCATCTCTTTAATCTTCCACACTCATAACTCATAACTTTCTATCATAATTATAATAACAAACTATAATTTATATTATTTTTATTATACGAAATCCCAGACTAACTTTGCACCATAATTTTAAAGATCATCAAAACAATGAAAAAAGTATTAATAATTAACGGAGGACAAAATTTCGGGCATTCCGGAGGAAAATACAACCAGACGGTTACAGAAAATACCCTGGAAGTTCTGAAAGAATTAGGAAATGTAGAAGTAAAGATCACAAATGTTGACGAAGGTTATGACAAGGATGAAGAGGTACGTAAATTCGTCTGGGCAGATTATATCATCTACCATACCCCCATCTGGTGGTTTCAGCTGCCGAACGGCCTGAAAAAATATATTGATGAGGTATTCACCGCAGGACATGCGAAGGGCATCTATATGAGTGACGGGAGAACTGCAGATAACCCACAGATCAATTACGGAACAGGAGGAATGCTTGGAGGAAGAAAATATATGGTGACCACAAGCTGGAATGCCCCGGCAACCGCTTTTACCCTTCCCGGAGAGTTTTTCAATGAAACCGGTGTGGATAACGGACCATTATTTGGATTCCACAGAATGAACGCTTTTGTCTCACTGGAAAAGCTGGAAAGCTTTCACTTCCACGATGTGGAGAAAAATGCCAATGTAGAGCGTGATATGAAGCTTTACAGGGAGCATCTTAAAAATATTTTCGAAAAAGAACTAAAACCGCAACTGGCCTCATGAAAATTTATCTTACAGCCCTTATAAAAGCCAGAGAAGAACACCGTGCCGAAGTTCTGGATATGCTTCAGAATATGGTAAAAGAGACCAGAAAAGAAGAAGCATGTGAATTGTACAACCTGCATCAGGGAATTGACGACAGTAATCTCTTTATCTTCTATGAGATCTGGAAAAGTGAAGAAGGGCTGGCTTTACATAACCAGCAGCCATACATCAGGGCATTCGGTGCCTTGGCTGACGAAAAATTACAGGAAAAACCACAGATATTTACAACCAAAATCATTGATTTATGAAAAAAACAGCCCTTTTATTCATCATCTTTTTCACTATAAGCTTCATTCATGCACAACATAAAAAATCTGATATGAAAAATAAAATTTTATTTGTCGTGACCAGTCACGATAAAAAAGGAAATACCGGAGAAAATACAGGATATTATCTGGGAGAGGTTTCGCATCCCTGGGAAGTGCTTCACAAGGCAGGATATGAAATTGATTTCGTAAGCCCGAAAGGCGGTACTCCGCCGGTAGATGGTTTTGATCTGAAGGATCCGGTAAATAAGGAATTTTGGGAAAACAAAGAGTATAAAAACAAAATTGATCATTCTTTGCAGCCGTCCCAGGTAAACCCTGATGATTATTCTGTCATATTTTATGCCGGAGGACATGGTGCAATGTGGGATTTGGCAGATAATGCGGAATTGGCCGGCATTGCCGCTAAAATTTATGAAAAAGGGGGTATTGTGGCAGCAGTTTGCCACGGGCCGGCCGGCCTTGTCAACATTAAACTTGGTAACGGTAAATATCTGGTCGACGGTAAAAAGATCAATGCTTTTACCAATGAAGAAGAAGCAGAGGTAAAATTAACAGATATCGTTCCTTTCCTTCTTGAGGACAAATTAAAAGAAAGAGGGGCCAGATTTGAGAAGTCAGGGCTATGGCAGCCCTATGTGGTGACAGATCAAAGAGTGATTACAGGGCAAAATCCTCAGTCCGCAAAAGGTGTTGGTGAGGCTATTCTAAAGGAATTAAGAAAATAGATCAAAATTTAATACGAAGAAATGGAATACAGAAAATTAGGAAACACAGACCTGGAGCTTTCAGTGATCACATACGGAGCATTCGCTATCGGTGGAAATATGTGGGGAGGGAATGAAAAAAAGGATTCTATCAGCTCTGTTCATGCTTCTTTGGACAATGGTGTAACGTCTATTGATACGGCTCCTTTTTACGGTTTCGGGCTGAGTGAGGAAATGATCGGCGAAGCCATTAAGGGTAAAGACCGTTCAAAAATCCAGTTACTAACCAAATTCGGGCTGGTCTGGGATGGAAGTAACAATGGGAAAGGTGAATTTTTCTTCGATGCTGAAGACAATGGTAAAGCAATCCCCGTCTATAAGTATGCTTCAAAAGAAAACGTAATAAAGGAAGTTGAGCAAAGCCTGAAAAGGCTGGGGACAGACTACATTGATCTTCTGCAGCTCCATTGGCCGGACAGCACCACGCCAATAGCCGAAACAATGGAAGCAATGGAACAGCTGATCGGCCAGGGAAAGATCCGTGCAGCCGGTGTGAGCAATTACAGTGTCGGGCAAATGGAAGAGGCCGGCAAAACCATGAAACCGGCAAGTAACCAGGTGTCTTACAGTATGCTGAACCGTGCGATTGAAAAGGATCTGGTGCCTTATTCTTTGGAAAACAACTCCGGGATCATTGTTTACAGTCCTATGGAACGAGGTCTGCTGACCGGAAAGTATTTCGGGGATAACCAATTAAAGGATAATGACCACAGGAACGGTTATTTTTCACAATTTGACCTGAATAAAGTAAAATCATTCCTTGAAAAAATAGAGCCTGTAGCAAAGGAAAAAGCGGTAAGCCTTTCTCAGCTGGTGCTGCGCTGGACCACTTTACAGCCCGGGATTACCGTTGTTCTTGCAGGAGCCAGAAACGCCACTCAGGCGATTGACAATGCTAAGGCCATGTCTTTCGATCTGACCCGGGAAGAGCTGGATTTTATCGATTCGGCACTGGCGGAAATTTAATTTATGGCTTTTGGCTGTTTGATGCAAAAATTTCATTCCTGATTTAAAAGATCATTAATATGAATGCAGTGAAAACCATAAGTATCCTCATCTTTACCCTGTTGGTGAATCCCTTTTCAGCACAGCAGAAAAACATCTGCCGTTATACAAAAACACCGGCGGGGTTTCTGATGGTGCTGCGGCAGGGCGATGATGTGATTGCCCAAATTGAAGGCCTTGCAAAAGCTGAGAATATTCCTTCAGCGAATTTTACCGGGATCGGCTTTGCCCAGGAAGTGACTTTCGGATTTTATGATTTCAATACTAAAAAGTTCAATCCAAAAACCTTCAATAAGGTAGAGATGGGAAGTTTAACGGGCTCTATAGCCTGGAATGAGAACGGCCCCTCCATTCATCTTCACGGGGTGGCCACTGATGACAAGTTCGATGCCTATGGCGGGCATATTCTGTCTTTGCATGTGGGAACGGGATCTATGGAAATTTATGTAACCGTGAACGGGAAAAAGCTTGAACGGGAGATCGAACAGCCTTTAAATGCCAATGTACTACAATTGGATTGCCGGCAACAATAACCAAATCAAAATAATATTAACAATGGAAAATATTCTAAAGGGTTTCTCACGGGCCAACCATGTGGGAATCACCGTTAAAAATCTGGAAAAATCAATTGCTTTTTATGAAGCTTTAACAGGAACCAGGGTTTCCAATATCGATGAAATCGGCGGGCCAAGAATGGCTAAGACTCAGGGACTGAACGATACTAAAATCAAATATGCCAACCTCCACCTGGAGAACCTCAATATTGACATTCTGGAATATGTTCTTCCCGAATCTGAGCAGGCATCTTATAAAAACAATCAGATCAGCGCTATGCATCTCTGCTTTGAAGTTGACAATATGGATGATGCCATTCAAAGACTGAAGGAAATAGGTGTGGAGCCTGAAGGCGAGCCTATTGTTTTTCAGGAGGAAGACGGCCTCAAATCCGGATTTGGAACTGCAGTTGCCTATTTCCGGGATCCGGATGGCATCAACCTGGAGATCATTGCACCCCAGGGCCCGTTTAAAAGAAAGAATGCTTAGCATCAACAAGAAAAGAGACTGCCTTTTGAGTAGTCGTGGTCGGAAGATTTTTTCTTCCGACTTTTTTATTAAAAACTTGAGA
>NZ_JBGCUR010000036.1:0-27674 GCF_041361455.1 Chryseobacterium gossypii | reverse complement strand
AAGAATACACCGTTCAAATACTCAGGATGGGTTATGGTGAAAAACAGAGATTAATTTTTTAAATTGGTATTCAATTTCAGGATAATGAAAGACTTGTTTATAAAACGCTTTGAATACTATAAATCTCTGGGTGATAAAACCTTCGGGCAATTATCCGATGAGCAGATTTTCTGGCAATACAACGGAGAAAGCAATTCAATTGCTGTAATTGTAAAGCATATTGCAGGGAATATGCTTTCAAGGTGGACTGATTTCCTGACTGAGGATGGTGAAAAATCCTGGAGGAACCGTGATGATGAATTTATTAATACCTTCAAAACAAAACAGGAGGTTCTGGATTACTGGGAAAAGGGCTGGAAATGTCTTTTTAATGCATTGGAACAAATAAATGATGAAAATCTGTATTCAACCATTTATATAAGAAATGAGCCACATACTGTGGTAGATGCGGTTTTCCGGCAGCTGGCCCATTATCCGTACCATATAGGACAAATCGTTTATATAGCCAAGATGATGAAAAATGAAGACTGGCAAACCCTTTCTATTGCGAGGAGCAAATCTGAGGAGTTTAATAATGAAATGAAAAACAGGTTCCATGAGGATAACGGTATGAATCCGGGTTCTTCACCGGTCTGCTATCAAAACAGTCCTGAAATCCGGGATGAATACAAGCCATAGACTGAATCAATTTAGTATTGTTATTAAAATCATTATCTTTGCACCCATAAATTTCAGGAGTAAAAAATGTCTACCTTTCACAGAACAGCCGCATTTCATACACTTGGCTGCAAATTAAACTTTGCAGAAACATCCACTATTGCCCGGCAGCTGACGGAGGCAGGATATGAAAAGGTAAGTTTTGATGATAAGGCTGACGTATATGTTATCAATACCTGTTCGGTAACGGAAAATGCAGACCGTGAATGTAAGCTTCATGTAAAAAGGGCTATGAAAGCCAATCCTGAAGGTCTGGTAGTAATTGTCGGGTGCTATGCGCAGCTGAAGCCTGAAGAGATCTCACAGATTGAAGGGGTAGACCTTGTGCTGGGAGCCAAAGAAAAATTCAATATCCTGAGCTATCTTGACGACCTTGAAAAAACGGAAAACGAAGGTATTGTGCATTCCTGTGAGATTGAAGAAACAGATTTCTTTATCGGAAGCTACTCCATCGGTGACAGAACCAGGGCTTTTTTGAAGGTTCAGGATGGCTGCGACTATAAATGCACCTACTGTACCATTCCTTTGGCCAGGGGGATCTCAAGGTCAGATACCATTGAAAATGTTCTGAAGAATGCCAAAGAAATTGCAGCAAAAGATATCAAGGAAATTGTCCTGACCGGTGTGAATATCGGAGACTACGGAAAAGGAGAATTCGGGAATAAAAAACATGAACATACCTTTCTGGACCTGATCTCGGAGCTGGATAAAGTAGAAGGTATAGAAAGGATACGCATTTCTTCTATTGAGCCTAATCTTTTGAAGGATGAAAGCATTGAACTCGTTTCCAGAAGCAGAAGCTTTGTTCCCCATTTTCATATCCCTTTACAGTCGGGAAGCGATGATCTGCTGAAAAAAATGAAGCGTCGTTATCTGACCAGGCTTTACAGGGACAGGGTAAACAAGATCCGTGAAGTGATGCCCGATGCGGCTATAGGCGTTGATGTAATTGTGGGCTTTCCCGGAGAAACGGAAGAAAGGTTCATGGAAACCTACAACTTCCTGAATGAATTGCCAATCACTTATTTGCATGTATTCACCTATTCTGAAAGGGAAAATACGGAAGCGGCCGCAATGGACGGAGTAGTACCCGTGGCAGAAAGAAAAAAGCGGAACAAAATGCTTAGGATCCTTTCTGAAAAAAAGAAGATGGCCTTCTACCAGTCACAGCTTGGAAAAACTCTTCCCGTACTTTGGGAACACGAAAATAAGGACGGAAAAATGTTTGGCTTCACAGAAAATTATGTGAGGGTGCAAAAAGATTTTGATGCCGCGTCTGTCAATCAGATAGAATTTTTGAATCTGGAAAAAATACTGTCAGATGGCACAGTTTCTGTGCAATCTTCTTACGAAAGTTTTTTAGCAAAAGCATAGCTTCTTTGTAAAATTTCTAGTAAATTTAATTTCTAACTTTTTAATATTATATTCATGAGGGATAAGTTTTTATCTTGGGGAATTGTATTGGTTATTGCCACATGGGTCATTGCCATACTGATCAGGGCACATTATTGGATACCGACTCTTTTGTCTGCAATTTATGCATTGGGAGTTTACAATACTTATCAGACTAAACACGCTATTTTAAGGAACTTTCCGGTATTAGGGTATTTCAGGTATTTCTTTGAAAGTATCTCTCCGGAAATGCAGCAGTATTTTATTGAAAGGGAGACGGATGGGAAACCGTTTCCAAGAAACCAGCGTTCCGCGGTATACAGGCGTGCCAAAAACCTGGGAGACACTGTGGCTTTCGGAACACAGCTGGAGGTTAACCACCGGAAATATGAGGGGATCAAGCATTCTATCTATGCAAAATCACCTTCTGAAGAGCTGCCCAGGGTCTGGGTAGGAGGAGAGCAGTGTGCTCAGCCTTATCACGCTTCCTTATTTAATATCTCTGCAATGAGCTTCGGATCATTGAGTGACAGGGCCCAGATATCCTTGAACAGAGGGGCGAAAAAAGGAAATTTCTACCATAATACCGGGGAAGGAGGAATTTCTCCCTATCATCTGGAAGGAGGAGATTTATGCTGGCAGATCGGTACAGGATATTTTGGCTGCAGAGATGAGGAAGGAAAATTCAATCCTGAGCTGTTCAAAAAATATGCTACCCTTCCCAATGTGAAAATGGTAGAGATTAAATTGTCCCAGGGAGCAAAGCCCGGACATGGCGGAGTTTTGCCGGGGGTAAAGAATACACCGGAAATTGCTAGGATCCGTCACGTCACCCCGGGAATGACCATTATTTCGCCACCGTCCCATTCCGCTTTTTCTGATGCGGCAGGACTGCTGAGATTTGTACAGCAACTGAGAGAGCTTTCAGGAGGCAAACCTATAGGGTTTAAGCTTTGTATCGGTGATACCAAAGAATTTGAAGATATCTGTATCCAGATGAATGTTTTAAAAATTTATCCGGACTTCATTACGGTAGACGGAGCGGAAGGAGGAACGGGGGCAGCGCCGCCCGAATTTTCAGACGGAGTGGGAATGCCTTTGGAGCCGGCTCTGATCTTTGTAAACCGTACCCTTAAAAGCTATAACCTGAGAGATAAGCTGAGAGTGATAGCAAGTGGTAAAGTGCTTACAAGCCTGGACATTTTAAGAGCTATTGCCATGGGGGCAGACATGTGTAACAATGCCAGAGGATTTATGTTTGCATTAGGCTGTATCCAGGCCTTGAGGTGTAATACCAATAATTGTCCTACCGGAGTGGCAACACAGGATAAAATGCTGATCAAAGGCTTAGATGTTACCGATAAAAGCGAGAGGGTATATCATTTCCATAAAAATACCCTGCATACCTGTAATGAACTGATAGCAGCCGCGGGAAGAAGCTCTTATGAAGAGGTAGATGCAACAATGTTTATGAGAGGAGACGAGTTTGATCACCTTTCAGATCTTTACTTCCCGGATATTCTGGGAAATGTGAAACAACGATCATATTAGAACAAAAACATAAAACGCTTCAGATATTTGAAGCGTTTTTTTTATTTTTATATATAAATTAATTGATTTATATTTATTTAGCTTTAATTTTTTCCTGATCCGTGGTTCTTGTTGAGGCATTATAAACCTGGAAGTTAAAGACAAAAGATCTGTTTCTGTAGGAAACACCATTGTAACCGTAATGGGAATCTCTTGCAAAAGCGGCTCTGGATGGTACAATAATAACGCCCTGTAAGTTGTATGGAGCTTCATTAGGCAGATTATCAAACGCTTTGAAATATTGTAGTCCTTCCTGGAAGCCTTCTATTTCATAATAACTTCTTTCTTTGTCAGCCCGGCTATCTTTTTTTACATAAAACCACATAGGATCAACAATAGGAGAGCCGCTTCCGTCAATCGTATTTACGAAATCATATTTTGAAATGAAAGCAACATTGCCATTGGTGCTGGCCCCTACATAGGTCTGGGCCCTTACCATAAGCTTAAGAACATCAGGACTCTCAGTAGTGGAAACTATGGTTTTTCCGGGTGAAGGCTGTGCTCCGTCTCTTATGATGTAAACTACGCCGGATGGAAGTTTTACAGGATTAAGCTCAGAAAGTTTTTTGTAATTATCATCAGTACTGTCTGTACTGCTGAATGGTTTGATATTTCCCTGGACATCCAGATAATTCTCATCTAAGAACTTTTGAATAGACTGATCATCATAGGTGTTTTGTACTGTAATATCTTCGGGCTCCTGATATGTTGTCTCATCATCGTCATCCTTTTTACATGCAGAAAAACACAAAGAACCTGCCAGGATATATACAAATATTTTTTTCATTTCAAAAAACTTTAATTACTTTACAAATAATATAACGACAAAAGTATAAAAAATTATGAGAATAGATAAATTTTTATGGAGCATTCGTTTTTATAAGACGAGAAGCATTGCTGCTGAGGAGATTAAAAAAAATCGTGTTTCGGTAGGAGACTCTGTCGTAAAGTCTTCCAAAGAAGTAAAAGAAGGAGATGTTATCAAGATCCGTAAAAATCAGATCGACTATAAAATCAAAGTCATACAAATCCCTAAAAGCAGGATTGGTGCCAAACTGGTGCCGCTTCATATAAAGGATATAACGGACAGGGAGCAATACGAGTTGCTGAAATTACGCAAGATGTCCCAGGATTATTACCGGACCAAAGGCGAGGGCAGACCCACCAAGAAAGACAGAAGAGAGATGGACGAGTATGTGGGGAATGATATTGCATCCGATTTTACGGACTGGGATGATTTTTTCGGTGAAGGTGATGATTCCGATGAAGATGAAAATGAATCATAGATAAAGCTTTTCTATGATCTCATCCACAATATCTTCAGGTTCCCGGGAATCGGTAACCACACTGAACAGGGCTTTGCTGTAGAATCCGTTTCTTTCAAATAAATGCTTGGCAATAAATTCAGGAAGGTTTTCATCGGAAATGTTGGCTATCAGCGGTCTTTTTTCTTTTTGCTTGGAAAGCCTTTCTGATAATGTGCCTACGGATGCCCGTAAGAAAACACTTTTGGAATTATGGTTGATGATCTCCATATTATTATAGTAGGCAGGTGTTCCTCCTCCCAGGCTTAGTACCACATTTTCCTGGGTTGCCAGTATTTCTTCCAATGCTTCCCTTTCGAGCTTTCTAAAGTAAATTTCTCCTTTTGTTTCAAATATCTCAGGAATGGTTAATTTATTTCTCCGGGAGATCTCTTTATCAAGGTCAATAAGTTTAAAATTGAGTTTTTCGCTTAATATTTTGGAAATGTGAGATTTGCCGCTTCCCATGTATCCGACCAGTGAAATTATCATGATTTTTTTTTGAACAAATTTGCAAAAAAGTTTTGAGATACTAAAAAAAGTCATATCTTTGCACCACTTAAAACGAGGGACATTACTCAATGCAAATCGTTTGTCAGAGTGGCCGACCTGGTAGCTCAGCTGGTAGAGCAATACACTTTTAATGTATGGGTCCTGGGTTCGAATCCCAGCCAGGTCACGAGCAAAAATGTTACTTGTTTGTAATTTTTTAGCCTGCGTGGTGAAATTGGTAGACACGCCATCTTGAGGGGGTGGTTTCCTAAGGATGTGCTGGTTCGAGTCCAGTCGCAGGCACTGCAGAGAAAAATAATAATTAAATAGCAGAAAATTGAAAATTATTTTTATATTTAGCTATTAATTGTGGCCGACCTGGTAGCTCAGCTGGTAGAGCAATACACTTTTAATGTATGGGTCCTGGGTTCGAATCCCAGCCAGGTCACGAGTTTACTGAAAAGTAAATTTTTTTCATATTAATATTTTGTGATTTGGTGTTTCAAAGGCTTCCCTCAGGAAGCCTTTGATTTTTTTATGCCGTCTGCATTTTAGTTTAAATGCATATTGTCTATCAGCCTTACACCATCCACTACAACAACGATAAATGCCCGGTAGCTCCGGTCTTTATAAAAGAAATCCGTTTCCTTTAACGTATTTTCGTCTGCAATAAGAAAATATTCCAGTTTCATCCCTTTCTGATTATCGAAAATATCCTGTACCCGCTCTTTGATCTCGGGGATTGTGATCACTCTGAACCACTCATTGACCTTTTTTAACGTTTCATAGATGATTTTGGAATCTTCCCTCCTGTCTTCATGAAGCCTTTGGTTCCGGGAGCTCAATGCCAGCCCGTTTTGATCCCTGTAAACAGGAACACCTTTTATTTTTACCGGAAGCTGCCTTTTTTCAACCATTTTCCTGATTATCGCCAATTGCTGGAAATCTTTCTCCCCAAAATAGGCATTATCCGGTTTTACCTGTCTGAAAAGCTCCTCTACAACAGTTCCCACTCCGTCAAAGTGTCCCGGCCTTGATTTTCCTTCCATCTCATCTTCCAGTCCGTCATAATCATAATGCCGGCTTTCCGTTTTTTCAGGATAAATGTCCGTAACTTCAGGGATATAAACGGCGTCTACCAGACCCGAGTTCTCTAGTATTAAAATGTCTCTGTTGATATCTCTGGGGTATTTTTCCAGGTCTTCCGGATTATTGAACTGGGTGGGGTTTACAAAAATTGAAGAAATTACAAGATCATTCTCTTCCCTGGCTTTTTCATATAAAGAAAGATGGCCTTTATGTAAGGCGCCCATCGTGGGGGCAAAACCTATTCTTTTCCCCATTTCCTTCTGTCTTTCAATAAAATCCTGCAGCGTTTTTTTATTCTTTAGAACTTCCATAGTTTATTTTAATAGTATTTCAAAAATACTAAAAATATCACATAGTAAAATGCGGTTTTCATAATTTGAAAACGGGAATTATCGTAAAAAAATGTTAATTAAAATAATGTTGGATGTTTTTTTGTAATTTTGCACATTAAAGCATTTTTACAAAAATAGATAGAAGTTTATGCCGAATCAAAAGATACTGTACATTACTACAGAGATGTATCCATATCAGGAAGACACAAATATGGCTGCAGTGGTAAACAAAATGGCACTTAAGATGCACAATGAAGGCAATGATGTAAGAGTTTTTATGCCAAGATTTGGACAAATAAGTGAGAGGAAATTTCAGCTTCATGAGGTGATCCGCCTTTCAGGAATGAATATTATTATCAATGACCTGGATCAGCCTCTGATAATCAAAGTAGCGTCTCTCCCTGGGGAAAGACTTCAGGTTTACTTTATTGATAACGAAGAATACTTCAAAAGAAAACAATATTATTTCGATGATGAAGGGGCTCCTTTTTCAGATAATGACGAAAGGGCTATTTTCTTTGCAAGGGGAGTAATTGAAACCATTAAAAAACTAAACTGGGTTCCGGATATTATCCATCTGAACGGATGGATGTCTTCATTTGTTCCGATTTACCTTAAAACCTATTACGAATCTGATACCTATTTTAAAGATGCCAGAATTGTTCTTTCATTATACAATGAGAAAGACGCTCCTCTGGATAAAAATATAGATGAAAAGCTAAGGTTCGATAATATTTCAGGTTTAAAAGCGTTAGATAATCCAACCATTCAAAATTTTGTTATTGAAAGCATGAACTATGTGGATATGGTGGTAAAAGGAGATGAGTTCCTTGATGGGGATCTGGATAAAGCCTTCAATGAAACCCCGACTCCGAAATCAGAATATCTGGATGTAGATTCAATAAACCAACTTTATTAAAACACAGTTTAATGACTTATACTATTAAAAAAGTTTTCGCTATACTTTTTTTGGCGATTTTTGGAAGTGTATTGCTTTATAATTGCGAGCCGGACCCCGATTCTTTAGGGGAACAGTTGTTTTTGGACGGAGCAGCACAGGGAAAGGAAGAATCTTTTGAGCTTATCGCATATAATATTGATAACCACGACAGCATCAGGTCCGATGCTTCCAAATTAGGTTCATCAGCCGTTTTAGGTGTTTTCAATGAAGGGCAGTTTGGAAAGCAGAAAGCTTCTTACCTTACCCAGTTAAGGTTACCTTCCTACAATCCGGCTTTTGGCGCAAATGCAGCTGTAGACTCCGTAGTTTTAGTAATCAAGCCTGCATATGCTTCGGACTCCATTACCACAACAACAGACGAGAATTATGTATATCCGGATGGAAATGTGGATGCCAAAAAAGTAGTGAATACCTATCCGGTCCTGAAATACGGAACCACTTCAACACCGAAATTAACGATTAAAGTACATGAGGTTACCGATTTCTTAAATGGAGCCTCGGATATTGCTTATTCCAATACCAATTATGCATACGGAACAGAAATAGGATCTAAAGAATTTCTCGGAAAGGTTAATTCTGTAACGATTACCAAAGATTCGGACAATTCCTCGCTGTTTACGTCTCCGGTGGGCTTCAGGATTCCTTTGTCCAGCAGCTTCTTTAAAACAAAGATTATAGATATGAAAGGAAAGCCTGAGCTAAGCGATGTTTCAAACTTTATCAGGTATTTCAGAGGGATAAGGGTTTCGGTTCAGGAGGATCAGGGATACCTGATGCATTTTAATCCCAATAGTATGGAACTTATCATGTATTATAAGTATGATAAGGTGGAGAACGGCACTACCACAAGGCCTCAAACCACATATACTTTTTCCATAGGTTCAGGAAACTCACATATCGGGCATTATGATTATGACAGAACTCAAGCTTTTACATCTCATGTATTAAATAACACCGAAACAGGTGATGCGAGATTATACACCCAGGGAATGGGAGGCCCTTCAATAGGAGTTAAAATTCCACCATCTACCATTGAGGCGCTTAAAGTTTTATACCAAAATAAAAAAGCCGGGATCATCAGTGCCAAGATCAGAATCTATACGGATCCCGTTTCTTGGAGCAATGGCTATGGTAAGCCTACTGCATTTACCATAGTTCAGAAAGATAAAGATCTTAGCAATCCTAATAATATAAAAGAAACGACTAATTTTACAGCTGATTTACTGAATTTGGTAGGTTCTAACAACTTTTCAATATTCAAAGCCTATAATCTGGATAAAAACCCGGCTTATTACGAATTTACAGTTACAAAATCTGTAAAAGATATTGTAGAGGGCGGAGTTGACAATACAAATAAATATTTTAAAATTGATTTAGGTAACTTTTTGCAGACTTCAACAGGAGCATTGGCCGGATATCAGTACACCTCCAGAACCTATGCTACAGACAGAGTGGTATTCATAGGTTCAGAATCCAACAATGCCAACAGGATTCAGCTAAGAGTTATTTACGGTACAAAATAAACATTAAACACTAAACACTTGATAAATTATGTGCGGAATAGTAGGATATACAGGGTTTCAAGACGCTTATAATATAGTTATTAACGGTCTTAGAAGATTAGAGTACAGAGGGTATGACAGTGCCGGAATTGTTCTTGAAGATGGTAACAATAAGCTGGAAGTAAAAAAAACCAAAGGAAAAGTAGATGATCTGGTTAATATTTCCGGCGGATTGAAAGGTCTTGCAAAAATAGGAATGGGGCACACCCGTTGGGCGACACACGGGGTTCCGAGCGACAGAAACTCGCACCCGCATTTATCAAATAACGGGAAAATAGCAATCATTCACAATGGAATCATTGAAAACTATGATACCATTAAAATAATGCTTACAGAAAAAGGGTTTACCTTTAAATCAGAAACGGATACTGAGGTATTGGTAAATCTTATCCAGTATTTTATGGATATCAACTCTGAGACAGACTTTCCTACAGCGGTAAGATATGCTTTAAATGAGGTTTACGGAGCTTATGCCATCACCGTTATGCATGAAGATTATCCCGGGGTATTGGTTGTAGGAAGATTAGGATCTCCTCTGGCTATCGGTATCGGAGATAAAGAATACTTCATAGCTTCTGACGCATCCCCATTCGTAGAGTTTACAAAAGAAGCCATTTATCTGGAAGAAGGGCATATGGCTACCATTTCTCTGGAAACAGGAGTGGATATCAGGACCATTACTGAAAATTCCAAAATTGAACCGGAAATCCAGGAGCTGAAATTAAGCCTTGAGCAGATTGAGAAGGGAGGATACGAGCATTTCATGCTTAAGGAGATCTTTGAACAGCCTAAATCTGTTCACGATACCATGAGAGGAAGATTGCTTGTAGATGAAGGAGTTATAAAGATGGCGGGTGTATGGGATCATTTGGAAAAATTCAAAAATGCCAACAGAATCATCATCATTGCCTGCGGAACCTCCTGGCATGCGGGACTTATCGGAGAATATCTGATTGAAGAGTATGCAAGAATCCCGGTTGAGGTGGAATATGCTTCGGAATTCAGGTACAGAAATCCGATTATTACAGATAAAGATGTGGTAATCGCCATTTCTCAGTCCGGAGAGACAGCAGATACTATGGCCGCTTTGAAACTGGCCAAAGAGAAAGGGGCATTCATATACGGTATCTGCAATGTGGTGGATTCTTCCATTGCACGGATTACAGATGCCGGCTCTTATACCCATGCTGGTCCTGAGATCGGGGTGGCTTCTACAAAGGCTTTCACGGCTCAGCTTACCATTCTTACCCTGATCGCATTTAAATTGGGTAAACACAATGGAAACTTAGGAAATGCAGAATTTATGAGCCTTATCGCAGAACTGGATTCTATTCCTAAAAGAATTGAAGATGTTCTGGAAGCTACCCATGAACTGACCCAGAATATAGCAAAGGATTTCATTAATGCAACCAATTTCCTTTATTTAGGAAGGGGCTACAACTATCCTGCCGCTTTGGAAGGCGCATTAAAATTAAAAGAGATCTCTTATATCCATGCCGAAGGATATCCGGCTGCGGAAATGAAGCATGGCCCGATTGCCTTGATCGATGAGAATATGCCGATTGTTATCATTGCCCCTAAAAAAGGGCATTACGATAAGATTGTGAGCAATGTGCAGGAAATCAAGGCCAGAAAAGGAAAAATCATCGCTGTGGTTAATAAAGGAGATCAGCAGGTAAGTGCTATGGCCGACTATGTGATCGAGATTCCTGAGACCTCAGAATGCTTTTCACCTATCGTGGCATCAATACCTTTACAGCTGTTAGCATACTATATTGCTGTATACAGAGGAGCGAATGTAGACCAGCCAAGAAACCTGGCAAAATCAGTAACTGTGGAATAAAAAATACTTGTAAATAAAATAAATTTAGATTTCTTTCGTTATTTCAAAAAAAATCTTAAAAGTTTCTTAAAAAAATTATATATTTACGGCTTAATTATAAAAATTAACATGAAAAGGATATTTCTTTTATTATTGTCTGCGTCGGTAGCATCGGTATCTTGTTCAGGTGGTGGTGGATCTTCTATAGGGAAACCAGGAACAAAAGGAGAATTGATACCAAGAGAAAAAACTAAATCATTTGTTGCGGAAAGACCATACGGGATGGTTGCAATTCCTGCAGGATCATTTGTTGCTGGTCTTGCAGATCAGGATCCAACACACACTCCTGAAAAAACACCATTAAAAACAGTGACTGTTTCTTCTTTCTTTATGGATGAGGCAGAAACTACTAATGCAGAATACAGGGTATTTATCAATTATGTAAGAGATTCTATCGCAAGAACTCTTCTTGCTGAAGCTGCCGGAGAAGGTGGTGAAGGAAGAGGAAGAGGAACAAGCATAGGAGATTATGCATATCTTGCGCAAAAAGAAGAAAATTTAACACCATATCAGGAATATTTAGAAGGACAGGGAGGCAGAGAAGACGAAGGATATGACCCAAGTAAAAGATTAGACTGGAAAGTTCCTTTGAACTGGAATACTTCAAAATATCCGGATGTGGAATACGCTGAAGTTTTGGAATCAATGTATTTACCTGCATCTTCCAGAATGGGTAATGAAAGAATATTAGATGTTAGTAAGCTTAAATATACTTACAGATGGGGTGATATGGATGCTGCAATTGCTGATAACGATAGGGGAGTAAACTACCTTAGAAGTGAAAGTATCGCTGTATATCCGGACACCACGGTTTGGGTAAAAGATTTCCACTTTGCCTATAACGAGCCTTTATTTGAACAATACTTCTGGCATAAAGCCTATAAAGATTACCCGGTTGTAGGGGTAACATGGGATCAGGCAAGAGCGTATTGTAACTTCAGATCCAAATTAAAGTCTGATTACAACGAAAGCCTGAAAAGAAAAAAACAAAGACCATTGCGGTTCCGTCTTCCTACAGAGTTTGAATGGGAATATGCCGCAAGAGGAGGAATGCAGAATGCTACCTATCCTTGGGGAGGTCCTTATTTAATGGACGACAGAGGCTGTTACCTGGCCAACTTCAAACCTAAGAGGGGTAATTATATGGAAGACGATAAAAAAGGTACTTACACATATACAGCTCCGGTAAAGAAATTTAAGAAAAATGGATTTGGGCTATATGATATGGCCGGGAATGTTGCTGAATGGACATTGTCTCCATATAACAATTCTACATACGGATTCTCTTCTACATTAAACCCTTCTGCTAAGGATGAAACAGATACAAGAAAATCCGTAAGAGGAGGTTCTTGGAAAGATGTAGGCTATGCACTGATGACAGGTGCCAGAGACTGGGAAAGAAAAGATTCGGCTAGAAGCTATATCGGATTCAGAACAGTACAAGATATTCCTGAAGCTGCTGTTAAACCAAAAAGAGTTAGCAGATAATTATATCATCGGACAAAATTATTTCAATAAATTTTATTTAACATTAAAAAAAACTGACTTATATGTTTAAGACTAAAGATGCTTGGATGAATTTCTTTTATTCGTTCGGTGCTGCAATTGTAATTCTTGGAGCTTGGCTTAAAATCACCCACATCAACCTGGGGCCTATTACAGGTAACGTTGCCCTTACAGTAGGGCTTATCACTGAAGCGATTATCTTTATCATTTTCGCATTCGACCCTCCTAAAACCGAGGAATCTTATGCCTGGGAAAATGTTTATCCTGAATTATTGGATAAGCACGCCAATCCAAACCCGCTGCACTCTAATATCAGTGCCAGAAATAACGGAGCTCAGTTTGCTGAATTGGAAAATTCACTTTCCAGCAAATTAGATAAAATGTTAGAAGATGCGAAACTGGATGTTCAGCTATTTGAAAGATTAAGATCAGGAATTGATAAATTCTCAAACTCTGTAGACCAGATCAATCAGACTGTGGACGTTTCAGCTTCTACTCATAAATATAATGACCAGTTAAACAAAGCAGCTCAACACATGGAAAGCATGAATGCCCTGTATGCAAGGCAATTGGAGAATGGTCAGAGACAAGCAGAATTTGCTAAAAAATACGTGGAAGATATGCAAAAATCTATTGAGCATTCAGAAAAATTCAATCAGGAATTGCAAGGTTTAACGTCTAATTTGAACAACTTAAACAGAGTTTATGGCGGTATGTTAACTGCAATGAAGTCTTAATCCTAAACCATTTCTAATTTTAACTATTTAATCAAAAAACAAAGAAAAGAGAATGGCACAAGGAAAACAGACTCCACGTCAGAAGATGATCAACCTGATGTATTTGGTGTTCATCGCTATGATGGCCCTAAATATCGATGCGGAGATCATCAGATCATACTACGATTCTACAGTATCATTGAGAGAAACCCGTTTGTTAACAGAAAAAAAGAACGAGGATATTTTCGAGAAGACTTTAGAAGCAAAAGCTCAGCAGGTACCTGATACTTATGCCCAGCCTTGGGAGCAGTATAAGGTACTGAAACAAAAAATCAATGATCTGGTTTCCCATGCTGAACAGATCAAAGATAAATTGAAGAAAGAATCTGAGTTTGTAGAAAAAGATCCGAAAACAGGAAAGCTTATTGATGTTAGCGAGAATTTCTCTGCATTGAACAATAATGAGGCCACTACAAAATACTTCTTTAAGGACGGGGACGAAAACTCTCCTTCCAAAGGAGCAGGTGACCTGAAAAATAAAATGGATGATGTAAGGAATTATATCAATACAACCTTTGGAAATAACCCTCAGTTGGCAGATTTAGTGGCAAGAGCCAATAAATCTTTGATTGCCGAATATGCCAAAGGACAATCTCCGAATAATAAGACATGGCTACAGAATAAATTCTACCATCAGCCTCTGATCGCGGCTATCTCTAACCTGGAGATCATTCAGAATGATGCGAGAAATGTACAGTCCGATGCATTGGCATTATTACTTCAGGAGAAAGTGGATGCGAGCATCAAATTCTCCAGCTATGAGCCGATTGTTTCAGGACCTACTGATATTCAGGCCGGAAAACAAGCTGAAGTTACTGTAATGCTGGGTACTTATTCTAATAGCAATAAGATTAATATTTCAGGAGTGAGCAGACAGGAGAACGGAAAAGGTATCATCCCGATTTCAGGTTCAGGCCTTGGTGAGCATAAAGTAGGAGGTATCATTACCTTGACGGACGCATCCGGAAAACCTCAGACTTTCCCTTGGACGCATACGTATAATGTGATCGCCGGTCCGCAGGAAGTGAAGCTTCAGCAAGGATTATTACTTTCGGCTGATAAAATGAATGTAATGTACAGAGGATTGGAGAACCCTGTTTCAGGATCTATCCTGGGTGCTGATAATTCTAAATTGTCATTATCTGCTCCGGGAGCTACAGTGAGAAGTACAGGTCCTGGAAAATGGAATGTTACGCCTACAACAGGAAATGTTGTTAAGCTGACCTTATCAGGTACGGATCCTCATGGAAGAACGATTTCTCAGGTATTTGAATATAGAATTAAGAATATTCCTAGACCTCAGGGACAAATCAGAGGAAAAGCGGTTAACTATATGCCGGCCAATTCGATCCCTAACCAGATTGTAACAGCCACATTACCTGACTTTGATTTCCCTGTTTCATTCACAGTTAACAGTTTCATTATGAAACTTCCTGGTAGAGCAGGTACTTTGATCCAGGGTAGCTCTTTATCACAAGCTGAAGGAATGCTTAGAAACCTAAGACCTGGTGATGTAGTTCAAATTTATGATATTCAGGCGACTGCAACTGGTCTAGGAAACCAAAGACTTAAAGAAATATCACCTGTAATTATCAATGTTCAATAAGATTAATTTGTAAATCATATGAAAAAATATATTAGCAGTCTTTTCGTATTAGTTTCGGGATTAGTATTCTCCCAGACTATTCTTAATGCCTCTTCTCCGGAGGAGTTCAGAAAGATGAGAGACGAGAATAAGCAGAAAATAGGAGATACTATCGTGGATAAAACAGTGAAACCTTTGGAATATGGTTTTGTTGATGATAAAGACATCCTGAAAAGCATGTATGTTTGGGAGATCATTGATATGAATGACAAAATTAATCAGCCATTCTATTATGATAATCCGGACGGTCTTCTTGCCACTTCTACCAGATCATTATATCAGTTGCTGCTGGATGCTGCCCTGAACGGGAAGATTACAGAAGTATATGATGATGAAAACTTTACGGTGAGATTATCCCCTGAAGGAATCCAGAAAAGACTGGAAAGTGTGAGATTGGATGATCAGGCGATTGATATCCTTAACTCCGGAAGACAATTAACAGAAGAAGAGAAAAAGCAGTATACCGATTATATCAGAACGACAACGGATAAAGTGAAAGTTCTTAAAATAATGGGAATGTGGTACATTGATAAGAGAAATGGTGAGTTGAAATACAGACCTCTTGGAATTGCTGCCATGGGACCAGACCCGTCATCTGTAGGAAGAATAGGTCCTGATGGTAAACCTTTAGAGGGATCTGATGAGCTTATCGATCTTTTCTGGATCTACTATCCTAATGCAAGAGATATTCTGGCTAACAATTATGTTTACAACAGAAAGAATTCATCTGCAGACTTATCTTTTGATGATCTGATCAATGCAAGAAGATTTTCTTCTATAATCTACAAATCATCAACGGGCTTAGGTGACGGAGTTATCAAAGATTATATCCCTAAAGACGCCGATGACCAGATTGAAGAGAGTGACAGAATCAAAGGGCAGATCCTTCAAATGGAAAATGATATGTGGAATTACTAGATTTCACTTGATATTTATACAAAACCTGAGTATTTTTACTCAGGTTTTTTTATTATGGAAAATGTAGATTATATTGTTGTGGGAGATGGCTATGCCGCCCTTTTCTTTGCCCACCGGTTAATAAAGAATAATAAATCTTTTAAACTGTTTTCCGAAGGAAGGAAAAGTGCATCCCGGGTTTCGGCAGGCATCATTAACCCTGTTGTTCTCAAAAAGTTTACAACCTTCTGGAAAGCCCAGGAACAAATTAATTTCCTTAAAAAGACCCTTGACGAAATACAATCCTATACCGGGAAAAATTATCTGATAAACGCGCCGATCCACAGAATCTTCCACGATGAGAATGAACAGCACCTTTGGCTTAAAAAATCTGAAAACGAAGAATTAACGCACTTTTTAGACAAAGATTTCAGGCATTTGGCAATTGTTAATAACCCTTTTGATACGGGTAAGGTTAAACAGTCGGCAAGACTGGATGTTTCCGGTTTTTTCAATGACCTGTTCCGCTATCTTGAAGATAATTTTCACCTCATCAGGGAAAAGTTTGATTATAATGCGCTGGATACTTCGGAATCATCATACAAGGATTTCACCTTCAAAAATACCGTCTTCTGTGAAGGAATGGGAGTGAAAGAAAATCCATTCTTTTCAGAGATACCGGTGAATCCGAACAAAGGCCATCATATCAGAGTAAAGCTGTCCGAGCCGGTTCCTGAAAATATTACGATCAAGAAGAAACATTTTTTGTTTCCTGTGGATGAGGGGCTCTGTTTTTACGGAGGCACCTATGACAGAGAACAGTTGCATCATCATATCGATGATTCGGCGGTAGAGCAGTTGATTAAGGGATTATCGGAATTTTATCCGTATGATTTTGAGCTGGATGAAGTGAATTTTGGTTTCAGACCCACAGTGAAAGACAGGAGGCCTATTATCGGAGAACATCCGGAATATAAAAATCTGTATGTTTTCAATGGGTTGGGAGCCCGGGGGATTTTAAACGGCTGCTACTTTTCCCAAAGCTTATACGATCTTATCGAAACGGATATGCCGCTGCCTGCAGAGGTGTCTTTGACCCGGTTCGGCTAAAATAGGATAGAATAGTTGAAAAATTTTCTTATCTTGAAGAATAGAATACTGACTATGAATGAAAATATTTTAGGCATTGTGGCGGGTGTTTTAACTTCTGTTTCCATGATCCCACAGCTGGTTAAGGTTTTGAAAGAAAAGAACGTGGAAGATATTTCTTGGATCATGCTGCTGGTCCTTATTTCAGGTCTTTCTTTGTGGGTGTGGTACGGCTTCCTTAAAGATGAGCTTCCTATTATCCTGTCTAATTCCTTTGCTGTACTGGTAAATATCAGTTTATTCGTTTGCTACCTTCTATACAGGAATAAATGATCAAGACCCCGATAATTAAAATACAAAAAGTGCTTTACAGGTAAAGCACTTCTTGCATGATATGGTGATAGTTTATTTTGAATCCTGGTTCTGGAGTACAAATTTAGCTAAAGGCGCCATTCTGGCCCTATTTAAAGTTAAAATATTCCCTTTTACAGAATAATTATCCGTAGCCAGTAATGCTTTTGTGAATTGTTTCTCAATATCAAGATCGTCACAAGCCATCATAGTAGAAATTCCCGGGTTAAATTTTATACGCATCAGGTCAGGCTTGATTTCAAAGGTTCCACTAAGGCCGTTACATCCGCCGTTCCCTTCATACCTCATATCGCTCATATTTAAAGTAAGATACGGATTCCTTTTTGGGTCTTTCAGTTGTATAGGTTGCCCGTAGAGCTCAGTAAGTTTCCAGGTTTTTCCTCCGATGTCGACAGGGTCTGGTGTTGCCGAAGCAGAGGCAGAGACAGGTTTGTTCATACATGACAGGGAAAATATGATCAGACACAACAAGCTTACATTAAATAAATTTTTCATAGTTATTGTTTTTACCCGGTTTTCGTTTAATAAGATGCCATTTTAGCAGGGGCCTGATTCTTGCCGGAGGCTGAAGCTTTTTTGTGGTGGAAAAGAACCATATCAATGTCCTTTTTCAAAAAAACGATATCCCCTTTAACGTTGCTATACTGATACTCTGCATTGGATGCGGAATATTCAGGCAGATCAGGATTTTTTTTGAGCTCATAGGTCTTACCCTCCAGATGTATGATTACCGTATTGGTTGTATTATTAGTAATCACTTCCAGCCGGTCACCAAAATCATCAACAAAGACATCTTTTTTAATGTCGTCAGTGCTTACGGGAACGTTGTGGTGGGTAATTTCAGGCTCTTTCCCGGGGTGTTTACACGCTATTGCAGAAAGGACAATCAGGCCCGAAATAAAGAGTTGTAAAAACTTTTTCATAGTAATAAGTGATTTTTAAGTGTTTCATGAATTAAGGTGTTAATATTTTATAAATTTACGAATTTTTATAATATTATAGTGTTAATTTTTTATAAATAAATTTATTATACATATTATATCCTGTAAAAGATAATAATATAAATGCTGGTTTAAAGATCGGAAAATTAAATTCGTGATCAGGAAACCCGCATCCCATCTGCCCGACTATAGTGGTAGACTTAACGGCAATTTTAAATATGCCAGTTTAAGCTACAGGACGGCTTTCAGATTATTTCAAGATGCGTTAAATATTGTTAATATGTATCAGAATATTTGGCTCTAATAGAATAATTATCTTTCTAAAGCTTACCTTTGCAACTTCAAAATGAGAAATTATATCGTATATTTTTTGACAAGCCTGTTTCTGCTATTCATAGTGGAAAGTAAAATAAATGTCAGGACTTTACAGAATGCTCCATTGGGGCATACTTCTCATCATATGCCTAAACATGTCAACCGCCTTAATCAAACCTACGAAAAGCTTTCTATTCAGCAAATAGCGGATGATACGGATAATTACTCACTGGAACTTAATGAAAATGATTTCCAGCTGTCTGATACCTTACAGACCGTTGCAGCCTTTGCAAGTATTTTTGGTCTTCTTTATTCTTTAGGATTACTGCGTTATAAGCGATTAAATCCTGCCGTATATGGCCTGATTGCAAATTTTTCAGCAGTAAAAAAATTCATTCTGATACGTTCGATCAGAATTTAGGATTCCTTTTCCGATCATACTCATTTCATCCCTAAAGGAATGAAGAGTATCCCTATTACCGCTTGTGAAGAATTTTCACAAGATACTCTCAGTAAACTTATTTCAATTTAAATATTAAACGATTTATAATTTCAGAATTATGATGAAAAAAGTCGCGACAGGCCTCGTGCTCAGTACTTTTCTGTTGCTTACGAACTGCAATGGCAAAAAGGAAGAAAAGGAAGAAACCGCCGTTTACCCGGTTACTAACCCTGTTAAAAAAGATACTGTAATCAATAAGGAATTTGTAGCCCAGATCCAATCGGTGAAAAATATCGAAATCAGGGCGCAGGAAAAAGGATTTCTGGAAAAAATTTATGTAGATGAAGGGCAGTTTGTGCATGCAGGCCAAACCCTGTTCCGGATTATGCCACAGGTTTACCAGGCAGAGCTGTTGAAGGCCAGGGCAGAAGTGGAGCAGGCTGCTATAGAATTAAAAAATGCAAGTACACTGGCCAGCAATAATATTGTTTCCAAAAATGAAAGAGCCATGGCAAAAGCCAAGCTGGATGCCGCCAATGCTGAAATGAAGCTCGCCCAGATCCATCTTTCATTCACCGATATCAAAGCTCCGTTTTCAGGAATCATCAACAGGCTGCCCCTGAAGCTTGGTAGCCTCATAGACGAAGGAGATCTATTGACCTCTTTGTCTGACAATACCAACGTTTATGCTTACTTTAATGTCTCAGAACCGGAGTATTTGAATTACCAAACCCATGTTTCACAAAGAGGAAGCCGGCAGGTGAATCTGATCATGGCCAATGGAAATGTATTTCCACAAAAAGGAGAGATCCAGACTATTGAAGGAGAATTTGATAATGAAACCGGAAATATTGCATTCAGAGCCAAATTCCCTAATCCCGACAAACTTTTAAGGAACGGGCAGACCGGAAAAGTACAAATGACTTTACCTCTCCAGAACGCATTGATTATTCCACAAAAATCCACCTACGAAATCCAGGATCAGAAATATGTTTTCATTGTGGATAAAAACGGAGTGGCAAGATCAAGAAATATAAAGGTGGCTTATGAGCTGCCCGATCTGTATGTGGTTGCTTCCGGACTTTCAGTAGGAGATCGGATACTTGTGGAAGGAGTACAAAAGGTAAAAGACGATCAGAAGCTGAAAACCAGGTATCTGAATCCGGTACAGGTAATCCGGTCATTGAAATTAAAAGCAGAGTAGTGGCTCTTAAAAAGAAGAAGTAGTATGTTTAAGAAATTCATTCGCAGACCAGTTCTGTCAATCGTAATCTCATTGATTATCGTCTTTTTAGGGATTCTGTCATTGGTAAAACTTCCCGTAACGCAGTTTCCGTCTATCTCTCCGCCTAAAGTGAATATTACAGCGGAATATCCCGGGGCAAACAACGAGCTGCTGATCAAATCAGTAGTAATTCCTTTGGAAAGAGGTTTAAATGGTGTTCCCGGAATGAAATATATGACCTCGGATGCCGGGAATGACGGTGAAGCATCCATTCAGGTGGTATTTGACCTGGGAACAGATCCGAACGTCGCTGCGGTAAATGTACAAAACCGTGTATCTTCAGTTGTTAATAAACTACCCCCTCTGGTAGTTCGTGAAGGGGTGAAGATTACCAGAGAAGAGCCTAATATGCTGATGTATATTAACCTCTATAGCGATGACCCCAAAGCCGATCAGAAATTTTTGTTCAACTATGCAGATATCAATGTGATGTCTGAATTGAGAAGAGTAAATGGAGTAGGCTTTGCGGATATTCTGGGCACCCGTGAATATGCAATGCGTATATGGCTGAAACCGGACCGGCTGACAGCCTACAATATTTCAGCGGATGAAGTAATGGAAGCTTTGAATCAGCAGAGTTTAGAGGCTTCACCGGGTAAAACAGGTGAAAGCTCCGGGAAACGCTCACAATCTTTTGAATATATTTTAAAATATCCGGGCCGTTACAGCAACGAAAAAGAATACGGAAACATTATCCTGAAAGCGAAGCCCAACGGAGAATTTGTAAGGCTGAAAGATGTTGCAGATATTGAATTCGGAAGCTCAATGTATGATATCTATTCCACACTGAACGGCAAGCCTTCCGCAGCCATTACCGTAAAACAGTCATACGGTTCCAATGCAAGTGATGTTATCAGGAATGTGAAAACGCTAATGGCGGATCTTGAGAAAAATAATTTTCCCAAAGGGATGCATTATGAGATCAGCTATGATGTATCCAGGTTCCTGGATGCCTCAATGGAGAAGGTTGTCCACACGCTGTTTGAGGCTTTCGTTCTGGTGGCGATCGTGGTATTCCTTTTTTTAGGAGACTGGCGTTCAACGCTGATCCCTGCTCTTGCGGTTCCGGTCTCATTGGTAGGGACCTTTGCAGTAATGTCCGCATTTGGGATCACCCTGAACATGATCTCGCTCTTTGCATTGGTGATGGCAATCGGTGTTGTGGTGGATGATGCAATTGTAGTTATTGAGGCTGTCCATGCCAAAATGGAAGAAAAGCATCTTTCACCTTTAAAGGCTACGGAAGAAGCAATGCATGAAATCAGTGGCGCGATTATCGCAATTACCCTGGTGATGGCATCTGTGTTTATCCCTATTGCATTTATGTCTGGTCCTGTAGGGGTATTTTACCGTCAGTTTTCCATTACGATGGCATCATCTATTATTCTTTCGGGCGTAGTTGCACTAACCCTTACCCCTGCATTGTGTGCCCTGATCCTGAAGAATAATCATGGAAAAGCTAAAAAAAGAACTCCGGTCACGATATTTCTGGACAGATTCAATAACCTGTTTACAAAAGGTGCTGGAAGATATGAAAAGCTGCTGAACAAAACTGTAACCCGGAAAATGATAACGCTTCCCCTGCTCCTGATATTCTGTGTGTGTACTTTTTTCCTGAGCAATTCCCTTCCGTCAGGATTTATTCCAAGTGAAGACCAGGGAATGATCTATGCGATCATCCAGACACCACCGGGTTCTACACTGGAAAGGACCAATCAGATTGCGAAAGAGCTTCTCAGGGAATCTGAGGATATTGACGGGGTACAATCCGTTTCTTCCCTTGCAGGGTATGAGATCCTGACAGAAGGTACGGGATCCAATTCAGGGACTTGCCTGATCAATCTTAAAAGCTGGGAAGACCGGAAGGAATCGGCTGCGGAAATTATTGAAAAGCTGGAAGAAAAAGCTAAAAATATTCCCGGTGCCAATATTGAATTCTTCCAGCCTCCTTCCATTCCCGGATATGGAGCCGCCGGAGGGTTTGAGCTGCGGCTGCTGGATAAGGCGGGCAGCGGGGATTATCATAAGATGGAGCAGGTAAGCAATGATTTTGTGCGCGAGCTTAAAAAACGTCCCGAACTGGGTTCCGCATTTACATTCTATTCAGCGAGTTTCCCGCAATATATGCTCCGGGTTGATAATGATCTGGCGGAACAAAAAGGAGTAACGATAGAAAATGCAATGGACAACCTTTCAACATTGATCGGGTCAAACTATGAAACAAACTTTATCCGCTTTGACAGACCCTACAAGGTGATCGTACAGGCCGGGCCACAATACCGTGCCCTTCCAAGCGACCTGCTGAAATTATACGTAAAAAATAATAAGGACGAAATGGTTCCCTATTCAGATTTTATGAAACTGGAAAAAGTGTATGGCCTGTCTGAAATAACGAGACATAATATGTATAACTCTTCTGAGGTAAGCGGAACGCCGGCGCCGGGATACAGCAGCGGGCAGGCTATTAAAGCTATTCAGGAAGTAGCGGATAAAACCCTCCCGCGAGGTTTTGGTATCGATTGGGCCGGGATTTCAAAAGACGAGGTAAGCCGTGGAAATGAAGCTGTATTTATTTTCCTTGTATGTCTGGGATTTGTTTATTTAATTCTGTCTGCACAATATGAAAGCTTCATTCTTCCTTTACCGGTAATCCTTTCTTTACCAACAGGTATTTTCGGAGCCTTTTTATGTCTCAAGCTTTTAGGTCTGGAAAACAATATCTATGCACAGGTGGCTATGGTAATGCTCATAGGGCTCCTGGGAAAGAACGCGGTACTGATTGTAGAATTTGCCGTGCAGAAAAAAGCTGAAGAAGGGATTCCGGTGGCTAAGGCAGCTATTGAAGGAGCAGCGATCCGTTTCCGTCCGATTTTGATGACCTCATTTGCGTTCATTGCCGGATTGATCCCGCTGGTGGTGGCAACCGGGCCTGGGGCGGTTGGAAACAGAACCATAGGAACAGCAGCGGCCGGTGGTATGTTGATAGGAACGATCTTCGGACTGATGGTTATTCCGGGATTATACTATATTTTCGGAACAATTGCCGAAAAATCAAGGCTGGCGAGATATGAAGAAGAAAACCCTTTAACTGAACAAACTGAACCTTACCAACACGATGGAAAATTTGAAGACTAAAAATATTATCACAACCGTAGCTTTATCACTCATCCTTGCAAGTTGTAAAGCTCCTATGGCAACCGTTATAAAAGATGAAGTGAAGGAAAATCTTCCCCAGAACTTTAACCAGGAAGAACAGCAGGAAGCCAGTACCAATAGCGGAACTACCCCATGGAGACAGTTTTTCACCGATCCTAATCTGGTGATATTGATTGAAACGGCTTTAAAAAACAACCAGGAACTGTTGATTACCCTTCAGGAAATTGAAATTGCCAAAAGCGGGGTTCTTGCTAAAAAAGGAAAACTGTCTCCCACGGTCACTGCGGGGATAGGGGCCGGATTAAAAAAGGCCGGGCGTTATACCAGCGAAGGAGCCGGGGATGCCACCACAGAAATAGAACCCGGCAAAGAAATGCCTGATCCGCTGGGGAATTTTGAAGGCGGTTTAATGGCCGACTGGGAAGTTGATATCTGGAAAAAGCTCAGAACGGAAAAAGAATCGGCTATAGCCCATTATTTATCCACCGTTGAGGGCAAAAACTTCGTGCTGTCCAATCTTATTGAAGAAGTAGCCAATCATTATTATGAACTATTGGCTTTAGACAATCAGCTGGATATTATCCACCAATATATAAAACTTCAGGAAAAGGCTTTGGAAATCTCGAAAGTACAGAAAGAAGCTGCCGCCGCGACAGAATTGGCCGTGAAAAAGTTTGAAGCGGAACTGGCCAAATCAAAAGCTACGGAATACACCATTCGTCAGGAGATTACGGAGAAAGAAAATGAGATTAATGCTCTTCTGGGAAGGTATCCTCAACCTATCATACGAACTAAGGAGAGCTTTATGTCTACAATTCCGCAGACCGTTTATACCGGGATTCCTTCCCAGTTGCTGGCCAACCGCCCGGACATAAAACAGGCTGAACTGGAACTGAAATCTGCGAAACTGGATGTGGAAGCGGCTAGAAAAGAATTTTACCCTTCACTGGATATCTCAGCCGCTTTGGGGCTGGAAGCCTTTAAGCCTTCCTATCTGGTAAAAATGCCTGAGTCCATTGCATATAATTTAGCAGGAGACCTGGCGGGGCCGCTTATCAACAAAAGTGCGATCAAAGCGAATTTCCAGACAGCGGATGCCAGGCAGATACAGGCTTTATATGAATATGATAAAACGATTCTGAATGCTTATCTTGATGTAGCCAATCTGATGTCAAAGGTGAAAAATATTGACCAGTATTATAAGCTAAAGGCCGAGGAAACCCAGGCTTTGGACCAGTCTATTGACATAGCCGGCCAGCTGTTCAAAAACTCAAGAGCAGATTATCTGGAGGTCCTTTTAAACCAGAGAGATGCTCTGGATGCGAAAATGGAACTGATTGAGGCCAAACAGAAGCAGCTGAGCACAGTAGTGGATATTTATAAAAGTTTAGGCGGAGGTTGGAAATAGCTGTAAATTTTGATGTTTAAAATGGAGATTGCCTTTTCGGGCAATCTCTTTTGCATCTGTCATAAGCACATAAAATAAGGGCTCAGTGAAATACTGAACCCTTTGGAATTTACCTACATGAAAAGTTTAAAGTTGTAGCTAAATAATATATTTACATGGTTTTTAGTTTTCTGATTTATGTTGCTAAAGCAATTTTAATGTCTCCAGTGGGTACCGTTTTTTACAGGCGGATCTTCCTCAAGATCTGAATTGCTGTCGGTATCGCCTTCGGACTCAGGTTCAGGATCTGTTTTGGCTGTTATACCTGCCATGGCAGGCTGAAAGTCATTCTCATCATCCTGTCTGCAAGACGTCAGCGCTGTTAAAGAAACGGTCATAATAGCTAATAAAAATATTTTAAATGAGATAATCTTTTCCATAAATTTCAGAGTTAAAAGGTTATCCCGGCCAGGTTTGTTTCTTAGAATTCTGAGATCGAAATTATAGTCATAAAATGAGATATAAAAACAGTTGTTGTCTCTATTCGGAAATTAAGACGTCCTAATTCATGAATTGAGACATTTATAATAGTTTGTAAATCAGAGTATTATGTGTTTGTTGTTTGATATTGAAAGTGTAATGATTAATTCATTGCCGTTTATTAAAAATTCATTGATTTTATGTATTTTTGGTAAGAAAACTTAGCCCTGATAATCATTAATGTGATAAAAAAACTATTTTTAATATTATTTATAGTAATTTTTAAATCTCTTTTTTCTCAGAAAGGGTATAGCGAATATTATAAACTGAGAATGAGATATGAAAATATTGAAGAAAACAATCCCAAGGCACTTCCCTATGTTCAGCTTTACATAAATAAGGCCAAAAATGAAAAAGATTATGAAAGGATGGTTCAGGGATATAAAGACGGCGTTTTCTATTCTTCTTCAAATGAACTAAAGCTAAAATATGCGGATAGTGCAGTATGGGCTGCAAAATTGTCTGAAAATCCGGATCTTATCAGCACGGCATATATAGAAAAAGGAGTGGTCTATTATTACCACTATAAAAGATTTCAGCTGGCACTTAATGAGTATCTTCAAGCCTATGAATATTCCAAAAATACCAGTAATGACTTTTTGAAATTTCAGAATTTATACCATATAGGTGTTGTTAAAAGCTATTTGGGATATTATGATGAAGCTTCTGAGCTGTTCAGGAAATGTATTGCCTACTATCGTCCTAAATCCAAAGCCAATGCACATCCTAATGAGATCTATAATAATAAGAAAGGATATCTGAACAGTCTGCACCAGCTGATTATCTGCTACCGTAATTCGGGAAAAGATAAGGAGGCGGATTCTGCCATACAGGCAGGGCTTCAGGAAGTTGCCGACAACCCGGAGTATTTGCAGGAAAAAGGGTATTTCTTATTATGCAAAGGAATTTCTGATTATAAAAATAAAAGATATAAGCCGGCAATCACCTTCCTGAGCCGGTCAGTAGCTCCTATTAAAGGTGGCGGAGATTTTTCCTGGCTTTCTGTGGATTATTTTTATCTGGGTAAAAGCTATCTCGGTCTGAAAAATAATGTAGAATCAATTTCTTATTTCAGAAAAGTGGATTCTATTTTTCAGAAACATAAGTTTATCCTTCCTGAGCTGCGGGAAAATTATGAAATACTCATTAATCATTATAAAAAGGAGAAGGATCACGAACAACAATTATACTTTACAAGCCAGCTTTTAAAGGCTGACAGCATTATCTCAAAGGATTTTATCTATTTATCCCCTAAGATTCATAAGGAATATGATACCAAAACATTGCTGGATGAGAAAAATAAACTGGAACGGGCCAATTCCTGGGGCAGCATTATTATTATGATCTTAAGTGTGCTGGCCGTGGCCTTGATTGTTTTATTGGGGGTGAGATATAAAAAGGAAAAGGAAATCCAGCAAAAATATATCCTGCTGGAAGAGAAGTTCACAATGCAGCAGAGTATGTCTGCTGAAAAATCTCCTTCAACAACAGAAGAAAAGAAAACAGGACTCGATGAAAGTAAGGTGGAAGAATTGCTCAGAAAACTGAAGGCTTTTGAAGATAAAAAAGAGTTTACTAAAAAAGGATTGACCATTAACAAGCTGGCAAGCCAGCTTGGGACCAACTCCAACTACCTTTCCCAAGTGATTAACGATTGTAAAGGAATGAATTTCAATAAGTACCTCAGCGAACTCCGGATCAATTATATTACCACCCTGTTATTTGAGAACAGGGAATATCTGAAATATGGAATAGAAACTTTGGCCAAAGAATGCGGTATTGCTTCCAGACAGAATTTTTCAGACCTGTTTTATGAAATCAACGGAATAAGGCCGACAGATTTTATCAGAAAAAGAAAACAGGAACTTGACAACAAGAATAATTTTTCTACTCTGACCCCTATTTAAGCCCCTTTCCAACTTTTTTAAAATTTTTTCATCTTTAATTATATACGCCGCGTTTTGTCGTGTGGTATCTATATTTTTGTGGTACATTGATAGAA
>NZ_JBGCUR010000035.1:0-31026 GCF_041361455.1 Chryseobacterium gossypii | reverse complement strand
AGGGAAAAATTAATATTCAACATCCCAACTTTCCTGAAATCATTAGTGATGCTACCGTTTCTGATAGTAATAAACAATAATGTACTGGCCACGGTATAATGACAATTCAAAAACCAGCTTTACAACAATACTACCGAAATTAAACCAATCTTTAATACAAAATAACCTTGACCAAAAACGGTCAAGGTTATTTTTATTTCCATACAACTCCCATATTTTTTATAGCTTATATAAAGTCAATATAACTCTATTTGGTCCAATACGGAAACTTATTTCTTAATAAATAGCTTATTGGAAAAGATAAGGGTCTTTTTATTTGTTGCTTGGATTATATAGACGCCATTGGTCAATTGAGACGTCCCGATTGAAACTTTCTTCTCGTTATAATCCCGGGAGAATAATGTTCTTCCGGACATATCAGTGATTGTCACTGTAGATTCGGTTGGAAGGTTGTCAATATAGATAAAATCTTTAGCGGGATTAGGATATAAAGAAATTTTGTTCATATTCATCGTTTCTTTTACATCAAGCTGTCCTCCGAGTTTAATGATCCAATAATTATAGTTTCCGGGAGTTCCTGTTATGGCGTCTGAATATCCACTGATGACATAGCCTCCATCAGAAGTTTGTTGGATAGATTTACCATAATCATCCGTAAGCCCTCCGAAGGTAGCTTGCCAATCCATATATCCGGATGGGTCCAGCTTTATGATCCAATAGTCATTAGCTCCAAAGCTTACCGCTCCTTCTCTGTCTGAAGAATGTGAATACCCTGCAACAACAGATCCTCCGTCAGAAGTATTTTTAATATCAAAGGCATAATCATATAAGCTTCCGCCGTATGACTTTTCCCAGAGTAAATTTCCTGTACTGTTCAGTTTAATGATCCAATAATCAAAATTGCCGTGGTTCATACTAACATTACCATTATTGGAAATGGATGAACCTGCAATAATATAGCCATTATCAGAAGTTGGCTGTACGGCAGATGCTTTATCCGTATTGCTGCCGCCAAGAGATTTTTGCCATTGGATATTTCCTTGGGTATTCAATTTTACTACCCAAAAATCACCGTTGCCATGGTTTCCGGTAATGTCACCACCCATAGAACTGGATGTCCCTACAACAATATATCCTCCATCTGGTGTTTGTTCAATGGAGCTTGCTTCGTCAGTACTCTCGCCACCTAGGGGCTTTTGCCATTGCAGATTTCCGGAAGCGTCCGTTTTTACTACCCAATAATCTCTTACACCATGATATCCCGAAATATTACCGTCATTGCTAGAAGCAATACCCGCAACAATGTATCCTCCATCAGTTGTTTGACGAACAGCTTGTGCTATATCATACCCGCTTCCTCCGAAAGTTTTTTGCCATTGCAGGTTTCCATTCGCGTCTGTCTTTATGATCCAGAAGTCACTACCGCCATGATTCCCCGAAACATCACCGTTATTGGATTCTGTGCCCCCTGCGATAATATATCCTCCGTCTGTGGTTTGACGAACGGAATAGGCCTTGTCTATACCACTTCCGCCATAAGACTTCTGCCATTGAATATTTCCGTTGGAATCCTGCTTTACCACCCAAAAATCACGGTTGCCATGATTCCCTGTAACATCTCCGTTGACAGACGCCGAAGCTCCCGCAACAATATATCCGCCATCAGAAGTTTGCTGAATATCCGGAGATTCTTCCATGAAACTTCCTCCTAAAGATTTCTGCCATTGAACGGCAGGTGCCTGAGATTTAGCCGTTGACCAAATCAAAAGAAAGAAAAAAATAAATTGTAATGATTTCATAAATTTTATTTAGTAATACTCGGTTAAAAGTTAATCTAATATAATAATTTTTAATTATTGATTAATAGATCGTAATGGATTTTGTAATTTAGAAATGGAATAAGAAATAAATAAATGGTTTATATATTGATTTTAAACCTTCAAAAGATTGCAGAATGTTTATTGTTATGAAATAATGTCGTTTATAACATATTCTGTTGAAGACAAGAATTTTTAATTCCTTAACTTTGCAACTCCCATAACTACTGAGCCAGTTCCTTATATGCTGTCATAATGAAGTAGTTAGAATATAAACAATTAAAACAGGATTATGTCAATAACAAATGAATCTGAATTCATCGGAATGCAAAAAGTAAGTGAAGCGGTTGCCTATACTTTAAGGGAGATGATTAAGTATGCCGGACCTGGCATGACGACAAAAGACCTTGATGAATACGGAGCTAAAATACTGTCGGGATTTGGCGCAAAATCAGCACCGTATTTGACTTACGGATTTCCGGGCTGGACATGCATAAGCGTGGACAATGAATTTTGCCATGGTATTCCTACAGATAAACGGATCCTGAAGGAGGGAGATTTGATCAATATTGATGTCTCTGCCGAACTTAACGGATATTGGGCAGATAATGGAGGTTCCTTTGTTATTGGGAAAGATATCCATCAGCATCAAAAATTGGTTGATGCTTCTAAAGAGATTTTACAAAAGGCGATCAATAATATAAAAGGAGGCGTAAAAATAGCGGATATCGGATCGCTTATGGAGACCGAGGCCAAAAAAAGAGGTTTTAAAGTAATTAAAAACCTTGGCGGGCATGGTGTAGGAAGGAGCCTGCATGAACAGCCTGACGAGCTGCTCAATTACAGAAACCGGTTCGACTCCAGGAGGTTCAGAAAAAATTCCGTTGTGGCCATTGAAACATTTATTTCAACATCCTCCAACCTTGCCATAGAGCTTAAGGATGGATGGACCATGGTAGGCAATATGGGCGGATATATGGCCCAACATGAGCATACAATTATGGTAACCGATGGAAAACCGATAATCCTGACCCAAATGAATGAGATCCTGAACTAAACTGATGCATCCGTTTAATCGTTATGGCACTTGACGATCCGTAAGTGAAGTATTATGTGGTATTCTACAGATAGAAAAAATACTGAACTTCAACATACCACACAAAAATCCTTGAATAAATACCATGATCCCAAAATGACCAATGAGTACAGCAAGGCAAAAAACAGCACGAAATACCTTAATACGGTCTTGTGGATCATTCCCCGGATAAATATCCCCCAATTCATAAAACTTAAAAAAAGCATACCATAAGAAAAAATATACACTAAAACTTCAAAAACCGTATCCTCAAAATCAAAGACAAAAACTGAAAAAGCTACGGTTATCAGGGAAAGACAATATATCAGATTGATCCATATTGCCCATTTGTTCAGTGTTTTAGGTTCGTATTTCATTAAATTTCATATTAGAAGATGGTGTCCTGAAACATATCGGAATGCCAATATACGATAAACATCATTCAAAGGCAATATGGCTGCAATACATATTATACCCTCACTGAAACCATTAAATTATGCCAATTGATATTTTGATAAATACAAAATCATCCTTTCAATTAACTTTGGTTGATCTGAACGATATTTCTTAAATATTTTTGATTCGTTGAACCCAATATTAAAAACTAATGTATTCCGAAGATACTCTGGTCCTGGATCAGGAAATAAAAGATTCGTTTAAAGTCAGAAGGTTGTGCAGCACTACGTTTCATACCATGCCTCTGGTAAATGTCACCTACAACCGGATATTTATCATTCATCAGGGGCAAGGGAAAATTCTTATTGACCATAAGGTGTTTGATATCAGAGGATCGGAAATATTTTTAATATCAAAAGGCCAGGTGTTTTCCGTTTCTTCAGAAACCGGAATATCGGGATTTGAGATAAGCTTCGGTGACTGTTTTTGGGAGAAGACTCCGGCAAGCGCATCCAATTGCAAACTAATGTTATTCAATGATACAGCCCTGCATCAAAAAATACCATTACGGGAAAGAGACCTTCAGGAGCTGAATGCCATTATGGTGATCCTGCAGAACGAATTTGAAAAAGAAGACTATCCGAATAAGCTGGATGCAATGGCTGCCTGCCTGAAGATTATAATGATTAAACTGGCCAACCTTGCACCTTCCTTAGATCAGGGAATCGATGATTATGACAACCGTATATACCGTAAATTCCTGGAGCTGGTAAGCCTGGAATATGATCAAAAGCATGATGTGCTCCATTATGCGGAAAAGCTTGCCGTTACACCACGCAAACTGTCATATCTCTGTAAGGTAAAAACAGGAAAAGGAGCAAAAGAAATTATCGCGGGACAGATCATCGCCGGCGCAAAAAGGCTGCTTCAGTTTTCTGCCGGTACCATTAAAGAAATAGCTTATGAGCTGTCATTCAGTACCCCTGAGCAGTTCAGCCACTTCTTCAAAAAGCATACGGGTGTTTATCCGGCAGACTATCGCAGAATATTTGTAAATATTGGCAGGTGAAGAGAAGATTCTGACATTCCGTGAAAAGCTGCGACCATATATTTTTGTATCACATAAAACTAAAATATATGTCAGTCAAAAGATTAAAAAGTGTAGCCGGAATTACTATTCCCGACAGTAAAATTGCTGTAGAGGCTACTGAGCTCTTACTGGAACATGGTACGGAGTTTATTTATAACCATTCTTTACGGGTTTTCCTCTTCTCTTCGTTAAACGGTAAAAGACAGAATCTGGAATATGATGAGGAGCTCCTGTATGTGAGTTCCGTTTTTCATGACCTCGGGCTGGTGCCCCATTACAGCAGTCCCGATCTGAGATTTGAGGTGGACGGAGCCAATGCGGCAAGAGATTTTCTGAGGAGCCACGGTCTTCCGAAGGATAAACTGCAGCTGGTTTGGGATACCATAGCCCTTCACACTACCATTGGAGTTGCCGAACATAAAGAAAATGAAGTCGCCCTGATGTATTCCGGTGTAGGGCTTGACGTTATGGGGGAAGGTTATGACCATTTAAGCGAGCAGCACAGGAACGAGATTATTGAAGCTTTTCCAAGAAATGATTTCAAGAAAAAAATAATTCCTGTGTTTTTTGATGGGTTCAAGCACAAGACGGATACTACTTTTGGCAATATCAAAGCGGACGTATGTGCCTTCATGATCCCGAATTTTGAGCGAAAGAATTTTTGCGACTGTATTCTGCACTCTCCCTGGAGCGAATAAGTCAGAATAACCAGGCTTCCGGACTTTGGAAAATTACAACAGTAAGATATAAATTATCTAAGTTGAGGCATGTCTGTTAAACCGGTAATTCGATCAATATTGATCAATAAACGCTTGTAAAAGCGAGGATTATGATGAATGGAAATTATTCTTTATCTTCCGGAAGATTATCAATATTCTCGCTTAGATGGATCCGTTTCAAAAATACAGCCCGTTGTTATCCGATTCCTGGAAAGAAAAGTACGGGAATATATTGGCGGAAGAGCATCTTGAAAAATTAAATAACAATCTCCGGCGATTTAAGGATAAAACTTTAGACTGGGATTTGCCATACTTTAAGGAAGAGATAAAGATCAGCCGGGAAGAAAGTTTTAATCTGTTCATCAGCCTATTGGAAAGTAACCGGACCGGAGAGATTATTGCTGGACACCTGGAGGAAATTCCGTTTGAGCACTGGCTGAACATTCTGGGACAGCGGATCACCCTTGCGAGCATCCGTGATGGAAATGCGATCCCGCCTCTTAAAGAGGTCTTAATAGAAAGCTGCCTGAAACCATTTAACACTGAAATTACCGTTGCCCAAAGGGCCTGGGAAAAACATGCAGGCCGGAGGGACCTCCGTTTTTGGGGTGAAGTGAAAGGTAGTAACCGCCATAAGCAGGAAAACGTGATGCAAAAAATCCATTATATCATTGCCAATAAGACCTGGTGGAATGTTTTCTATCATTACAAGCATAAACTGGTTTACGAGATCAGGGAAAAAGAAGGCCATGGTATACGATGGGGACACGGTGGTAAGCAGCTGATCGGCTTCCTTGAGGCTTTTATCAATGACTGACAATGGTAATTTCCATTGCGTAAAAATTGTGGCTAAACCTGTATTTTGCAGATACAAAAAGAGCTTTACATGGTTTGTAAAGCTCTTTTAATACTCTTATTAATCCGATCCTTATATACTTCTCCATGCAGATTCCAAAGCCAGCTCGATCATTGGCCTCAGAGCTTTCTCACGTTCATCGGCTGAAATATTCTCATGAGTCGGGATAATGTCAGAAACGGTAAGGATGGCTGCCGCATTTTTTCCCAGATGCTTGGCATTGGCAAATAGCCCGAAAGCTTCCATCTCTACAGCCAGACATTTGTATTTTACTGCAATTGCGGGAATATCCGGATCTTTCCTGTAAAAGATATCACTGCTGTGGACATGGGTAGTTTTTGTCTGTAAAGACAATTCTTTTGCGGTTTCATTAATGACAGAAAAAATATTTCCCTGAGGGGAAAGGATTTCATCTTCAATTCCCCAGGCATATCGGGCATATGTACTTTCACTGGCAGCATTCTCAACATTCAGGACATCAAACAGCTTCAGATCTGTCGTATAGGCACCACAAGTACCGATCCTGATGATGGTATCCACATTGTATTCTGTGAACAACTCGTAAGAATAAATACCGATACTCGGAAAACCCATTCCACTTGCTCCCACGCTAATCTCCTTACCTTTATAATGGCCGGTATAATAAAAAATTCCTCTTGTCTTACTTACCAGCTTCGCATTTTCAAGATAATTTTCGGCAATATACTGCGCCCGGAGCGGATCCCCCGGCTGTAACACTACTTTAGCAATTTCTCCCTTTTGGGCACTGATGTGGATACTCATAATTGTATTTTGAAATGAGGACAAAGATAATAACTTTTAGCCTGAAAGTAATCAGAAGACCACAGGGGAAGGATAATTTAAGAAAAATGAAAAAAGAACCACACGGGTCTTAACCTTAAGCTTTTGTAACCATCTTATTAAATAAAAGATCCCGGTATGCAAAATAATATAATTCAAACCAAATTGCGGTTATGAATATAATTTAAAACTTATTCTCATAAATAGTTTTTATTTTTGTTGGGACAGGGGAATAGAGTCTTTAATCAAAAATCAGAATCAGGTCTAAAAAAGTATTGAGATGGAAAATATAAACAAATACCGTCATTTGAAATACGAAAATAAAGAAGCATTTGAAATTGTCAATGAAATTATGCTGGAAGGTAAAATGCCTCTTATTGCCGTAAAGAAAATAAAAGAGATATTTCCGTTTCTTTCCCTGGAAGAGGCGAAAGAGATAGTGGTCAGTGCAACATCCGAATATAAAAGTTTGTATGATTGCCGGGAAAACCTGTTCGGGGAGCTCGACGATCTGGATATCTGATTTTTAACAATTAATTAGGAAAAAAAATTATCTTTGCATTAATAAAATTATGAAACCACAAAGAGCACATATCAATGCAGATCTATGCGAAATCCCTTCAATAAAGGGACTATTCGGATATGAAGGGATGATATGGAATGAGGCGAAATGTGCTTGCTTTGGAAATTATTTACACTAAACCCGTAAAAATTTAATCAAAATACAGCAGAAACGCCTCGGTTACCGGGGCGTTTTTGATGCTTTTAAGGCAGGAAATTATTTAGAATGAAAAAAAATAACCAGAAAATTGAAAATTTTTAATCAGTGATGAAATTTTAATACGATAAATAAGAGTGATTAATAACCCGGTGAGAGACAGTCATTTAGGTAATTTGGATATCTGCAAAATATTGCGGACAGGGCTTTTATTTATTAAAATTAGCTTGTAATCATCTGGTTTTCAATGTTTTGTATTTTAAAAATATTTGCATGTTTCAAAAATTCATATTTACTTTGCAACCGAAAATTGAAAGCAACCGTTTTCAGAACTCATAAACAGAAAATAAAATGAAACAATTACTTAACATATTCAATCAAAGTTCAGGAGTGTACGGACAGGAGCCGAAAGGATTTGTGTGTCTTAATGAGAGCGGATTTGTTGATAAAAGGTGTTTATATACGTAGGTCTTATGACCCGATACGTCAAAAATATACAGCACCTCCGTATGAGGTGCTTTTTTTATGGTTTCTTTAGCTGGTGTGCCGGCCTGTGGAACGGAGAACAGGGTTCCCGGAGAAATCTGTAAACTATCGCTGACGGCTGAAAGGACAGATCTTTAAGCCAAAGCTGAAGGCCCGGTTCCTGCCGGGATTACGATAAAGTATGAAATTGATAAAGATGAGGTTGTCAATAACCCCATAAACCGCAAAGGTTCACTGAAAATTTCGGATCTGACTGTCTCTCGGAGAAGAAATTGGAAGCTGAACCTGTAAACTGGAAAGATAACGGTGGTTGTTTGCCCGCCTTGGACGCGGGAGGTCATAGGTTCGAATCCTATTTTCCAGACAAAGCTTGCCTTATGAGGTTGAGCGTTTTAAATCTGAGATTTCGTATCTCAATGAAACTGGTTTGCTAAGCCAGGTTGAAAATCCGGATCTTCCGGAATTGCAATTGAGCTGAATAGTAATTGTTTCAGGAGAAGAGAAAAAGTTTGTCTGAGCGCAGAAGATCTTTAATTAAAAACACAAATGCAGACAAGCTTTTCCTTACTCCGGAAAATCAAAAAGTTAGCAATAGAAAATGGCTGACAAATAATATGATGGTTCGCCGAAGTTGAAGAGTCGGGGCGGTCTGCAAAACCGTTGCGTAAGCTGAGTGGGTTTGATTCCCATAACCATCTCAAATACTAAAATGAGAAAGCTGGAGAACAGGGCTTGTTTAAGATTAAAAGGAAACAGGCCTGCTTTTCCTTCCAATGAAGGATAATTCATGGCTCATTAAAAGGAAGTACGCCGAAGCCGGAGAGTCGGGGCAGACTGTAAATCTGTTGCTTTATTGCTGAGCAGGTTCGAATCCTGCTGCTTCCACAATCGCTGATAATGTAATGGCAGCATGCAGGAAATGTACTCTTGTTGTTCAGGTTCGATTCCTGATCAGTCGGTTACAATATAGCAGCCGGTATACTGGCTCACATAGAATATATAACAGGTAAATGGGAAGAGAAGGGTTTGTCAGGCGCAGAAGATCTTTATACATTACTAACAGGCATAGTTTATCAATAGACAAGCCTTCTCCAACCTTTTAACGGGAATGGCAGACTCCTTGATTTGGTTCAGGATTCAGGGGTTCATTCCTCTTCCTACAAAAATAACCTTTCAGATAAGGCTTAAAGCGGAAAGAAAGGTATATGAGTTGACATGCCAATCTGAAAACTAAGGTACAGGTTCGATTCCTGTCTGTTCCGCAGAATACTGAATGGTAAAAAATTATTAATGAGATTATTCGGGATCCGGAACGCATAATGTGTAACTTATAGCTCTCAATATGTTTATGAACAATATAAAATGTGAAACTTAAAAAACAGGTAAAAAATGGAAACGCAACAAGAAACATGGCAGAACATGAATGGAAACTTTTTCCATAAACCTATCACCCGGCTGGTGGAAGAAGCCATCATCCGTGAACAGGCTAACGGACACCGGCTGAAAGTTTGTGTGGGGTCAGATTCCCACGTCTATGGTGAGGCCATTAATTACGCTACGGCGGTCGTGTTTATCCGTGAAGGAAAAGGAGCGTTTACCTTTATCAGAAAAGAAAGAGAAATACAAAGTCTCAGTATCAAGGAGCGAATGCTGAATGAGGTGAACAAATCCGTAGAGATCGCTTACGCTATTTGTCCCGTTCTGGATACTTACGGGGTAGAGCTGGAAGTGCATGCGGATATTAATACCGATCCGGATTTCAAATCCAATGTCGCACTGAAAGATGCTATGGGATATATTCTGGGGATGGGATACGTGTTTAAGGCCAAGCCTTTTGCATTTGCAAGTTCCAATTGTGCTGATATGATGGTTTAGCGAAATAAAACTAAGATGGAGGTAATGTATGTGTATGCTCTATCAGAAGATTTCCGTCACAGTACACTCATTAGAATCTGAATGATGCGGGAAAGCAGGGTATCCTCTGTTACCGGAAAATTTTAGTACTGTTTCGATGTTTTTTAAAAAAAACGATATCTATGAAAACAACAGATAAAATTTTAATTATTGATCTTGAAGCCACATGCTGGGACGGCCGGCCACCCAGGGGCCAGGAAAGCGAGATTATTGAAATAGGAGTATGCATTATGGATGCTGAGACCGGTAAGATTTCTCAAAGCGAAGGGATCCTGGTGAAGCCACAGTACTCAACAGTGAGTCCGTTTTGTACCGGGCTTACCTCCATTACGCCAAAAATGCTGGATGAAGAAGGTGTCTTATTTGAAGATGCATTGGATATCCTGAGAGCGGAATACCATTCTGAAAACCTGACCTGGGCAAGCTATGGGAATTATGATGTAAACATGCTCCGGAACCAGGCCAGAAGGCTTACCTGGACTATCCTATGAGTGATGACCACATTAATGTGAAAACATTATTCGGAAGATTGAATCCGGTGATCCGGAAAAGTGTGGGAATGGCCAGGGCTTTGGGAGTGCTGGGCCTCACCCTCGAAGGAACCCACCACAGAGGTGTGGATGATGCCAGAAACATTGCAAAGATCTTGTATTGGTGCTTGCAGAATAAATCAGCCTACGCATAATGACTAAAAAGCTCCCGAAAAAGGGAGCTTTTATTTTTTTTAAATCTTAAATGGGACTCTTCTCATCCGTATTATCTGCCGAAATCATCCTGTACCCTGACAATGTCATCCTCATCTGAGGGGTGGGAAGCATCGGTATGCTGCCAGATTTCAGCCACCACTCCCCAGTCGTCCAGTCCGATCAGCCGGTGTCTTTCGCCTTGCTGAAGCTTTACCTGGTCCTTAGGATGGTATTGTTTCAGTTCACCTTCCTCATCCGTATTGCTTCTTTTGATTCCAACTGTGCCTTCAACCACCTGCCAGATTTCGGCCCTGCGGTGATGATACTGCCAGCTTAATCTGGCGTTCGGTGCCACAAGAAGGATCTTCGGGCTTAGTTTTCCTCCTATTTTCAGACTTTCCACATCAATCCCGTCAAAATATTGGTTGGCAAAATCCTGGGCCTGATTTTCTTCAATCACAAAGAAGCCTCCCCAAGGTCTGGTATCGTCTTTGGCTACTACATTAAAGCCTTGTGATGCCAACATTTTTTCCACTTTATCAAATACTTCTTTTTTTTCTGTGCTCATATAGCTTTTTCTAGGTTAAGTTATCTTAAAAACAAATTCATTCGTTTAACAGACAGGATAATGATTACTCCTTCGACATGGAGTAGGGGAAATCCTTTTCCTGTGATCC
The DNA here is from genome assembly GCF_041361455.1 of Chryseobacterium gossypii. Classification (NCBI taxonomy): domain Bacteria; kingdom Pseudomonadati; phylum Bacteroidota; class Flavobacteriia; order Flavobacteriales; family Weeksellaceae; genus Chryseobacterium; species Chryseobacterium gossypii. The sequence continues at coordinate 19,791 of NZ_JBGCUR010000035.1, read as the reverse complement.
TCTTTCTTTATTAGGACGGCTGTCCATCTGAAATTCCAAAACGGCCCCTTTCATCAGTTCCTTATGGCTAAGCCAGTTCCTGGAATAAGGCTGACGGTTCATATTCAATGATTTTACATATATATTTTCGGTGTTGTTTCCGGGGGCTTTTATTTCAATCTTATTTCCGTTTTCCAGATAAATAGTCGCTTCTCTGAATAACGGGGCACCCAGAACGTACTGATCTGTTGCCGGCGTAACCGGGTAAAATCCTAAGGCCGAAAATACATACCATGCCGAAGTCTGGCCATTATCTTCATCACCACAATAGCCGTCAGGTGTGGCATGATAGAGCCTGTCCATGACCTGTCTGACCCAATATTGCGTTTTATACGGGGCTCCTGCATAATTGTACAGATAGATCATATGCTGGATGGGCTGATTGCCGTGGGCATATTGTCCCATATTCATAATCTGCATTTCGCGGATCTCATGAATGACACTTCCATAGTAGCTGTCATCAAAGATTGGCGGGAGGGAGAAAACCTCGTCCAGTTTGGCTTCAAATTTCTTTTTGCCACCCATCAGTTTCGCCAGTCCGTTAATGTCCTGGAAAACGGACCAGGTATAATGCCAGCTGTTTCCTTCCGTAAAGGCATCTCCCCATTTGAAAGGATTGAAGGGAGACTGGAAGCTTCCATCCTTGTTTTTACCCCGCATAAGCCCTGATTCCGGATCGAACAGGTTTTTATAATTATAAGCTCTTTTCCTGTAAATATCAATTTCAGAAGCCGGCTTTCCCAGAGCTTTCCCCAACTGGTAGATAGCAAAGTCATCATAAGCGTATTCCAGGGTCCTGGCAGCATTTTCATTGATTTTTACATCATAAGGGACGTATCCCAGGCTATTGTAATATTGTACCCCTCTACGGCCTACGGCATCCATCGGTCCTTCATTGGCAGCTCCATGCTTTACCGCCTGCCAGAGCGTTTCAATGTCGTAGCCACGAAGTCCTTTTATGTAGGCGTCGGCTACCACAGAGGCGGAATTGTTCCCGATCATGATGTCAGAATAGCCGGGACTGCTCCATTCAGGTAAGAACCCTCCTTCTTTAAAGGCATTGGCCAACCCTTCCTGCATTTCAACATTGATGCTTGGGTAAACCAGATTCAGAAAAGGGTATAGTGCACGGAAAGTATCCCAGAACCCCGTTCCGGCGAACATCCTTCCGTCCAATATCTTACCGTTGTAAGGACTCCAGTGTCTTATCCTGTTTCCCGCATCAATCTCATAAAGTTTTTGCGGAAAGAACAGGGTCCTGTACAAGGAAGAATAAAATGTCCTGATCTGCTGATCTGTACCTCCTTTTACCTCGATTTTTCCCAGGGTTTTATTCCAGATATTTCTGGCGTCGGCTTTTACCTGTTCAAAGCTTCGCCCTGCTATTTCCCTGTTCAGATTCAGCTCAGCCTGCTCAAAACTGATGAATGAAGAAGCTGTTCTGGCATACACGGTTTCCTTACTCTTCAGTCTGAAACCTATGACGGCTCCGGTATGATCACCGGAAATTTCCGGCTGATTATTTATAAAATTACCATCCTTCCAGGTAGTTGTAAAATCAAAATCCTTATCAAACTGAATAACAAAGTAATTTTTGAAGTTCTGGTATTTTCCTCTGGAATACTTGGTGGTATAGCCTAAAATTTTCTTTTCCTTAGGAATAATTTTGATATAAGACCCTTTGTCTAATGCGTCAATAATCACATAGGCACTGTCCGTTTCAGGAAAATCGAATTTAAAAAATGCCGCCCTTTCTGTGGGGGTGATCCCGGTAGTCACGTTGAGGTCAGCCAGATAAACACTATAGTAATAGGGTGTGGTGATCTCGGCCTTATGGCTGAACCAGCTTGCCCGGTCTTCTTCCGTGAATTTTAGCTTTCCTGTTCCTGGCATAATGGCAAAGGCCCCATAATCATTCATCCATGGTGATGGCTGATGCGTCTGCTTGAATCCTTTTATTTTGTCTGCATCATAGGTATAAGCCCATCCGTCACCCATTTTACCTGTTTGTGGCGTCCAGAGGTTCATTCCCCAGGGAAGCCCAATGGCAGGGTAGGTGTTCCCGTTGGATAAAGAGGGCTTAGACTGGGTTCCCATCAAAGGATTAACATAATCTACGGGAGACAAATTCTGGCTGAAAGCCAAAATATTGAAAAAAAGGAAAAAAGTTGAAAATAAAAACTTCATTGTATGGTCTTGTTAATTATTCAGCTTTTCTTAAACTTGAATATTGTTCAATTCTGATAAGCAAGTTTAAAATATTTTTTTTTATTCTTTGTATTATTTTTCATATTGTTTCTCCGCGATCAGTTTTTGCAGCTAAAAGACAGACAAATAAGAAAGTAAAATAATGGTGTAAATGGAGTCTCATTCTATTTTAATCCTTAAATCGGACGATTCATCATCATTCCACCTGTTTGCATTTGCTTTCAAATTTGTCTGTCAGTCTGCTCAGGGGCAATCAACCGATAATGTATTGATGGCCCTTGATTTTAAATATTATTCCACAATTATTTTTCCGGAAGATATGGTCCTGTTGTCTGTGGAAGTTATATTGTAAAGATAAACCCCGGAGGTAAGTCCCTGTGTATTTATCGTTGCGGTATTTCTGCTGATATCCTGGCTTTTTACCAGTTTTCCGGAAATATTGTACAGCAGTACTTTGCTGGCAGCGCTGTCACTGGTTTTAAAGTAAATGTCATTACCTTCCTTTACAGGATTCGGATAAACGTCGTTTTCTTTTACAGGAGCAACATTCCTTACAGACAGTGGGGTAGCACCACAAGGCACGTCTGTTCTCCAGTTGGAATTTGACATATTAACGAGGGTGGCAAAATGGGTTTTAGGGGTAGAGTCCAAAGCTCCGTTGCCACTGCCTTCGTCCATTTTCCAGTTGGCTTCAAGATCAGGCGAGTCGGCTGCAACATTACACATGTTGCCTGCAATTTGCTGTGCTGTCAGCGCTTTTTTCCATACCCTGAATTCATCCAGGAGACCGTTAAATGCCCGTGAATTATCATAATTCCTTGCCAGATAAAGGATTCCGTTTGCCGTGAAATTACCTGTAACGGCATAGCTTGCATCAAGGTTGCCATTGATATAGATTTTCATGGATGCACCATCATAGGTAGCGGCTATATGATACCAGGTGTTTGTGTTCAGTCCGGTATTACTGTTGAGCTTTACCTGGGAGGCTCCGAAGCTTAAGATGAATTGTAATTTATTGTTGGCAAGGTTACCGTCACCAAATCTCAGCATTGCCGAATTATTATCTCCCACTTCAATACCGATCACTGATGAAATATAAGGAAAAGAAGGTTTGAACGAATTTGCTTTTACCCAGCCTTCGAAAGTCAAAGCATTCCCACTGAGATTAAATTGTCCTGCGTTAAGATATTGAGTGCTGCCGTTAAAAGCAAGCGATCTTGGTCCCGGGCTTTGTACAGGCTTGAAGCCGCTGTTAAATGTTGCCTCACCGGAATAGGCGCTGGAATTGGCCGGGCTGCAAACCGACTGCACTTTCCATACATAGCTGGTATTTTCCGACAGATTCTGTAGTGTGTAAGTGTTGGCAGGAATATTCTGGATCTCGGTCCAGGTGGTTGCAGCAGCGGTCTTGTATTGAAGGTTATAAGATGATGCGCCTACCGCATTCCAGGACAGCTGGACCGTATTACCAAGAAAGCTTCCGGCCGTTAAACCTTCCGGAGTTCCGCATCCGTTTCCTGTATTAAATCGTGGTGCAAAGATATAGGTACTGGTAAGCGTTGCGGAACAATTGGATTGTATCCTCCAGTCATAATCTGTGTTTAAGGTGAGATTATTGATGACAATGCTGTTCCCTGAATAATGGGTTGCAACATTTATCCATGTGCTTGAGTTGGCCGGCTTGTAATCGATATTATAAGTCTGGGAGCCGTTGGCCGTCCAGTTTAATTTAGCTGAAGTTCCTGTGATATTGGTGGCTTCAAGACCTAAAGGCGGGTTACAGGTGGCTCCCTCGGTCCAGGAATACAGCTGGCCGCTGAGCTGTGTATTTTCGTTGTATAGGATGTTTGATGCCGTACTCAGATAATTGGCCACGTTATTCCCTTTCAGGTCGTACCACATGAAAACGCCATAGGCGTCATTTTTAGTATTGGTTGCCAGGTTCGCCAGAGTAGAGGTCGGCGTATTACCTATCCAGGTTGCGGCGGGAGAAAGTTTGGTTTTGTTAAGGGGCGGAACATTAGGCACACTATAGGTACTATACATGGCATTCCAGCTGTAATTAATGTAATTTCCTGCTTTATCACCATTATAGGTCTGCCTTGATATGGCCTCACCGTAGTAGTAAAAAGTGATCAGTTTATCCGGCATTGCAGCCTTAAGCTCCTGAAGAAGCATGACAAAAGAGCTGTCATTAGGTAGCCCGGTTCCGTTATTTCCGTAGCCGGCATATTCATCATCCAGGTCTACGCCGTCCAGTCCGTATGTATATACAGTATGGGCGATCTGTAAGGCAAAATCACGTGCTGCCTGCTGGTTCGGGAAGTTACAGATACCGGCTCCCTGGTGGTTTCCCAAAATATCCAGCAATACCTTTATCCCTTTTTGCTGCAAAGGTTTAACATAGGTGTTAACGTCGTTCAATACTTTCGTGACATTGTTATTATTAGAAACATAAGCCCTGTTTTTGGAAACATCATAGTTGATATTGGCGGCAAAGATAATGGCGACATCAAAGAGCTGTTTATGGCTGTTTTGCAGAGTATAAGATCCTACATTCAGGATATTGTTGCTGTTGACTTCCACATAGCATACACCCAATGGATTAAGTGGTTGAGCATTGATCAGGAACTTCGCCTGAATCAGGAAAATCAATACGAGAAATGTTAATTTTTTTTTCATAATGTAATTTTTTTGTTTTTTTATAACTGTTTGAAATGATTGTCATTTAGTTCTGGCCGCTTTATAAATCAGTATGAACAGGTCTTTTTCTGGCCAATCACATGTTTGTTCAATAGAACAATTCAGGAAGACTCTTGGGAAGGTTATAATTTCCTTCAGTTTCGTTGTCCATTTCCAGGAGCCTTAATGCTAATCAGGAAATTATCAGCAACGGCATACCGGACATCCGTATTGCTGTTTCCCGGGACATTAAATACCGTTCCGGCGGTATGAAACTACTATTGTTTTTTCATTCTTTTGACTTTACATATTTACATATTATCAGAATCACTCAGAAAGAAATGCAGGCTTATACCAGCAGGTCCTGGTTTTCATTATAGGTTTTCCATAATAATTCTCCGAATAATGTATTTGCCCAGGCAAACCATTCCCGGGTAAATTTTTTATCGTTATCCTTATGAAAGGATTCATGCATGAACCCTGTCCCTCCATGGGTCTTTTGCAGGGTCTCTATACACCACCTGATCTCTTTTTTATCTTTGGTGGTGAGGGCTTTCATGATGATGCTCATCGGCCAGATCATGTCCAGTCCGATGTGAGGACCGCCGATTCCTTCGGCCAGCTTACCTTTGAAAAAGAACGGATTATCTTTTGACCATACGTATCTTCTGGTGTTCTGGTAGACCGGATCATCCGGCTTCACGGCATCAAGGTAAGGTAATCCTAACAGGCTGGGGCAGTTGGCATCATCCATAAGGTTGTAGCTTCCGAACCCGTTGGTTTCAAACGCATATATTTTTCCATATTCAGGATGGTCATAGATTCCATACTTTTTTACAGCGGCATCCACTTCATCAGCAAGATTGTTCAGCTGCTGAGCTAGGGCTTTTTCATTTTTTATCTGTGAAACCATTTCTGCGGCCTGACGGAGGCTTACTATGGCAAACAGATTAGAAGGGATCAGAAAGGCATAAATGGTAGCATCATCGCTTGGGCGGAACATAGAATGAATGAGCCCTACAGGGTTGGTAGGATAGCCATAGCCACCCATTGGGATTCCGTCCGTTGCCCACGCTGTTGTTCGTTCAAACTTATACGGGCCTAAGCCTGTTTTTCTCTGCTGTTCCACAAAAGTCTGCAAAGTGAGTCTGATCCCCTGTAACCATTTGTCATCAAAAGGTTTTGTATCTCCGGTAGTTTTCCAGAAATGGTAAGCCAGACGAACAGGATAGCATAAGGAATCGATTTCCCACTTTCTTTCATGGGTGCCGGGCTTCATATCCGTATGATCATACTCTTTCCATTTGCTTATTTTATTTTCATCATTGTAAAAGGCATTGGCATACGGATCTTTCAGAATAAATTCTGTTTGTTTGCGGATGACTCCGGAGATAAGCTTATGGAGCTTCTCATCTTTTTTTGAAAACTGCAGATAAGGAAAAACCTGGGCTGAGCTGTCACGGAGCCACATGGCATCTATATCCCCGGTAATAACGTAGGTATCCGGTATTCCGTTGGTTTCTTTGTAGAAAACAGTGGTATCCAATGTATTGGGAAAACAGTTTTCAAATAGCCAGGCCAGTTCCTTATTCTTAACTTTCTTTTTGAAAGCCGCAATGGCATTTTCTACCGCTTCGCTGGTGAAATGTCTTTTATTTTCGGGAACCCGTACCACAGGGAATTCTTCTGTATTAAAGCTTTTTGCAAAGGCATTTTGGGTAAACAGCAATCCTGCTCCTGCCAGTGCACTTGTTTTTATAAATTTTCTCCTTTCCATAGATACTTTTATTTCATTATTTTATATTATTTATCTTATGGGGTCTGCTTCCCATTACAAATTTCAGCTCACCTCCTTTCATGATGTCGCTGTGATTGATCTCCCAGCTGTTGAATTCCTTGCCATTCAGGTATATTTTCTGAACATATATATTTTTATCGGATATTTTATCGGCAATAACGGTGAAGGTTTTTCCATTTTCAAGTTGTAAGGAGACTTTCGGAAATTGCGGCGCGCCAATGGCATAAACGGGTTTACCGGGTGTAACAGGGTAGAACCCTAATGAAGAGAAAATATACCATGCTGACATTTGCCCGCAGTCTTCATTATTGACAATGCCGTCCGGTTTTGCAGCATACATATTGTCACGGATGTATTTTAGCATTTTCTGGGTTTTATAGGGAGCGTCCGCATAGTTGTAAAGATAGGGTACATGATGTCCCGGCTCATCTCCGAATCCCAGGGAGCCGATGAATCCTGAAATATCAACATGCTGCTCGCCCTGCATTTGCAGCTTTTCAGTAAAGGTTTTATCCAGTTTTTCCTCAAATCCTTTTTTCCCTCCATACAATCTGATCATTTCATCGATCTGATGCGGCACAAAGAGATCATAGGCCCATATATTCCCGGAAACCCAGTGAGGCTGCAGCTTTTTCCAGTCATTCAAAGGAAAATCCGGTAAGAATTGTCCGTTTCTCTGTCTTGGCCAGAAATGGTTGTTTTCTTTATTGAAAGTGTTCAGGAAATTCATTGAGCGCTTTTTGTAAACTTCAATGTCTTCCTTTTTTCCCAGCTTTTCCGCGAGTTGTAGGATGCACCAGTCATCATAAGAATACTCCAGGGTTGCTGAAACAGAGGCTCCGTTTTCCGATGGGGAATATCCTAGCCTGATATAGTCATTCAGGCCTCCGCCGCCATCGCTGCTGCTCATTTTATCCGTTAAGGATGCATCTTTCATGGCAGCAAATGCTTTTTCGGCATCAATACCGGGCACCCCCTTAGAGATGGCATCCCAGATCACTGATACGCTGTGATAGCCAAGCATGCAGAAATTATCATACCCGCAAAGCTCCCATATCGGCATATGATCTTTACGGTCTGTATACCTGCTGATCAGGGAATTGGCAAATTCCCGGGTATGTTTCTGATCCATGATGGTAAGCAAAGGATGAGTTGCCCTAAAGCCGTCCCAATAAGAATAAGTGCTGTAATTGGTAAACCATTTCGTATTCATATTTTCTTCGGCAGCGACATAATCTCCATTGACATCCATGTAGAGGTTGGGAGCAATGAAAACATGGTAAACCCCCGTGTAGAAAATCTTCCTCTGATCATCCGTACCTCCGGTCACCTGAAATCTGCTGATGAGGTCCCTCCATGTATTTTGTGCGGTTTCTCTGGCTTTTGCAAAATCCACATTCAGGGCTTCACTGTCAAAGTTTTGCTGTGCTCCTTCTATGCTTACCGGTGACAGGGATACTTTTACCTCAATGCTTTCATCCTGCCGGGTGGAAAATCTTACAAAGGCTTTGGCATCCTTGCCCAGGGCAAATCTTTCGTTATCTTTTATTTTTCCTTCAGCGTATACACCATAAGATTTAAACGGTTTGGAAAATTCCATCACGAAGTAGGCGAATCTTTTGCCTCCCCAGCCATTGCTGTAGCAATAGCCTTTTATTTTATTTTGGCCTTCTATGCTTACAAACGTGTGATTGACATTTCCGAAGATCTTGTTGGTAGGATCGACAATGATGTTGGCTTCTTCACTTTTCGGAAATGTATATTTATGGAAGCCAACTCTCGGAGAGGCAGTAAGCTCTGCCTTGATTCCATAGCTGTCAAGCATTACGGAATAATATCCTGGTGATGCGGTTTCCCTTTCGTGGCTGAATCTGGAACGGTAGCCTGTTTCAGGGTTCTCCTCAGTACCCGGGATCATCTTTATTTTTCCGGTAGTAGGCATCACCAGAATGTCTCCGAGATCCGCCCACCCTGTTCCGCTAAGGTGGTTATGGCTGAAGCCCATTATGGTTTTACTGCTGTAATGGTATCCTGAGCACCAGTCCCAGTCGCCGCTTCTGGTATTCTGATCCGGACTGAGCTGGATCATCCCGAAAGGTGTGGTGGCTCCGGGAAACGTGTGCCCGTGGCCGCCTGTTCCTATGAACGGGTCTACCCAGGAAAGAATATCATTTTTAGATTGCTGTGATCTTCCGGTTTGAAAAAGCAGAGTTATCATAAAAAGGATTGATATCTTTTTCACGCTAATATTCCTGTTTTTCTTAACGCTTCTATTAATAACAGTTGTGGTCATTTATATAGTTATTATTTTTATGGACAATATTCCAGTTTTATCAAAATTATTTATTGTTTCTGATATTTCTGGGAACCTTTCACCCTTATTTTATGCTTATGGCAAATCCGCCTCCCGGCGCAACGTTCACATTGAGTCTGGTTGTATTCTGCACATTTACTTTTTCTATGGTATAGCTTTTCGGATTTTTATTCCAGCTTGCATCTTTACCGTCTTTATAGAGAACAGCGGTATATTTTTTACCTTTAGGTAAAAAGCTGAAATCTATTACCGCCTGTCTCGCGTTTTCATCTGTGATCCCTCCCACAAACCATTCGCTCTTACCTTTGGCTTTCCGGGCAATGGTAATGTAATCTCCCGGTTCTGCCTCCAAAACATAGGATGCATCCCAATCTACCGCAACGTCCTTGATAAACCGGAAAGCATCCGGATACTTTTTATAGTTTTCAATAAGGTCTGCCGCCATTTGTAATGGACTGTACATTACCACATACAGTGCCAGCTGTTTGGCGAGTGTTGTACTTAATTTTGCCTTGTTCTTACCATAAACGGAAAGGTCTCCTTCAAAAATTCCGGGTGTATAGTCCATGGGGCCACCCATTAATCTTGTGAAAGGCAATATGGTGGTATGGTCTGGCCGGTTACCGTTAAAAGATTCAAATTCTGTCCCTCTCGCGGATTCTTGGGCGATCCAGTTGGGAAATGTCCTGTTCAGGCCTGTTGGTCTTGCTGCTTCATGGGAATTAACCATTATTTTATATTCTGCCGCTTTTTCCACCACATAATTGTAATGGTTTATCATCCATTGGCTGTCGTGATATTCGCTTCTCGGGATGATCGGACCTACGTATCCTGTTTTTACGGCACTGTAATTATTATCTTTCATAAACCGGAAAGCACTATCAAGCTGTTTTTCGTAATCAATGACGGAAGAAGTTGTCTCATGATGCATGATGATCTGGACGTTTTTCTTTTTAGCATAGTCTCTCAATTCGGTCACATCAAAATCAGGATAGGCTTTTGTAAAGCTGTAGATTTTTTCTTTTACATAGGCCTGATTGTCTTCCCAGCCTTCATTCCAGCCTTCTACGAGAACGGCATCGAATCCGTTTTCTGCCGCAAAATCAATATATTCTTTTACATGTTTTGTATTAGCTCCATGATGGCCGTTGGGTTTTTGCCGGGTATAGTCGGTCTTGCCAATGACAATATCCTGATTATCGGTGTAAGCCCAGGTAGAGCCACCTCCTGTAAAATATTCCCACCATACTCCTAGGTACTTCATCGGTTTTATCCAGGATGTATCCTTTATTTTTGAAGGTTCATTAAGGTTCAGAATAAGATTGGACGCTAAAATATCTCTTGCATCATCACTTACCACGATTGTTCTCCACGGTGTAACGGAGCCTGTCTGTATAAACGCTTTATCACCATTTCTGTCAGGGGTGAGATGAGCGGACAGAATAAATCTCTTGTCGTCAACATTCAATGCCATTACCGGAAAATTCACCAAAGCCGCCTCGTGAATATTGATGTACAGCCCGTTATCAGATTTCAGCATCAATGGGGTCTGAACCGCTAAAGAAGTAGCAGGGCTTTTTGCCGCTAACGGCTCTTTTCGTACCTCATCTATCAGACCGGCTATTTCGGAGAGCTTGGATGTGGTAACAGGAAATTCGTTGGTATCATAATCCGCAGGTATCCAGAATGCCTTGTCATTTCTGGCTAAATTGAAAGAAGTGGCCTCGTCAAGGATCCTGAAATGTCTCAGATTTTCCTGAACCGGAAACTCATATCGGAAGCCGAGGCCATCATCAAAAAGCCGGAATCTGATATCGAGTTTCCACAGGGTTTTCTTCTGTTCCAAACTGACGAGCATTTCAGTATGATTATCCGTAATTTCGCTGCTTTTCCCTAAAACGGGTTTCCATACCTGATTATCTTTACTGTATTGTACCGATAAAATCCTGAAGTTTTGGGCAAAAGAATCCGGACTGTTAATTGCAAATCCCAGCTTACTGTCATCTAAAACCACTTTGCCTTTATAAGTGAGCTTATAAATGGGTTCTTCTTTATCATTTATAGAAAAACTTAATGATAACTGATGATTGGGTGAGAAAAATACTTGTCCATTACACAATGAAGTCAACATTAACCCAATTGTAACTAAAAATAATAATCTGTTCATTATGAATGCCGCAAGATAAACATTATACAAATCATCTGATAATCATTCCAAAATAGAGCAATGATAAATCTCTACAATTTAGTCAATTTAAATTGAATTGTTTTTCATAAAATCAATAATCTCCGAGATATATCCAAAGGCAATGGCTACTACCGTATCTGCCGCACCATAATAAACCGTTACCTTATCACCTTCATTCAGAGCGGCGCAAGGGAAAATTACGTTCGGAATATCTCCTGTAAGCTCGTAGAGCTCTGCCGGAGCCAGCAAATAAGGCCGGGTGCGGTACAATACTTTTGAAGGATCCTCAAGATCAAGTAATGCTGCTCCCATGGAATATCGGAACCCTCTGCAGGTATTGATCACTCCATGATAAAAAAGCAACCACCCTTCGTCTGTTTTTATGGGAACCGGTCCGGCTCCTATTTTAGTGCATTGCCAGGCACTATCCTCGAAAGGAGCTACCTTCATTACGCACCTGTGTTCTCCCCAGTATTTCATGTCCGGGCTATAGCTGATATAGATATCTCCAAAGGGGGTATGGCCATTGTCGCTCGGCCGGCTCAGCATGGCATATTTACCGTTGATTTTTTCCGGGAAAAGGACCCCGTTCCTGTTGAATGGCAGAAAAGCATTTTCGCACTGAAAAAATTCTTTAAAATCGAAGGTATAACCTACCCCAATGGTCGGACCGTGGTATCCGTTGCACCACGTGATCCAGTAGCGGTCCTCGATAAAGGTTACGCGGGGATCGTATTTATAATCGGATTCGATCATTTCGGTGTTTCCTGCTTTCATTTCGATAGGCTCATGGTTGATCTCCCAGTGGATGCCATCCTTACTGAAGCCTGCAAAGATATTCATCTGAACAGCTTTGTTATCACACCGGAATACTCCTGCGAAACCGTCTTCAAAAGGGACAACCGCACTATTGAAAATACTGTTGGATGTGGGAATTGCATATCTGTTGATGATCGGATTTTCGGAGAAACGCCACATAATATCATGGCAACCTTTTGGCCGGTCCTGCCAAGGAATCATTACTGATTGAGAAGTCATATACTATTTTACTTTTATTTGAGATTGTTGATAATTGAATTAATGTTCGTTTTGTTCTTCAGGATAGGTGAACGGCACCAGTGAGGTAATGACAAACGCAGGAATAGTAGCGATCAGCACCCAGATGAAGAACATCTTATACCCGATCCAGTCACTGATCATGCCGCTGAACATGCCGGGAAGCATTACCCCAAGATTCATAATCCCGGATGCAAATGCATAATGGGCGGTTTTATGCCTGCCGGGTGCTACCTGCTGCATCATATACAGGGTAAGCCCCACGAACCCAAATCCGTAACCGAAATATTCTATCATAATGGCAATACTTACCGGAAGCAGGTCGACAGGCTGGTAATAGGCCAGCAATGCGTACACTACAAACGGAATATTGAAGGCACAGCAAAGCCATATCAATGATTTTTTCAGACCACGGGCAGAGATGAAGTATCCGGCCAGAACGGAGCCTAAAATGAATGCTCCCGAGCCATAAGTACCATAAATAATTCCTATATCTGAAGTAGACAGCCCCAAGCCTCCCGAGGCTCTGGGTGCCTTGAAAAATAAAGGCGCAATTTTTATGGCAAACCCTTCCGCAAAACGGTACAGGATAATGAACAATACAGACCAGATGATATTAGGTTTTGTGAAGAAAGAGGTGATAACTTCCCATAATTCTTTGCGGACATTTTCTTTGGTTTTTTTTTCATCTGATGCTTTTACCCGGTTTTCTTTTGGTAAAATCAGGTAATGATAGGTTGCCAGTGCAAAAAATAAAAGGGCATAGATCCCCATAATGATCATCCATGCATGGGTGACGTCGTTCTTTTTTTCCAAAACCCCTGCGAAATAAACCAGGATACCGCTGCTGATGATTTTGGCCAGATTATAGAAAGCCCCCTGCCAGCCAATGTATCTTGCCTGTTCCTTGTTGTTCAGGAAATGGATGTACGTGCCATCTGTCACAATGTCGTGCGTGGCCCCGCAAAAGGCGATAATGGCGAAAAGGGCAATACTGTATCTGAAAAAATCATGCAAAGGAAGGCTTAATGCGATCAGGGCAAACAAAATTCCTATTGCGAACTGGGTGAAAACAACAAAAAACTTTTTGGTCTTATAGATCTCCAGAAAAGGGCTCCAAAGAGGTTTTAATGTCCAGGAAAGCATAATAAGGGCCGTCCAGAATGTGATCTTTGAATCTGAGATTCCCATATCTTTATACATGATCCCTGAGACTGCATTAATGGTAACAAAGGGTACCCCCATTGCAAAATACAGTGTTGAGATCCAAAAGATAGGATTTATCGAGATAGATTCAGGGTTGTTTTTCTCCATTTCATTAAGATGTTAAAAAAAGAGGCCAATCTGGTCTGATGCTGACCTCTTTTCTTCGATGGGTTAGATTATGGCTTTTTATCCCACCATAATTTTGTTGCTCCTGTATCAGGGCCGTTGAGTGTTTGTACAGCTTGTAAATAATTAAAAAGTGAGTTTTTTGTATCAGTTGTAAAAGGAATCCTTCTGATCATTTCATCAGTACTGATCAATCCGCCACTATCATTTTTCCTTATTTTAAATAAGATCGGATATCCTGTCCTTCTTTGTTCTGCCCAGGCTTCAGGTCCGTTCGGATAAAGTGCCAGCCATTTTTGAGTAATGATTCTTTCTAATTTTCTTTCGATAGGATCAGTATCATTCCAGGCAATGGTAATAGTACTCAGCTGAGGATCTCCTGAAGGGACATTATTCATGGCATTTTTGGGATCAATATAAGGAGCTTCAGTAGCAGTGGTATTGGCAAGATAAGTTGTAACATCAGCACTTTTACCCCATTCGCCGAAAGATTGTTTTACTCCGGTTTCATAATTGGTCTTGGCATCACCTGCACCTGCATATCCTCTTAATGAGGCTTCAGCTTTGAGGAACCAGGTTTCTGCTGCCGTAAATAATTTAAGTTTACCGTCAGTAGCTGAAAAATAATCCCCTACAGCGGATTTGGCCTGTGGTTGAGAAAAGCCGCCATAGGTTGCTTTTCCATTTAGCAAATCTATTCCTTGCCGTATTCCGATATATTGCCCCTGAACGGCATTGTCTGTTGCCGGGATAGCATAGGCAGGAAGCCTTGGGTCATTATATCCATTCATATAGGCCATCAAAGGTGCGCCTATCAGGCAATCTCCCCAGGAATAGATAATGAAACTTAGCTCAGATTGTCCCACACTAATCAAAGCGTTATCGGCATTATCGGTAATCAGTCCCGCGGGTGAAGCAAGGGCTTCTTCAGCGTATTGTTTTGATTTTGCGGGATCAGCATAGCTCATTCGCATAGCCAGTCTTAGCTTAAGAGAATTGGCCAGCTTTGCCCATTGGGCAATATTTCCCTGATAAACCAAATCTGCCTTTTGCAGTGTAGATTTATCTTCTATATTTTCCGTGTCAGGCAGTGCCTTTACATGTTGCAAATCAGAAATGGCAGCGGTAAGGTCATTGATGAAATAATTGTATGCGTTCTGCTGAGAATCGAAATCTGTAGTTCCGTTTGGGTTCGGTGTTTCGTATTTACTATATACTACAGGGCCATGACTGTCTGAAACCCGGGCAGCTGTGATCACTTTCAGTATTTTTTTTACGGCAAATGTTGCCGTAAAATCAATTCCCGGATAGTTATTCTTGGCGGCATTGTCAATGATGATAGAATAATTGAAAATATCCTGTTGTCTGGCGATAATCCTGTTATTCCATCCATCCATCATATAATAGGTAAGATTATTTTTCCCGCCATTAAACTGTGTAGCAGTACTAAACATACCACTGTACATATCGGCACTAAGATTAGGGTATAACTGGTAATCTGACTGGAGCCCCCGTTGCATAGATTTCAGAGGATTAACAATTGCGATAAAGTCGGCATAAAAGTTTTCAGGACCTCCCAGCTTTTCTTCATTATATCGGTCAAGTTCATTGGTACATCCGGTAGCGGAGATCAATGCAACTGCTGCGAGCATCCATGCCTTAATATTATTGATTTTCATTTTTGTAAAATTAGAAGTTAGCTTTTAATGATAATCCCACAGATCGGGTAATTGGTAATCCGAACGAGTCAACTCCCACTCCGCCGGGAGTATTTCCGGATACTTGTTCAGGATCGAACGGAGCTTTTTTATAGAAGAAGAACAAATTGGTACCAACAAGGCTTACGGTTGCATTTTTCATATATTTTGAATTGATATCAAAAGTATACGAAATTGAAGCCTGGCGGAGGCGTACTGTTGTGGCATTATACATATAAGCTTCATCAATCCCTGTCCCATTATTGATTCCTCCCACGGCACTATAGTATGCCTTTGCATCAGTTTTCCCATTATAGGGGGTCCCTGCCAAAGGTGTTCCCGGAGCATATACTGCATTTGGGATAGATACACCTCCGGCATCCCTGGCATCGGCAGAAGCTTTACTTACACCATACAAATCATTTGCTTTTTCTGTAAGAGATAAAACTTTACCTCCAAACTTCCCGTCAATAAGGAAAGAAATTCCTAATTTACCAATGTTGAAGGCGTTATTGAACCCTAAAATAAACTTAGGGTTCGGATTACCCAAATAGCTGAGGTTATTTGTAGTGGCCAGTGGCACACCATTCTCATCAACTAAGATGCGCCCCTGATCATCTCTCTGGTATTTGATTCCGTAAATATCCCCAAAAGAACCGCCGAGCTTAAGCTTGGTATAATTTCCACCACCGGTTAAGGCAAAAAGCTGATCCTGCGGAATGTTTAAACTTGAAGGAAATAATTCAACGATCTTGTTTTTGTTCGCAGATCCGTTTAATGTGGTTGTCCAGTCGAATTTTTCTGTATTGAAAACTTTGAAAGACAAGGAAGATTCAAAACCTGTATTCCTTATCTTTCCAGCATTGATATAATAAGACCCTGAAGGGATACCACCTAGGTTGGAAGCGATTGTAGTTTCCAATAACTGATTGGTGGCATTGGAGTTATAATAAGTGATATCAAAACTCAATCGGTTTTTAAATAATCTCAACTCGGTTCCGGCTTCAAAAGTTTTGTTGAGCTCCGGCTTAGGAAACAGGTCGGAATAACGGGGATCGGTTACAAATGAGCTTTTAGGATATACAATTGTTCCGGCATCCACCCCGTACGAGAAAGCTTTGTTATACTCCACCATCGCATTTGATATATTGGCTGGCAAACCTAATCCAACGGTGGCGTAAGATGCTCTCACTTTCCAGAAATTAAAAACTTCAGGCAGTTTAAAAACAGAAGATAATATGGCATTTGCTCCCACGGATTCATAGTCGAATCCTGTTCTTCCGGTTAAAGAAAGAGTAGAATCCCAATCATTTCGGAATGTCATATCCAAATAGAACATGTTCTTATATCCTACGGAGGCACTGGCAAAAAATGACTGAACCTGTTTTTTTAAGTTCCAGTAGATATTGTGATAGCCGTCTCCCGGGCTCCTGTTTACATTCCACTGAAGATTGTTCAGGGTAAACAAATTCGGATTCGCCAGATAAGCATTATCGATCTGGTTTACTTTGTTCCGGGTGGTATTGATACTTCCTCCTACTGTAAAGTCCAGTGAGATATTCTCACCAAGCTTAGGGCTACCGATAAGCAAAACATCTCCGTAGGAAGAGGTATTCTCGTATACATTTTTGAGAAGCCTTCCGTTGGCTCCGTTCACCAATAAGGTAGGATCTGAATAAGCTGCAATATCACGCTGGCTGTCGGAAATATTCCAGCTATAATTTCCTCGTACCCTTGCGGTTAGCCAGGGGTTGATCTGATAGGATAGGGAAACTGATGTATAAGTGTTTTTGTTGTCAACTGTCACCGGGTTTCTGTTCAGGATCCAATACGGATTCTGGGTAGCAGGGTTCCCTCTGAATGAACCATCTCCGCCTATTTCCCACCAGTTTTGTGCAGGCAATAAGCGGCTTTTGTTTATATAGTAATAATTATCCGGCCCATACTGATCGAAGTCTACTCCTCTTGGCAGCCAATACAAGCTTACCAAAGGTGAAAAAGAAGCTCCTGGTGTTTGTCTGTTTTTACTGTTTTGCAAGGAGCCTATAAAGTTGGCATCTAATGTAAGTTTGTCATCCAGGAATTTGCTTGAATTTCTGAAAGAGATGTTATACTGATCAAAATAGGATATTGGGACAACTCCTTTGTTGGTAGTATTTCCTATAGAGAAGTAATTAGTTGATTTTTCATTCCCCGATTGAAAGGCAAGACTATTGACCCAGGTAGTTCCTGTCTGCAAAAAATCTTTAAGATAATCTTTAGAGACACCTTTGGCTCCCCAGCTGTATATAGAGGCACCCGGGGTTTCACCAGGCACTGATGGATCATAAGACAAATAGCTGTGCTGTAGCTTAGGAAGACTATATGCCCGCTCTACGGTCAGGCTGGTACTGTAAGTTATGGAGCTTTTGCCTATGCGCCCTTTTTTAGTGGTGATCAATATGGCGCCATTACCTCCGGCGGAACCATATAAAGCTGATGCAGAAGCTCCCTTCAAAAAGTTGATGCTTTCAATATCGTCCGGGTTGATGGAACTCAATACATCTCCAGGATCCGGCATAGTGGAATACTGGCTTATCCCGGGTGCCTGTCCTTCCCCGTTGGTGATAGGGATCCCGTCGATCACATATAATGGCTGACTATTTGAAACTGATTTATTTCCTCTCATTATCACCCTTACTGAGCTTCCTACACCATTGGTTCTGTTGATCTGCACATTCGAAACTTTACCATTGATGGAATTTAAAAGATTGGGGGTTTTAACTTCTGTTAGTTCGTCTCCGCCGATCTGTTGGCTGGAGTAGGTCAGAGAACGTGCTTGCCTTTTTACACCCAGGGAGGTAACCACAACTTCCTGGATATCCGTGGTCTTAACAGAGTCTGCAGTCTTTCTCTCCTGTGCAAATCCGGATACCGAAAAAGCTAATAATACGGGTATAACTGTTTTTCTCATAAATTAGAATAGTTAAGGGGTTATTGGGAATCTTCTTAAACTTTAATTGTTTACAGTTTACCGGCCATAAAACAAATCTTTGTGTTTTTTTTAATCAGGGATATGTTATTAACAGTTAAAGTTTAGTTAAAATTTAATTCACATTGACAAATCTAAATTTTGTAGGCAGTCTGATATAATACTATTTTGTCATAAAATGATATTATTTTTTCGTGTATTTTTGAAATGTCTTGTTTGTATGTTGATTTGCAGTATTATACAAGGGTTTTGCTATTCCGGTCCTATGATGTTTTTTTTGCATTTTTTGATAAAAAATACGTCTTCTGGCTTAAAAAAATGAATAGTATGATTGGCATATGTATATTTTTTTATGTCAGGAATATCGGATGATAATAATCTGACTTCACAAGCTGCATGCTGTTCAACTGATTAAAATGAACAAAGCCGTGTTACAGCATGTAACGCGGCTTATATAGGATGTGGTGATCACCTCAATTTGCGCCCGTATCGTGTGGATTAGCTATAATGGATATGATTATTCGATTTTTTTTACTCCTTTAAATAATTCTTTAAACTCGGTAGGTGTTGTTTTTTTTATGGACTTAAAGACCTTATTGAAATTGGCGATGTTATTAAACCCTGCCTCAAAAGCTATCTCAAAAACACTGAGGTTCTTTTCCATCAGCCAGCGGGCGGCGTAACTTATCCTTATTTCATTCAGGTAATTGACGAATGTTTTGCCGGTCCTTTTTTTTATGAACCGGTTAAAGGTCACGTTGCTCATATTGACCAGAGAGGCCACATCATTCAGCGTTATTTTATTCTCAAAGTTTTTATGGATATAGTCATGAACGATCTTCATTTTATCATTATCCGCAAAGGTTTCAAGCTCTATGCTATAGGATGACAACAGGGTCTTGTTCTCAGCGACAGCCAATTCATTAAGAATCTTCATGATCTCGATGAAAGATTCAAAACTGTTCATCTTTGATAAGTTGAGAAAAGAATCCTTTAGTTTTTCAGCAGTTTCCTGTGAGAATAAAATTCCTCTGATGGATTCTTTGATCAGATTGTTGATAGGCTTCAGTACATTTTTTTCCATCAGTGAAGGATTAAAGAAATCCTGGTTGAACTGAATGGTGATTTCATGAGTCTTTCTGTTTTTACACTTATAATTAGCCCAGCAATGAGGCAGGTTAGGACCTATCAATACCAGTTCTATATTACCGATTTCTCCACTATGGTCGCCAACCATCCGGCGATATCCTTTTCCCTTGTATATGAAATTGATCTCAATTTCCGGATGATAATGGTATGGAAAATCAAATGATGTTTTTATCCTGTCAAACACAAGAAAACTGTCTTCAGGAGAGAGTGGGGTGATCTCTCTCAAAATATTTTCTAATTTGCTCATCTATGTTTTGAAGACATTAAATTAACCATTCTGTACAAACTTCGTAAATTTATATTTAACCCGAGTTCGGGATAAGAATAAGAAATAAATTTGTGATAAAAAGTAATAAT
>NZ_JBGCUR010000034.1:0-35015 GCF_041361455.1 Chryseobacterium gossypii | reverse complement strand
CCTTTTTTTGTAAAATATAAAAAAGGCTATCTTACTTTTGAGACAGCCTCTTTTTGTTTTTATATCCATATTGATGAGGGATTGCTGCTATGGGGCAGTATAAGAAGCAGTATCCTGATAAATTGTATAATAAAAACCGGCTCATAATATTGAGCCGTGCTTTTTTTATTTAAATTCAACTTTCTGATTAAGTTCTATAGGGTTGTTATTTTCTTTTATCTGTTTTTGTATACTTTCAGCCATTTGTTTGAAACTTACATTTAAAGTATTTCCATTTGCATCACCAACTTTGGTTTTAATATTCCTAGCCTTAATTTCTGAAAAGGGATCAGAATAATAACTATTTTGCATTTTTTTGTAATCATCCCAACTTATTTGTTTCCCTTTTCTAAGATAAAACATATTGTTTTTGTCTGATCTTTTGATTTTAATTAATTCAAAATTGTAATCTCCCTTATCATCTTCCAGCCTAACAATAAATCCGGGAAGACCATAGAAAATATAAGGCCCTTCCTGTATAGGATTTTTTGGATCAAACCATGCAATCCAATTACGCCCTCCATATTGAACTTTTGCTTTTTGGCATTCCATTTCACCAAACATTCTTTTTTCAGGTAGAGTCTGCCATTCAAGTTTATCATCAATATTAATATAATACAGATCATACATGGCAGGATGGGTAACACTTTTATATACCTTATTACTTATCAAATTTTTGACAGAATATACATTGTCGAAAATTGGTTTTCGACTTTCCCAAAAACCATTTTTTTGCATCAAAGAATCTGCCTCTCTTGCGTTTTCCGAGCGAAACACAGATTGTTTTCCAAGAACATCCAAATAATAATATTGTGCTTTTGGATTTGCTTTAGACTTGAATTCATAAATAAAAGTAATATTTTGAGCTGATAAAATATTTGATAAAATAATTAACAGAATTAAAAGGATTTTTTTCATATTTAATATTGTAATGTTTACAAATTTAAACAAGAGATACAATACTGTATCTCTTGTTTTTGTTTTTAATAATGTTATTAATGTCGTTTACATACAAGCATTATGTGATTCAATTACCTGACCATTTTGTACAGCATACCAGAAACCACATTCTAGCCCATATTGAGCACAAACATCACCTGCTCCGGGTTGGCAAAAGTCTTTTCTACCACCATTTACGGATTTTAAATTCTCTCTTGAAAGTTTTTTTAACTTTTTCATGATAATTTTTTTAATGTTGCTTGTTGTTTTAAAACTCGCTTAAAAATATAAAATAAATCAACTGCTTTGAGATTTATTTTTTTATGTTAAATTCCTTTGTTCTAATTCCTTTGCATAGTTAAATTAAAACATAGTATCTTGGTTGCAGGAATCCGGAAGGTTATTAAAAAAGGTTTTTTAATGAATGGTTCAATAGTATTTAAATGGTATTGAAATGAAAAAACATCCATCAGGATGCTTTTATTTTATCTTTCCATTACTCAAAAATTAAGACGTTTGGAATTCGCGATTATATATTGTTCTTAACCAGTTTATGCTTATTTTTAAAGAAAGGCTCAGATTATAAAATCCAAACCCTAACTTTTTAACTTACACACTTCGTGGGATAGTGTCCCGGTTTACTTTATTAAGTTATATATTGCTTTATTTTCCAAACATTCCGCCCATTCCAGGCATATTAGGCATCTTGCTCATCATCTGCATCAACTGTTTTCCCTGAGGTCCCTGCATCATCTTCATCATTTTCCCCATCTGGTCAAACTGCTTCATCAGCTGGTTCACATCTTCAATCTTCCTTCCTGATCCTTTTGCAATTCTCTGTTTTCTTTGCATATTGATAATAGAAGGCTTTCTTCTCTCATCCGGAGTCATGGAATAAATAATGGCTTCTATATGTTTGAAGGCATCATCACTGATCTCCACATCCTTGATCGCTTTTCCCACTCCGGGAATCATTCCCATCAGGTCTTTCATATTACCCATTTTCTTGATCTGATTGATCTGCTTCAGGAAATCATCAAAACCGAATTCGTTTTTAGCGATTTTTTTATGAAGTTTTTTGGCCTCTTCCTCATCAAACTGTTCCTGCGCTCTTTCCACCAGGGAAACAACGTCTCCCATCCCCAAAATCCTGTCTGCCATCCTTTCAGGGTAAAAAAGGTCTAAGGCTTCCATCTTTTCTCCTGTGGAAATAAATTTGATAGGTTTTTCAACTACGGAGCGGATCGTTAAGGCAGCTCCCCCTCTTGTGTCACCATCCAGCTTCGTAAGAACAACTCCGTCAAAATTTAAGGCATCATTAAAAGCCTTGGCCGTATTTACTGCATCCTGACCGGTCATTGAATCTACAACGAATAATGTTTCCTGAGGCCTGATGAAGTAATGAACTGATTTAATCTCGTTCATCATCTGCTCGTCAATTGCCAGACGGCCGGCTGTATCTACAATCACCACATCATGATTATTCTGCTTGGCAAAGCTGATCGCGTTTTCCGCTATTGTAGAAGGGTTGGTAGAGCCTTCCTCCGTATATACGGGAACCCCGATCTGGCCACCTAAAACTTTTAGCTGATCAATAGCAGCGGGACGATATACGTCACAAGCTACCAAAAGAGGTTTTTTATTTCTTTTAGTTTTTAAATAATTGGCCAGTTTCCCTGAAAAAGTAGTTTTTCCGGAACCCTGAAGACCGGCAATAAGGATGACGGTAGGCTTTCCGGAAAGGTTGATGCCTTCCTGTGAACCACCCATAAGATCTACCAGCTCGTCATGAACGATTTTCGTCATCAGCTGTCCCGGGGTAAGAGAGGTAAGAACATTCTGGCCTAAGGCTTTATCCTGAACCCTCTTGGTAAGATCTTTTGCAACTTTATAATTAACATCGGCATCTACCAATGCCCTACGAATTTCTTTTACTGTTTCCGCCACATTGATTTCCGTGATCTTTCCACGCCCGGAAATATTATGAAGCGCCTTGTCTAATTTATCCTGTAAACTATTAAACATATGTATTGTAAATTATAGTGTGCAAAAATAAGGAATTTTTAAGTAATATATATATTATATAAAATATCTGGATGTATTTTGTTTCGAATTATAATTTTAATTTTGCAGAATGAATTTCCAGGATAATTTCATTGTCGTGTTTTTGGTATTATTTTTTAATACTCTTGTATATATTATATTCAAAAGATATTTATATGGCAGGCCGGATGCCGGCATGAAATTTCTTGCCGTGAATATTTCCAAAGATATCCTGTGGCTTATAGTGTCTCTGGCCATTATTGATAAAACCAGAGAGAATTTTTTATTCCTTATTATTTGCTTTATTGTGGCTTCATTTCTCATCTATTTACCTATAATAAAACTGATTAACAAATCCTGATTTTTTTGATGATAAAAATCAATTTTTAATATTGGTAAAGTTTAATAAAATCGGTATATTTGCACACGATTAAAAAAGAGATATGAATAGGAAAATTTCTTCATTATTTTTCGCGTTTTTATTTGTGTTTATGAGTGGTTTAGCTTCCGCACAACACGAATTTGAAGGTGAGAAATCAGCTGAAAAAGTAGAGAACAGAGAAGCTGAAGAGGGCTTCAATGCGACCAAAATGATCATGGAACACATTGGTGATTCCAATGAATGGCATTTATGGACTACAAAAGATGATAAAGGTGAAGAACATCATTTTTCTATTCCATTACCAGTGATTATTAAAGATAATGAAGGATGGCATACTTTTCTTTCTAAAGATATTGCCCACGGCCATGAACATGACGGATACACTTTAGAAGAAGGACAGGTAGTGTCTACCAAAGGGATTCAGAAAGCAACCTTGTTTTCCTTAATAAGCGGAAAACAGAAATCAGACGAGGTTTTCTTTGATTTCTCAATTACGAAGAATGTAGCTTCAATGTTGCTGTCTGTGATTTTTATGGCAATTGTATTCATAGGAATGGCAAGACACTATAAAAAATCCCCGCTTCCGAAAGGAATCGGAAAACTGATGGAGCCGGTAATTGTGTTCATCAGGGATGAAGTGGCGATCCCGAATATAGGTTCTGTTAAATATAAAAGATATATGCCTTATTTATTGACAGCATTCTTCTTTATCTGGTTTAACAATTTATTCGGGTTGATTCCTTTCTTCCCGGGTGGAGCCAACCTTACAGGTAATATTGCGATTACTGCGGTCTTAGCGATTATTACTTTACTGATCACATTATTCAGCGCTAATAAAGATTACTGGAAACATATCTTTATGCCGCCGGTTCCGATCTTGTTGTATCCTATTATGGTTCCTATTGAGATCATCGGGGTATTTACGAAGCCGTTTGCTTTGATGATGCGACTTTTTGCCAACGTTACGGCAGGGCACATTATGATCCTGGCAATTATATCGCTGATCTTTATCTTCAAAACCCCTTATTTGGGATTTGCTTCTGTGCCATTAGCATTGTTTGTTTCCGTACTGGAATTATTGGTTGCCGCATTACAGGCTTATATCTTTACAGTATTATCAGCATTGTTTATCGGTATAGCAGTGGCAGAGCATGAGCATGAACATGGCCATCATGATGAGCACGCAGCCGCTCACTAATTAAAGAGAAATATAATTTTTAACTAAATATTTATTATTATGGATTTATCAACTGGAGTAGGATTAGTTTACGTAGGTATCGGCTTAGCTGTATTAGGTGTAGGTCTTGGTATCGGTAAAATCGGTGGTCACGCAATGGATGCTATCGCCAGACAACCTGAGCAATCTGGTAAGATTCAGGGAGCAATGCTTATCGCTGCCGGTCTTATTGAAGGTGCTGGTCTTATTGCGATCATCTTTGGTGCTTTCATCAAGTAATTATCCTCAAAAAAACATTCTTAGCAGTAAAGCGGTTGGCTGCTGCTAAGAATTTTAAACAATCCATAAAAAACTACACTTAAAAAAAGAATTTACAGATATGGGAATTATTGAACCTGGAATTGGACTTTTGTTTTGGATGACGCTTACTTTTGTTATCCTGTTGTTTCTTTTGGCAAAATTCGCTTGGAAACCGATCGTTAATGCCGTTAATGACAGAGAAACATCCATTGTTGATGCATTGAACCAAGCTAAATTGGCTAAAAAAGAAATGGAAGAGCTAAAGGCAGATAACGAAAGAATCATTCGTGAAGCTAAAATCGAAAGAGATGCCATCCTTAAGGAAGCCAGAGAGATCAAGGACAGAATCGTTGGTGAAGCTAAAGATGTGGCAAAAGCGGAAGGAGACAAGTTGATCGAAGCAGCCAAGCAAACCATCGAAGCAGAAAAAAATGCTGCTATGGCAGATATCAAAACTCAGATTGGCGCTATTTCTGTAAACATTGCTGAATCTATCCTAAAACAAAAATTAGACAACAGCGAAGCCCAAAACGAATTAGTTCAAAATTATTTAAATAAATCTAACCTTAACTAAGCATGCTTACATCTAAAGTAGCTAAAAGATATGCACAGGGTTTGCTTGATTTCACCAACGAGTCAGGTCAGACAGCTACTGTATTTTCTGAAATGAAGGATGTAGTGAAGATAATGACGGAGTCTAAAGACCTGAACAAATTCTTTCTCACACCCTACATTGATTCTAAAAAGAAAATAGAGGCAGCCAACGAAATTTTCAAAGGTTTATCCGTTTCTTCTCAAAATCTGATCAGATTAGTGATTAAGCAGGGCCGTGAAAGCCAGCTAAAGAATATAGCCCAGGAATTTATCAATAAAGTAGAAGACATCAATGGTGTGCAAAGGGTAACCCTTACTACGGCGATACAGCTTTCTCAGGAGAATATTGATCAGATCCTCAGATCTACGAATCTGGTAAATCCTGATTCCAACTTCGATCTGAAAGTGAATATCAATCCTGATATCTTGGGAGGATATATTTTAAGAGTTGGAGACCAGCAGATTGATGCATCCGTTAAAACTAAACTTAATCAGGTTAAAAAAGATTTTCAGTTAAATTAAGAAAAAAACAACCATACAATGGCAGAAATAAATCCGGCAGAAGTATCTGCGATCTTAAAACAACAATTGGCCAACTTCGATACTCAATCAAACGTTGAGGAAGTAGGTACAGTTTTAACCATCGGTGATGGTATTGCCCGTGTATACGGGTTAGAAAACGTACAATACGGTGAGTTGGTGAAATTTTCTAGTGATGTAGAAGGTATTGTACTTAACCTTGAAGAAGACAACGTAGGGGTTGCTCTTTTAGGAGAAAGTAAAGCGGTAAAAGAAGGAGATACAGTAAGAAGAACAAACAGAATCTCTTCAATCAAAGTAGGAGAAGGGATGTTAGGAAGAGTAGTGGATACTCTTGGTAACCCTATCGATGGTAAAGGTCCTATTACAGGGGATTTATTCGAAATGCCATTGGAAAGAAAAGCTCCGGGGGTTATCTACAGACAGCCGGTAACTGAACCACTACAGACAGGTATCGTTGCAATCGACTCTATGATCCCTGTAGGAAGAGGACAGAGGGAGCTTATTATTGGTGACAGACAGACAGGTAAAACTACCGTTGCCATCGATACCATCATCAATCAAAAAGAATTCTATGACGCAGGTAAGCCTGTGTATTGTATATATGTTGCCATAGGGCAGAAAGCTTCTACAGTGGCACAAATCGTTAAAACCCTTTCTGATAAAGGAGCTTTGGCATATACAGTAATTGTTGCTGCCAACGCTTCAGATCCGGTTCCTATGCAGGTATACTCTGCCATGGCGGGTGCTGCTATCGGGGAATACTTCAGGGATACAGGCAGACCGGCATTGATCGTTTATGATGATCTGTCTAAGCAGGCTGTTGCTTACCGTGAGCTTTCCCTGTTATTAAGAAGACCACCGGGTCGTGAAGCTTATCCTGGAGACGTTTTCTACCTTCACTCAAGATTATTGGAAAGAGCTGCAAAAATCATTGGTGACGATGATATTGCCAGACAAATGAATGATTTGCCGGAATCTCTGAAGCCGATCGTAAAAGGTGGAGGTTCATTAACGGCACTTCCAATCATCGAAACTCAGGCAGGTGACGTTTCTGCATATATCCCAACCAACGTAATCTCTATTACAGACGGACAGATCTTCCTGGAGTCTGACCTGTTCAACTCAGGAGTACGTCCGGCGATTAATGTGGGGATCTCCGTATCAAGGGTAGGAGGTAACGCTCAGATCAAATCAATGAAAAAAGTATCTGGTACATTAAAACTTGACCAGGCTCAGTATAAAGAATTGGAAGCATTTGCCAAGTTCGGTTCTGACCTTGATGCTGCTACTTTGGCAGTAATTTCCAAAGGGGAAAGAAACGTGGAAATTCTTAAGCAACCGGTGAACTCTCCACTTCCTGTAGACAGCCAGGTGGCTATCATCTATGCCGGAACAGAGAACCTGTTGAGAAACGTTCCGTTGAGAAAAGTAAAAGAATTTCAGCATGAATACATCGAGTTCCTGAGATCTAAGCACCCTGAGACAATGGCTGCTATCAAGTCCGGAAAGATCGATGATGAAATTACCGGTGTTCTTAAGCAGGCTGCTAACGACCTGGCTTCTAAATACAACTAAAAATTCAATGTTTAAGGTTTAAAATCCAAAGTTTTAAGCCTTAAACTTTAGACCTTAAACTTTGAACCCAAATTAATGGCAAACTTAAAAGAAATACGAGGCAGAATCAGTTCAATTTCATCTACGATGCAGATTACACGTGCTATGAAAATGGTTTCCGCTGCGAAACTGAAGAAAGCACAGGATGCCATTGTAATGTTAAGACCTTATTCTGAAAAACTGCAGGAACTTATCCAGAATGTGAATTCCAGTTCAGATCCTGATCAGATTTCTATTTATGCTCAAAAAAGAGAAGTGAAGAGAGTGCTGTTTATCGCTATTACTTCAAACAGAGGCCTTGCAGGTGCTTTTAACTCTTCTATCGTAAAAGAGCTTAACGTTCAGTTTCAGAATAACTCTCAATATGATGTTGAAGTTCTTTCAATCGGTAAAAAAGCTTACGATGCCGTAAGAAAAAATCGTAAAGTATATGCCAACGAAAGTGCCGTTTATGACAATCTGAACTTTGATGTGGTTTCCAATGTTACCGAAGGGGTGATGAGCAGTTTCAGAGAAGGTAAATTTGATGAAGTGTATCTGATCTATAATAAATTCATCAATGCCGCTACTCAGGAAGTTACTACTGAAAAGCTTCTTCCGATCTCGATGCCTGAATCCACAGAACCTCAGGTGGAAACGGATTATATTTTTGAGCCTACCAGGGCTGAGATCCTTGATAATCTGATTCCTAAATCCATCAAAACACAGGTCTTCAAAGCTGTCCTGGATTCAGTAGCCGCTGAGCACGGTGCAAGGATGACAGCGATGCATAAAGCTACAGACAACGCGCAGGCTCTGAAAAACGAACTGGTTATCTACTATAACAAAGCAAGACAGGCTGCAATTACCAACGAGATCCTCGAGATCGTGTCCGGAGCGGAAGCCCTGAAAAACTCATAAGAATTATTCTTAAGCAAAATATTTTAAAGCATCGATGATTCGGTGCTTTTTCTGTTATTTTAATTTTGTATATATTTGTAATCATAAAATTATATATAACTTCTAAATGGACTCGGACATAGTCAGGCTTTTGCTAGCCTTATTTCTTGTTTTACTAAATGGCTTCTTTGTAGCCGCAGAATTTTCAATTGTTAAAGTTCGTTATTCACAAATCCAACTAAAAGCTGCAGAGGGAAACTCTATGGCAAAACAGGCAGAACATATCATTAAACATCTTGATGAATATCTTTCTGCAACACAATTAGGTATTACATTGGCTTCTCTTGCCTTGGGTTGGGTAGGAGAAAGCGCCTTACACCATATCGTTGAAAACATCTTCAAATCGATCAATATAAACCTTAGCGAAGCATCCATAACTTCGGTTTCACTGATCATCAGTTTTGTATTGATCACCATCATGCATATTGTATTTGGAGAACTTATCCCGAAATCCATCGCCATCAGGAAATCTGAAGCCACTACCATGGCAACGGCTATTCCTTTAAGAGGGTTTTACATCATATTTAAGCCGTTTATCTGGCTGATGAATTCAATGTCGAACGGTTTTTTAAGATTAATAAAAATCCATCCGGCTTCAGAACAGGAAATTCACTCAACGGAAGAATTGCAGCTTTTGGTAAAGCAGAGTGCTGACAGCGGGGAGATTGAAGAGGAGAACTATGAAATCATTAAAAATGCGTTTGATTTTACGGATCATTCCGCAAAACAGATTATGGTTCCCAGACAGAATATTACCTCTATTGATTTTGAAGAAGATATCAATGAAATCATCAACAAAATCATGGAAAGCGGATATTCCAGAATCCCTGTGTATATAGACTCCATTGATAATGTGATCGGGGTTTTCTATACCAAAGAGATCATCAGGGAATTTGTTAAAAGAAAAGGAGACCTGAACCATGAGGACCTGAAAGATCTGATGCGTGAGGCCTTCTTTGTAGTGGGCAGTAAAAAGATATCGGATCTGCTTAAAATTTTCCAGCAGAAAAAGCAGCATCTTGCCATTGTAATAGATGAGTTTGGTGGTACCGAAGGAATCATAACACTGGAAGACATTCTGGAAGAACTGGTAGGAGAGATCCAGGATGAAGAGGATGAAGAAGACAAGGTGGTTGACAAGATCGGGGAGAATATCTACTGGGTACAGGCTACCCAGCCGCTGGATGAGATCAATGAATTTTTGCCTAAAAAGCTGCCTCTGTCCGAAGAAAGCGAGTACAATACCTTAGCGGGTTTTATTCTCCATGCATTGGAAGATATTCCGGAAGAGAATCAGGAATTTGATTTGGATAATTATCATTTCAAAATTCTGAAAATGAATAATAAAAGTGTGGAGATGGTAGAGCTGGTATATGAACAGCCGAACAATGTCAATGAGCTTGCAGAGAAAATAGGTGAAGTTTAAATAAAAAAATATGTTGAATAACAGTATAAAAGATTACGAGAATCCAAAACGTCAGTATGAAGAAGAAGTTCTCGTTTTGGATGATACTGATGATATTTACAAATTGGTTCTATACAATGATGATGTCCATACATTTGATTACGTCATCGACTGCCTGATCGAGATTTGTAAACATACTCCGGAACAGGCCGAGCAGTGTACAATATTGGTACATTATAAAGGCAAATGCACTGTGAAAACAGGTTCAATGGATCTTTTAAAACCTATGCATGAAAAATTAATTTCAAGAGAGTTAACAAGCGAAATAATTTAATAGTAATCCTAACAATTAGTTAGGATTTTTTATTGTTTTGTAGTTTTTTAGATTTTTTATCTCATTTGTGTGAATAATGTTTGGTATTTCAATAATGTTTTTTAAATTAGCAGCAATTATAAAAAAACATATATGAAATTTAAAATTAACTCGTTAATTCTGGGCTGTATATTATCATTTTCCGGTTTATCGGCTCAGGAATCATTACTTGAAGCTTCTGCAAAAAAATGGATGAGCGAAAACTCAAGAAATTTAGGAATCCAAAATTTTACCAGGCTTAAACTAAACTTTGTGAAAAAAGGAAATTCCGGAGAAACATTGCGTTTTCAGCAAATGATTAAAGAAGTACCGGTTTTTCAGTCTGAAATTGTTTTACACTTCAATAAAGAAGGGAAAATTACATACACTTCCACTGAAAGCTTTAAAAAAAATATTACAGAAATAAATACCGTTCCTTCCGTTCAGTCTTCTGAAGCCCTTCAAAAAGCCCATATTGCCTCAAAAACGAAGGGCAGGGTAACTTTTGAAGAAGCCAAACTGTTTGTTTATCTTACAGAATCGGGAGAAACGAAGCTGGTTTACAGAGTTCTTACCAACTCTCATGACCATCCGGGAAGCTGGGAAACCATTGTTGATGCCCAAAATGGAAGTGTAATCAGCGTGAAAGATGTGGCATTGTATCATCACGATAACAATGACGATCCGAAACCCAAGAAAAAAGATACCGGAAAAAAAGCAGGCAATAAAAAAACACTTGTTACCGGTTCAGGATATATTTTCAATCCCGATCCGCTTTCCAAAATGCAGGCTAACTACGGTGGTCTGTATGTGGATGGAAATGACGCCACCAATGCAAACCTGGATGCCGCAAGAACTTTAGTTACCATTCCTGAACTGGATCTTACGGCTGGTGTATATAAGTTACAGGGCTCTTACGCAGAAATTAAAGAATTGGAAACTCCTTCTACGGGACTTTTCACCCAGGCTACCAATCAGTTTTTATTTAACAGGAATGATCAGGGATTTGAGGCGGTAAACGTATACTGGCATGTAGACAATAGCTTACGGTATATCAATGAAACACTAAATATATTATGTAAACCCCTGACCAACGAAGGAATCCTGTGGTTTGATCCACATGGGGCAGACGGAGGTGATAACTCTTATTACGACAATGGGCAACTGGTTTTTGGTGAAGGCTGCGTAGATGATGCTGAAGATGCAGACGTTATTTTACATGAACTGGGACATGGTATACATGATTGGTTAACCAACGGGAATTTATCCCAGGTTCAGGGATTAAGTGAAGGATGTGGAGATTATTGGGCCCAGTCATACAGCAGAAGTCTGAATCAATGGCCTTCAACGGCACCACAATACAACTGGATGTTCAGCTGGGACGCGCATAACGAATGTTGGGAAGGAAGAACCACTAATTATGCAGCAACATATCCCGGAGGATTAACAGGAATAAGCATCCATACAGATGGGCAAATCTGGGCTTCTGCATTGATGAGAATCTATGATAAGATCGGAAAAGAAAAAACAGACAGGGCTTTCCTTGAAGGATTATCAATGACAGGCTCAGCTACCAATCAGCAGGATGCGGCAATTGCCGTAAGACAGGCTGCTATCGATATGATAGGGCAGTTTGGATTCACTTGTAGTGACGTAAGCATAATGACCGAGGAATTTACCGCTTCAGGGTACGTTTTACCGGCTTACAACTGTTTGCTGAGTACAGATGATGTTTCTAAAAAAGAAAATGTAGCCATTTATCCGAATCCGGTTTCTGATGCTTTACATATCTCTCTCAAAACAGGTAAAGAAGAAAAAGTGGAGATTTATAATATGGAAGGCAGAAAAGTTTTGGAAACCACCGTTGTTAATGGTAAAAATACAATAAATGTTTCCGGTCTTCAAACAGGAGATTATATTTTAAGCATAAAAGGAATAAATCTATCAACTAAATTTATTAAGAAATAAAACTTAAAAGCGATACAAAATCCGGTGTGAAGAACATCGGATTTTTTATTAAATAAATTCACGACTCATTATTTTATTTGCATTCAACTAAAATAGTATATTTGTACCAAGTATATAGAAAACTCACAAAGAATGCTTGTAATAGGAATTGCAGGAGGCACGGGATCCGGCAAAACTACGGTTGTTGACAAGATAATTCAGCAGCTGGATATTGAAGGAATGAACATCCTTTCTCAGGATAATTATTATCATGATAATCAAAATCTTACTTTAACTGAAAGAGAAGCTTTGAACTATGATCACCCTAAATCTATAGATTTTGATTTACTGATACAGCATGTAAGAATGCTGAAGAATAATCAGCCTATCGAGCAGCCTGTTTACAGCTTTGTTACCCATTCCAGAACCGGTGACCATGTGACTATGGAACCTAAAAACGTATTGGTGGTGGAAGGCATTCTGGTTCTTACCAATAAAGAGCTTTTGAAAGAATTTGATCTGAAAGTGTTTGTTCACGCAGACTCTGACGAAAGATTGATCCGAAGGATCAGAAGAGATACCCAGGAAAGAGGAAGAGATCTGAATGAGGTTTTACACCGCTATCAGACCACACTGAAGCCGATGCATCAGGAATTTATTGAGCCGTCAAAAAATGAGGCCGATCTCATTATTCCGAATATGAGGCAAAATTCCGTAGCGATTGATTTTTTAACTACAGTTATTAAAAACTCATTAAAAAAACATTAAACAAAATGGCTGAAAAAAAGTTAATAAAAGATATCCAGCCCAAATCTGAAACATTCAGGCTTATTCAGAAGTATGTCCTGAACAAATATACCATTACCATTTGCCTGTTTCTGGTCTGGATGATTTTCTTTGATAAAACATCATTTCTGGTGATCAATGAGCTTAATGGTGAGATCCGGAAATATGAAGAGCAATTGCAGTATTATAAAACAGAATATGAAAAAAACGATGCGTTTTATAAAAAGCTGATGAACAATAAATCAGAGAAAGAAAAATACGCCAGAGAAAATTATTTTATGAAAAAGCCGGATGAAGAGATCTTCATTCTGGTGGTGGATAGTGCGAATATTGCAAAAAAATAAAAGTTAATAGTGAAGTGCCGGTCATAGACGAACTGGGCTGTAGACCACAAAATTAAACGAAGCTAATGTCAAACTGGGAAAATTTAGTAAAAAAGCAGCTTAAGACAGAGGATATTTATTCTGTTCTGAAAAAAGAAAATCTGGAAGGAATAGAAGTAAAACCTTTCTATGATTCTGTTCAGAAACCCTTAACCAATTTACCGAAAGTTGAGGAAAGTACACATCTGGTTGCCAGATACCACGAAAGCCTGGAAGAAGATGTATTTGCTTTTATTTTGGATCATAATGTAGAAAATCTTGAGCAGAGAACCATTTTTATCAATAATAAAGATCTGGCTGGACATATAAGCCCGAAAGAGGAAGATCAATACTTCTCACTGATTGATGTTTTTAATGAGAAAGAAGGAACTATTGATGATCAGCTGACAAAAGAACTGCTGGCTAAAAATTTTAGAAGGAATATTTGTGTCGATGTAGCCCTTCATCAGAATGCAGGTGCTGCTATTGTCCAGCAATTGGGTGTGGCCCTGGCCAAAGCCAAGGAGCTGATAGAAGTATACGGCTCTGAAATAATAAACAAACTTATTTTCCGTATAGCGATAGGAGGAAACTATTTCTTTGAAATGGCCAAGCTAAGAGCCTTTAAGATCGTTTTTAATCAATTATCAAAAGAATACGGGCTGAATGAGATTCCTTATATATTTGCAGAAACTTCATTGAGAAATAAAGCGGTTTCCGATAATGAAAACAACCTGATCCGGTCGACCCTGGAGCTTGCTGCGGCTATGATTGGCGGTGCGGACGCGGTTTTCAGCAACAATTACCTGATTGACAGAAGTACGGAAAATTCGGAAGAAATATCCTTTAAGCAGCAGATTGTCCTGGCCTATGAAAGCATAATCAATGTATTTGAAGATGCTGCCAACGGAAGTTATTATGTAGAAGACATCACCCGGCAGATCGCAGAAAAATCCTGGTCGCTCTTTGTAGAAATTGAAGAAGCGGGAGGATATCTGGAGCTGCTAAAGCAGGGTGTGATCCAGAAAAAAATCTGTGATCATGCCATAAAAGAGCAACAGTGGGTGGAAGAAGGTAAAATAAAACTGATCGGAGTAAACCTGTATCCTAAACTGGAAATTAAGAGAACGGTTGAAAGCCTGTATAACGAAAAAGAAATAAAGCCGGTTCGCTGGGCGGAAATGTTCGAATAATTAAAGAACTAGTCTTACTGAATGTATGGGACAGATAAATCCCATGATCCGTCACTTTATATAAAGATTGAAACTTATATCCGGGCTATGAAAGAAAAACTGATTGATTTATTTGAGTACACCCATCATTACAACCATGAAATAATCAGGCTCATTTCAGAGAACATTTCTAGTGTGGATGAAAAAACCATCAGCCTGATCAACCATACTCTGAATGCACAGCAGATCTGGAACGCGAGAATCACAGGAGAAGAACCTTTTGAGGTCTGGCAGATTAATCCGTTTGAAAATTTACAGGCCATCAATGATCATAACCTTTCAAAAAGTATTGAAGTGGTTAACAATTCTGATCTGGATAAAAGGATTGAATACCGGAATTCGAAAGGTACGAAATTTGGAAACAGCATCTTTGAAATGCTTTTTCATGCCATCAACCATTCCACCTATCACAGAGGGCAGATCAACCTGTTACTGAAGCAAAACGGGATTGAGCCTTTATTAACCGATTATATTTTTTATAAAAGATAATAAATTAATACCTGTGCAAACCTGTATAATCTGTGATTAAAGCAATTTTAAATCAAAATGTCCAGGAATACATCCATGCGAACCTGAATTCAGACCTGCATAAGCTGCTGTTGAAAAAATCCCCGTTTCCGGAAATTTCAATGCAGGAGATTGTTCAGCAGATCAAAGGAAAGCAGGCGGCACAGAAAAAGTTTCCGTTTTTACTGAAAGAAGGGATTGTTTTCCCGCCACAGCTTAACCTTGAGCAGGCGTCATCAGAAAAAACGGCATTGTATAAATCTGAGATACTCAAAGGAAAATCATTTATTGATCTGACCAGTGGATTCGGGATAGATGCCTTCCATCTTTCTCAAAACTTTGAAGAAATAACGCTGGTGGAGCAAAATGCAGAGCTTTTGGAAATTGTAAAGCACAATTGGGCCGTTCTGGGGCGAAGAGCAAGATTTATCAACCGGAAGTTGGAAGAGTTTTTAGCGGAAAGCCGGGAAAAATTTGATGTCATTTACCTTGATCCGGCGCGAAGGGACCATAATAAAAATAAAGTCTTCCTTCTGGAGGATCTCTCCCCTCATGTTCTGGAAATCCAGGATAAATTGGTTTCCATCTCAGACATGACGGTGATAAAGCTTTCCCCTTTGATTGATCTGAAATACCTGATCTCAGTATTACCGTACATTTACAGGCTGGACATCATCGCTCTGAAAAATGATGTAAAGGAAGTGCTGGTGTTTTTATCAGCTAAAAAAGAAAAAGAAGTAATGTGCAACTGTATCAATCTGGAAAGCGGTGAGAAAACCTTTACCTTCAGGTTCGGTGAAGAAGAAGATGCCGTGGCCGAATATTCAGAGCCGGAAAGATACCTTTATATTCCAAATAATTCGGTCCTGAAAGCAGGAGTTTTTAATCTGATTTCGGCAAGACTGAACCTGAAGAAGCTTCATCCGAATACCCACCTCTATACTTCACCTGAAAAGATCAAAGATTTTCCCGGAAGAATTATGGAAGTGAAACAGATTGATACTAAGCAGGTTGATAAAAAAGGGCAATACAATATTATTTCAAAAAACCATCCTCTGAAGCCTGAGGAGATCAAAAAGAAATACAGCCTGAAGGACGGCGGTGAAAACTATCTTATCTTTACACAATCAAAAAAAGGGAAAATTATATTAAAATCAGTATAAAAATGTTGCCGAAAAATGCAATATTTCTTACTTTTGGACAATCAAAAATTTAAGCATGAGAAAATTGATTATATGTTTAGCCGTTGCCTCCTTAGCAGTAAGCTGTAAAAAAATACAGGCCGGAGGAAATAAGGATGTTTTAAAACTTGAAGAAGGAGTAGAGAGATATTCTGATGATGAGCAGACAAGCGGGGAACAGGATAAACTTTCTGAGTACAGAGGTGATGCGCATGGAGGACATGAAACCCCGGCCAAAACAGATACAGCTGCAGCCAAACCTGCTGAAGAGGGAAATACAGTAGAAGAGAAGCCTGCAGAAGCTCAAACACCTAAAGCTGGACACTAATTATAAGTTAAGATACATAATATCCTGCAGAAATGCAGGATATTTTTGTTGAATAAAATTAGTAATGGCGTGGCTTTCAAATCCTGAACTGCCGATAAAAAAGGAGTTTTTTGTTTGCTGAGGCAGGCCTTTTTTTTTACTTTTAACAAAATAAATTTTACAATGCAAGAGACATTAAATTACATTAACGAAAACAAACAACGTTTCGTGGATGAATTATTTGAGTTATTGAGAATCCCGTCTATTTCTGCAGATCCGGCGTATAAAGAAGATGTCTTAAGATGTGCCGAGGTATGTGCTGAACACCTAAAAAATGCAGGTGCCGATAATGTGGAAGTATGCCAGACAAAAGGCTATCCTATCGTTTTTGGAGAAAAAATCCTTGATGCAAGCCTGCCTACAGTATTGGTTTACGGGCATTATGATGTACAGCCTGCAGATCCGCTGGAACTATGGAAGAAACCTCCGTTTGAACCATATATTGAAAAAACGGAACTTCACCCTGACGGGGCCATCTTTGCCAGAGGCGCTGCAGATGATAAAGGACAGTTCTTCATGCATCTGAAAGCTTTTGAAGCCATGATGAAGACCAATACACTTCCTTGTAACGTCAAATTTATTTTAGAAGGAGAAGAAGAAGTAGGATCCGTGAGCCTGGGCGATTTCGTTAACGAAAATAAAGACAAGCTGGCCTGCGACTGCATTTTGATTTCCGATACCCATATTTACAGCAATGAGCAACCAACCGTTACAACAGGCTTAAGAGGCTTAAGCTATGTAGAGGTTGAAGTGGAAGGCCCAAACAGGGATTTACACTCAGGGCTTTATGGTGGTGCAGTTCCGAATCCTATCCATGTCCTTTCAAGAATGATCGCTAAATTGATAGACGAAGACGGCCATATCACTATTGACGGCTTCTATGATAATGTAGAAACAGTTTCGGACGAGGACAGGGCTGAAATGAATAAACTGAAGGATAATCCTGAAGAATTTAAAAAATCCATCGGACTAAACGGGGTAGAAGGTGAAAAAGGATACACCACTCTGGAAAGGACCTCCATCCGCCCTACCTTAGACTGTAACGGGATATGGGGAGGCTATACAGGAGAAGGAGCGAAGACGGTTATCCCTTCAAAAGCCTTTGCTAAAATTTCAATGCGTCTGGTTCCTTATCAGACACCGGAGGAGATTACCGAAAAATTCACAAAATATTTCGAAAAAATAGCCCCAGATAATGTAAAAGTAAAAGTAACCCCTCACCACGGAGGAATGCCTTACGTTCTGCCAACGGATACCAAAGAATTTGTGGCCGCTAAGAAAGCCATGGAAACGGCATTCGGGAAAGAAGTGCTTCCTTACAGAGGAGGAGGAAGTATCCCGATTACAGCCATGTTTGAAAAGATCCTGGGGGCCAAATCTGTTTTGATGGGCTTTGGGCTCGATTCCGATGCCATCCATTCCCCGAATGAACATTACGGCCTCTTCAATTTCTATAAAGGAATTGAAAGTATCCCCTTGTTTTTTGATAATTATACGAAATAAACTGATCCCCGGACCAAGCTTCCGGGGATTATTTATATTCTGATCCCATAATTGATCCGATGCTTCTCTGGAATATAAAATGGTCTGGTGAGAATAAATCAGTAATACCGATTCCTGAAACCAAAATCATTGATTAATCAGAAAGACCTGTTGGAAGTTGCAAATGCTGACAAATCTTACCTGCTAAAAAAGCTTTAATTGCAGCGTTTTGTTTATTTTTATAGAATTAAATTTTAAGATCATGCTAGAAAACAAAGTTGCTTATATCACAGGAGGAACTAAAGGGATAGGTTTCGGAATAGCCAGGATATTACTTGAAAATGGTGTTTCTGTATCATTTTCGGGAAGAAAAAGAGATGATGTTTTAAAAGCTGAAAAAGAACTGCAGCAATATTCTGACAGAGTTTTAGGAATTGTTTCAGATGTGAGGAATCTTGAAAGTGAAGAAGAGGCGGTAAAATACACGGTTGAAAAATTCGGGAGGCTGGATTTTGTTATCGCCAATGCCGGATTGGGCATATTCAAGCCCGTAGATGAGCTGACTGCTGAAGATTGGAATGATATGATAGACACTAACCTTACGGGTGTGTTCTACACCTTAAAAGCTTCAGTGGAAGAGCTGAAGAAGACTGAGGGATATTATATTACCATTTCCAGCCTGGCTGGCGCTAATTTCTTTGAAAACGGCACGGGATACAATGCTTCCAAGTTCGGGGTCGTGGGGTTTACCCAGGCTGCGATGATTGATCTTAGAAAATATAACATCAAGGCCACCGTTATCATGCCCGGTTCAGTAGCCACTTATTTCAACGGAAATACGCCTTCCGAAAAAGACAGCTGGAAAATACAACCCGAAGATATGGGGAATCTGGTATTGGATATTTTAAAGATGAATCCGAGAGTTTTGCCCAGTAAGATTGAATTCAGGGCGTCAAAACCGGCAAAATAAGACATCTAATGTATTGAATAATAAATTAATAAGTATTATGCATGCATAATATATTTTTTATTTATATTAGCAAAAATTAAATATATAAAAAATCTCTGCATATAACTATGCCCAAAAGAGAAAAAATAAAATAGTACACATGAAAATATTAGTTTGTATTAGTAGTGTTCCGGATACTACTTCCAAGATTAACTTTACAGCAGATAAATCTGCCTTCGACAAAAACGGGATCCAGTGGGTAATCAACCCTTTAGATGAATTTGCATTAACAAAAGCTATTAAACTTCAGGAATCTCAGGGAGCTACAGTAACCGTAATCAATGTAGGCGATGCCACTACAGAGCCTGTGATCAGAAAAGCATTGGCAATAGGAGCCAATGATGCGGTAAGAGTGAACCTTGATCCTAAAGACAGCTATTCCACGGCTAAAGAAATCGCTGCTGTTGCCCAAAACGGAGGCTATGACCTGATCCTTTGCGGTAAGGAATCTATTGATTATAATGGAGGTTCAGTTCCGGGAATGGTGGCCCAGTTATTAAATCAGCCTTTCGTAAACGCATCCGTAGGTTTGGATGTGAATGGTAGTGAGGCTACTGCCGTAAGGGAAATTGAAGGAGGGAAGGAAACCATTTCTGTAAAATTACCGGCTGTAATTGCAGGCCAAAAAGGATTGGTAGATGAAAAAGACCTTATCATCCCGAATATGAGAGGAATTATGTCTGCAAGAACCAAACCGCTTCAGGTGGTAGAGCCTTCTTCCTCAGAAGTGAAAGTTCAGGGAGTTTCTTTTGACAGTGTACCTCCGAGAGCTGCCGTGAAAATTGTTTCTCCGGATAATCTGGACGAATTGGTAAGACTACTTCATGAAGAGGCTAAAGTAATATAATCTAAAATTAAAAATTAAAATTTAAGAAAATGGCAGTATTTGTATACGCAGAAAATATAAACGGAGTTTACAAAAAAGCAGCTTTCGAAGCAGTATCCTATGCTAAGGCTGTTGCAGACCAGGCCGGAGATACGGTTACCGCAGTCTCTGTAAACCCTACAGATGCTTCGGATTCATTATATAAATATGGAGCGTCCAAAGTTATCAATATCAAAGATGAGGGCCTTAAAAGCTTTTCAGCCAAGGCGTTTGCCCAGGCCATCAATGAAGTTGCGGATGGAAATATCATTATTTTCCCCCATACAACGGATGCCTCCTCAATAGCTCCCATGTTGGCGGTAATGAAGAATTACGCTTTAATTACCAATGTATTGGCAGTTCCTGAAAGTCTTTCACCTTTCCAGGTAAAAAGAAAAGCTTTCTCAGGAAAAGGCTTCATGCATGCCAGAGCTGAAGGAAACGGGGTTATCCTTACGGTTTCCCAAAACGCTTTCGGGGTTAAGGAAAATTCCGTATCAGGTTCAGAAGAGGTGAAAGACCTGTCTGTAGCCAACGAAGATACCAAAGTGATCTCCCATGAGCAAAGCTCAGGAAAACTGGATCTTAAAGAAGCGGAAATCGTTGTTTCAGCAGGTAGAGGAATGAAAGGTCCGGAAAACTGGGGAATGATCGAAGAGCTCGCAAATGTTTTGGGCGCCGCCACAGCCTGTTCAAAACCGGTTTCAGATATCGGCTGGAGACCTCATACTGAGCACGTAGGGCAGACAGGAAAGGCCATATCTCCAAACCTTTATATCGCCGTGGGGATTTCGGGAGCTATCCAGCACCTTGCCGGAGTCAACTCTTCCAAAACGATCGTAGTGATCAATAACGACCCGGAAGCCCCGTTCTTCAAGTCTGCTGACTATGGAGTAGTGGGAGATGCTTTCCAGATCATTCCGGCGTTAACTGAAAAAATTAAAGCTTTAAAAGGATAAAAGACAAATTGTCGGTTTTGTATTGTCAATAATTGCAGATCTCCAAGATTTATAATACAATTAATTCACAATTCATAATTGATGGTTATCATACAAAAATAAAAGTTCGGAGCCTTCCGGGCTTTTATTTTTATGCAAAAAATTGAAACCTACAAAAAAAAATTAATCTATATTTGTAGCTATGGATTATAAACAGTTAATTATTCGCGGAATATCGTACAGCCAGACACAATCAGGGGCGTATGCATTGTTATTGGAACATGAAGAATCTCATATAAAATTACCTGTTGTTATAGGAAATTTTGAAGCACAATCCATCTCTCTGGGACTGGAAAAAGATATCCACCCGCCCAGACCTCTTACACATGATTTATTCACAAAATTTATAGTCTCTGCCAATTACGAACTGGTATCGGTCATCATATACCAGATTGTAGATGGCGTTTTTTTCTCTAATATCAATTTTAAAAATAAAATCACCAATGATGAGCTGATCCTGGATGCTAGGACCTCGGATGCTGTGGCAATGGCCGTAAGGTTTGACGCTCCCATTTTTACCACTCAGCAGGTTTTGAACGAAGCCGGAATCCTTTTGGAACTGGAAGATGTTTCCAAGGAAGAGCAGACCTTTTCTGAAACGGTTCATAATGAAGATAATTTAAAGGCCCTTTCAATGGAAGAGTTGCAAAAGCTGTTGGATGATGCGGTAAAAGAAGAAGATTATGATACGGCTTTGGAAATTCAGGAAGAAATCAAGAGGAGGAAAAAGAAAATTGATTAAGAGATATTTGGATACTATGAATTTAAAACTACGCCTTACCGTCCTTAGCTTTCTTCAGTTTTTCGTTTGGGGAGCCTGGCTGATAACGATAGCTAATTTCTGGTTTGGGACAAAACACTGGGATGGAACCCAGTTTGGAGCTGTTTTCGGGACGATGGGAATAGCTTCTATTTTTATGCCTACCATCACCGGGATTATAGCTGACCGATGGGTAAATGCGGAAAGGATTTTCTCAGTCCTGCATATTCTGTATGGGATTGTGCTTTTCATTCTGCCGCATTCTGCAGATCCCGATTCTTTCTTTTCCATAATGCTGGTGGCCATGTGTTTCTATATGCCAACCATTGCATTGGCCAACTCTATCTCTTATACCATCTTAAAAAACAGTGCTCTGGATGTGGTGAAAGACTTTCCACCGATCCGGGTTTGGGGAACCATAGGTTTTATTGTTGCCATGTGGATCACCAACCTTACCGGAAATAAGGCCACGGAAGGACAGTTTTACATTGCCGGAGCCGTTGCGGTCTTCCTCGGGATCTATGCCCTTACCTTGCCTAAATGCCCTCCGCAAAAATTAATTGATAAAAATGCACCGGTAATGGAGCAGCTGGGGTTGAATGCATTCAGGCTTTTCGGGAATTATAAGACCGCCTTATTCTTTTTATTCTCTATGCTTCTGGGAGCTGCATTACAGCTTACCAATGCCTATGGAGACGTTTTCCTGAGCGAATTTGAGCATTTCCCGAAATATGCAGACTCTTTTGTAGTGCAGAGGTCAACAATTATAATGTCTATTTCACAGGTTTCCGAGACATTGTTTATTCTGGCGATTCCTTTCTTTTTAAAGAAGTTCGGGATTAAAAAAGTAATGCTGATGTCAATGCTGGCCTGGGTGTTAAGATTCGGATTTTTCGCATATGGGGTTCCTGAGGGGTTCGGTCTTGCCCTGATCATTCTTTCCTGTGTGGTTTATGGGATGGCCTTTGATTTCTTCAATATCTCAGGATCACTTTTTGTAGAGACCACTACAGATAAAAAGATCCGTTCCTCGGCACAGGGTTTGTTTATGATGATGACCAACGGTTTCGGGGCGGTTTTGGGAAGCTATATTGCAGGCTGGGCAATAGACAGGTTTTTTACCCATAAATTTACCAGTGTATCAGCCCTCACCGCATACCTGCAGACTACACCGGATGATCCTACCTTTTTGAAAATCCTTAAAAACAGCTTCAATTCTGCTGTAAATCCTGATGGTAGCCTGACATCAGCCGTAATGCTGAAAGACTGGCAACAAATATGGCTGTCCTTTGCCGGATATGCCCTGATATTAGCCGTTCTTTTTGCGGTCTTGTTCAGGCATCAGCATAAGCCTGAAGAA
This sequence comes from Chryseobacterium gossypii, assembly GCF_041361455.1. Lineage (NCBI taxonomy): Bacteria > Pseudomonadati > Bacteroidota > Flavobacteriia > Flavobacteriales > Weeksellaceae > Chryseobacterium > Chryseobacterium gossypii. Next base: position 11,832 of record NZ_JBGCUR010000034.1, on the reverse strand, counting down.
GTAGTCCATGTAAACCATTAATTTTAACATATCAAATTGCACTGTCAGAAGTGCAATTTTTGTTTTTAAGCACCTTTTGCAGCTTTGATATTCGGGATTAGTTCCGGCGACTCCAGTCTCAATATTCAGAAGATTTAAGCCTGGATCTGATAAGATACGGTATTGGACGGGAAATATGGATTATAAACCGGAATTGATGCCAATAATCCGGATTTTTAACTTGATAATGATACTCTTTATTTTTTACGGATTGTATAAATTTATATTCGATATTTTGATATTTATTATGGATTGGATATGAATAACTGATTTTGAAACACGCTTATTTTAAGTGTGTTTTTTTTTGTATTTTGGCACTTTAGGAAATATGAAAAATATTCAGTTGTTAGGACTATTGTTGGTAGTCGTCGGTAGCTTTCTTCCTTTAGTTCATATCCCCGTTATAGGAAACTGGAATTATTGGAAGGTAGACCATTATCTGGCGATTACATGCTGGGTTTTTTCGGTCTGTGCGCTATGGGGAATTGTGAATAGCCATGTGAGGATGACCAGAGTATTTGCCATTCTTTTGATTATTCTGTTCACTTTTACTTTATTCGCCATTAAGGTTCAGGCTTTTCAATACTTTAGCTTTATGCCTTTCAAATCCTGGCGTGAGACCCTGGCCGGTGTCGTAAAACTGAGATGGGGCTGGATTATAGAATTTTTAGGAGCCTTTTTGATATTCTTTGCTAATACAAAACAGACACAGATATGAACTATTTAAAACCACTTTCAATATTAGTATTGTTCTTAGGGATTTTCCAGGCTGGTGCACAGACTGCCTTGAACCAGGATATGAGCCTTAAAAATCCCGATAACCCTGCGAAATGTAAGAATATCCGGGAAGGGAAATTCCTGCGTGACAATTATCCGGAGGGAATCTGGTACATGACCATTAAAGACAATGTACAGACAGAATACTTTAATGGCGGTAAAGATTTCATAAAATCAAGCATTGTTTTTCTGGACGACTGCAATTACAAAACAATAGTTATAGAAAAAACGGACAAGAATGATCCTACGCAGATAGGAGATGTGGTGAGCAATAAAGTGGTGCAGACAGAAGGAGATTATCTGAGAATCAGATCAAAGGTCGATAATCAGGAGATTGAAAAGAAAATTATCAAAGTAAAATAAATAGAATTATAAAAATGAAACCGTAAGGTTCCATGTGACTAATAAAAATTAAATATATACACATGAAAGAAGTATTCATCGTTTCCGCTGTTAGAACTCCGATGGGAAGTTTTATGGGAAGCTTATCAACCGTTCCTGCTACAAAGCTTGGAACTGTTGCGGTAAAAGGAGCATTAGATAAAATCGGTCTTGATCCTGCAAAGGTTCAGGAAATTTATATGGGAAATGTTTTACAGGCAGGAGAGGGACAGGCTCCGGCTCGTCAGGTTGCATTAGGGGCCGGCCTCTCTATAAATACACCATCTACTACGGTAAACAAGGTTTGCGCTTCAGGGATGAAAGCAGTAACCATGGCTGCCCAGGCCATCAAAGCCGGTGATGTGGACATCATTGTTGCAGGAGGTATGGAAAACATGTCTATGGTTCCGCATTACTACAATGCAAGAGTGGCCGCAAAATTAGGCGATGTAAAAATGCAGGACGGAATGGTTCTGGACGGTCTTACAGACGTTTACAATAAAGTGCATATGGGGGTTTGCGCTGAAAAATGTGCAACAGACTATAATATCTCAAGAGAGGAGCAGGATAATTTTGCCATTGAATCCTATAAAAGGTCAGCAAAAGCCTGGAGTGAAGGCAAATTTAAAGACGAAGTGGTGCCGGTAGAAATTCCTCAAAGAAAAGGAGATCCTGTTATTTTCTCCGAAGACGAAGAATACAAAGCTGTAAACTTCGACAGAATCCCTACGCTTCCTACAGTATTTAAAAAAGAAGAAGGTACTGTGACGGCAGCTAATGCCTCCACTTTAAACGACGGGGCTTCAGCTTTAGTTCTTGTTTCCAGAGAAAAAATGGAAGAACTAGGACTTAAGCCATTGGCAAGAATCGTTTCTTATGCTGATGCCGCTCAGGAGCCTGAAAACTTTACTACTGCTCCGGCAAAAGCATTGCCTGTTGCTCTTAAAAAAGCAGGGCTAGAGCTTTCAGATATCGACTTTTTTGAATTTAATGAAGCTTTCTCTGTGGTAGGTTTGGCCAATAACAAGATCCTGGGATTAGACGCGTCCAAAGTAAATGTGAACGGTGGCGCGGTAGCATTAGGACATCCGCTAGGCAGTTCAGGATCAAGGATCATTGTTACCCTGATCAATGTACTGAAACAAAACAACGCCAAATATGGTGCTGCAGCGATCTGTAACGGTGGCGGCGGTGCTTCTGCCATTGTTATCGAAAATATGTAATAAACAGACAAGATTACTGATAGAATTGGAGCCTTTGAGGCTCCATTTTTTATTGGGCATTACAAATGTGCTGAACTGTGAAATAAATTTAATATTGCAGCGACACTAATTCATAAAAAAAATACTGAATATTCAGCGGTTTTTTTATTTTTGTGCAACTAATATATTTATTTGAAATGTCTGAAATTGAGAATCAACAGCCTCAGAATATAAAAAATAATCCTAAAATTATGAAAGCCTGGGCTGTATATGACTGGGCCAATTCCGTATATTCACTGGTAATTACCTCCACGATCTTCCCGATATATTATTCTATCCTCACCACAGCTTATGAAAAGAAGGAATATGTTGCAGAAACAAAATCCTGGATTGATGTTCCGGTAAGGCACATGATAAAGGTCTTTGGAAAAGAATACCAGCCGGATGCGGTGTACGGATATTCGCTTACAATATCGTTCCTTATTGTGGTGATCCTGTCCCCGTTCTTGTCTTCCTTAGCAGATACCATCGGAAATAAAAAGTCTTTCCTGCAGTTTTTCTGCTACCTGGGAGCAACCTCCTGCATGGGGCTGGCGATGTTTACCGGCATGCATAATGTCTTTCTCGGGCTCCTTTTCAGCATAACGGCCAGTGTGGGCTTTTGGGGAAGCCTTGTTTTCTATAATTCATTTTTACCGGATATTGCAACCCCTGATAAGCAGGATGCGCTCTCTGCAAGAGGATATGTATACGGCTATATCGGCTCTGTGATCCTCGTGGTGATCTGCCTGGTTCTGATCCAGGTTTTTGCCGAAGGAGCGGCCCAGCAGTTGTTATTTACCAGAATAAGCTTCCTGCTGACCGGTGCGTGGTGGTTTGGATTCTCACAATATACCTTCAAGCATCTTCCTCAGTTTGGAGATGTTAAAGACAAGCTTCCTAAAGATCTCGTACTGTTAAATTATAAAAATATCTTCAAGAAACATGAAGAGCAGGGAGGCTTTTTTGAAGTTTTAAAAGATAACCTGAGCTTTTATAAGGATATCGCAAAAGAAAGCTTTCATGAGCTGTTTAAGGTAGGCGACGAGCTGTTTAAAGATAAGAACCTGAAGTTCTTCCTGTCCAGTTTCTTTTTTTATAGTGTAGGGATGCAGACCATCTTTCTTATGGCGACCCTGTTCGGGAAAAGTGAAATAAACCTCGCGCAGGATAAGCTGATTGCAACCCTTCTCGTTATTCAGATTGAAGCCATTATCGGGGCCATCATTTTCTCAAGACTGTCCAGAAAAATTGGGAATAAAAATGTGATCTCTATTGCGGTGGTTCTTTGGATCATTGCTTGTATATGGGCTTATTTCCTGAATAAGGAAAACCCTACGGTAGAATATCAGTTCTATGGCGTAGCCGCTGTTGTGGGCCTTGTAATGGGCGGTCTTCAGGCGATGTCGAGATCCACCTATTCAAAGCTGTTACCTGAAGATTCTATGGAGAATACGACATTTTTCAGCTTCTACGATGTGCTGGAAAAAATAGCCATCATTATCGGAACATTTATTTTCGCTACCCTTATCGAACATTTCAATAATATGCGTATTGCTGCCCTTTCTATGACATTGTTCTTCGGAGCGGGGCTGATTCTGATCCGTTTTTTAAAGACAGGGGTGTTAAAAAGCAAGGATACATTATAAAAATCAAAGATGTTGGAAAACGTCTTTTTTTATCTTTAAAACTAAAATTCGGCTCGGATTTTGCTTATATTCAGCGGAATAATTTTTAAATTTGCAAAAAGATTTATTGTCAGATGACGAACCCTCTGTTTTACGCTAAAATAATTCTGTTCGGAGAATACGGAATGATCGAAGACTCACAAGGCCTTGTTGTTCCTTACAGCTTCTATAAGGGTACATTGAAGTTTTTTGAATCTCGTTCAGAATTTGAAATAAAATCGAACAAACATCTGCAGGAATATTCTGATTACCTTGCCGGGCTGGATCTCCCGGATCAGTTCAAACTCGATGTTGAAAAGTTCAAAAAAGACATTTCAGACGGGCTATTCTTTGATTCTAATATTCCCCAGGGATATGGTGTGGGGAGCTCGGGAGCACTGGTAGCTGCCATTTTCGAAAAATATTCAATCAGAAAACATGATCCTGAAAATATTTCAAAAGAAAACCTGAAGAACCTGAAAGCCATTTTCGGTGAAATGGAAAGCTTTTTCCATGGAAAAAGCTCAGGAATGGATCCTCTGATCTGTTATATGAATCTGCCTATCCTTATCGAAAACCGGGAAAATCTGGATAGGGTTGCCATTCCGGAAGGAGAGGAAGGCAAAGGGGCCATATTCCTGATAGATTCCGGTGTTACGGGAGAAACCGGCCCTATGATCCAGATCTTCTTTGAAAAAATGAAGACAGAAGGTTTCCGCAAGACTCTCAAAGAAGAATTTATCCGGTATAATAATGCCTGCATAGATTCTTTCCTTAAAAAAGACATGAACCCTTTCTTCAGAAACCTGAAAAAGCTTTCCCATTGGGCCTATGAGCATTTCCGCCCAATGATTCCCGAAAGCATTTTCAATATCTGGAAAAAAGGACTGGATTCTAACGCGTATTACCTTAAGCTCTGCGGAAGCGGTGGCGGCGGCTATATTTTAGGCTTTACCAAAGATTATGAAAAAGCCGAAAAAATGCTTGAAGGTTTCCAAAAAGAAGTGATCTACAGATTTTAAACAGATGGAATGAATTCTGAAAAAGAAACTTTCCCATCCAAAAAGTTTACCTCTAAATCTCTATTTTACAGATTCTCACAATTTGTGGGCTTTCTTCTGGGAACCAGATTTTTTGTCGCAGCTTTGCTCACTTTTGCCCTGTATGTTTCCACCTTTTTCTTATTCAACCAGGATGAGACCTTCAGGAATTTTGTCTTTGATTTTAAGGTCCTTGGCATTATTTTCTGTACCGTCCTGACGATCCTTGCAGGGGGAATTATCAATCAGTTTTATGACTTTGAAAAAGATCATCTGGTAAAACCCTTCAGAACAAGGATTCAAAGCTTTATTGCCCAGAAATATTTCCTATATGTTTATTTATTCCTGGGGCTGGTTTCCTTGGGAGTCGCCTGGATGATTTCTCACAGGGTCTTCGCGTTCTTTGTTATTTATCAGTTCTTCATGTGGTTCTACAGCCATAAGCTCAGCAGGATCCTGATTATCAATAACCTCACCTTTGTAAGCCTTACGCTGTATCCTTTTTTCGGGATGATGGTCTACTATGGAACATTTTCATGGAAAGTATTTTTGATGGCAATCTTCCTTTTTCTTATCCTGCTATGTATAGATATTGTAAAGGATACGCTTACAAAGAGCGTGGATAAAGCTTTTGGATACACTACAATCCCCAACTATTTCAGCACCAGGATGACCAGGATTATCATCGTTTCCCTGTTAATGATTACGATGGCAGTTTCCATGAAGCTGATCTGCAGAACCGGAATTTCGGGATTTATGGCTTATTATTTCGCAGGAGGATTGTTTGTACTGATCCTCTGCATCTATCTTATTTTGCATTCTTCCAGAAAGATCAATTTTTTTATCCTCAATATACTCAGATTCTGGGTTTTTATTGGAATCCTCTCGATGCTCCTGAATGGAATTGAAAGCAAATTATAGAAAAAATATTTTAAAAAACTCAGGTTATTATTACCTTTGCGTAACTAAATTTAATAAATAGGAATGCCCATTTTTAACGATACTAAAGTCGCATTTGCCGACAAATCAGATGCACAATTAAGAAAAGCATACTGGATGTTCAAAATGATCGAACAGCCCTCTCTTACCAGGCTCGGAACTTCGCTTCTCAACTTCACGGTTCATAATAATTTCCCTTTCGTGACAGGGATTGTAAAAAACACTCTTTTTGAGCAGTTTTGTGGCGGTGAGACCCGGGAAGAAAGTATGAAAGTGGTGAAACAGCTTTTCAAAAGAGGTGTTGGAAGTATTTTTGATTATTCTATTGAAGGAAAAGAAGATGAAGAAACCTTTGATGCAGTTTGTAAAGAGATCAAAGATATTGTAAGATTTTCCGTAGGAAATCCTGCGATTCCTTTTATTGTATTTAAGCCTACTGCTTTTGGCAGGATTGATCTGTATGAGGCTGTAGGGAAAAAAGCGGAGCTTACCTCAAGCCAGAAAGAAGAATGGGAAAGAGTGGTAAGAAGATTTGATGAGGTATGCAGACTTTGCCATGAGAATGATAAAAAAGTGATGGTGGATGCGGAAGAAACCTGGATGCAGGATGCGGCAGACCAGCTGTGTGAAGAGATGATGGAAAAATATAACCGGGAAAAGCCTATCGTATGGAATACGATCCAGATGTACAGGACAGGAAGACTGGAATATATGGAGGAACACCTTAAGAGAGCCCGGGAAAAAGATTACTTTATTGGCTACAAGATCGTTCGGGGGGCATATATGGAAAAAGAAAGGGCCCGGGCCGAGCAACAGGGATATCCGGACCCCATTCAGCCCAATAAAGAGGCTACGGATAAAAATTACAATGCAGGGATTGATTTCGTAATGAACCATCTAGATAAGGTTTCAGCTTTCTTTGGTACCCACAATGAGATTTCTTCGGAGCTGGTAATGGATAAGATGAAAGCCAGATCTCTTGAAAACGGCAATCCGCATGTGTATTTCGGACAGCTTTACGGAATGAGCGATAACATTACCTTTTATTTGTCAGATAAGGGCTATAATGTGGCTAAATACCTTCCATACGGGCCTGTAAAAGATGTAGTTCCTTACCTTACGCGGAGAGCCCAGGAAAATACCTCTGTTGCCGGCCAGACCGGCAGGGAGCTGGGGCTTATTAAAAAAGAACTGGAGAGAAGGAAAAATAATAAATAACAAAATAAATAAATCCCGCAGAATGCGGGATTTACTGTTTTTTTGATCATATACCGGATTCCTTGTAATTCCGGCACTACACAATTTCTTGTTCCATCAGTGTGAGACACCCACTATTTCAATATCAGGACGGGTTGACTGGTATTCTGATAAATCCCTTCAGAGATGCTTCTGTTTGTCATATAATAGAGGAAGCTATGTTTCCCTGGCAGGGCAATAATAAGATCCGCATCGTTTGAGGAAGCAAAGGTAAGAATCCCCCTGATGATGTTCTCGTCATAAGAGTAGTGGATACTGCTTGGGATCCCGGTTAAATGTTGCTGGATATAATCTTCAAGCTCCTTCTTTTTATCAGCATCAATATCAGTATCCCCTTTCGTGTTGATATTTAAAAACAACAAACGTACATCTTTTTTCCGGATGATGGATTTGTGATGAAACAGTCTTTCCAGCTTTTTTATCCCGTTTATATCACAAGGAATAACAATGTTCTTAATATTATTGTATGTATAGCTGTTCGGAACAATTAAAGCTTTAACAGGGCTGGTTCTTGCAATTCCTATAATATTATCTGAAACGAAGCTTTCATTGGATGAAGTAGGGTCATCACTTCCCAGAATGATCAGTTCTATCGATGGCTGATTCTTTAAAACCTCATTGATACTTCTTGTAAGAGCCCAGTCGCTTAATAATCTCGAGACCTGGACATCAGGTGAAATTTCTGCAACTATTTTACTGAGCTCATCAAATAACAATTCCGTTCTTTCCAGCAGATTGTTGATGCTTTCTTCATTAACAAATGAATAGCCTTCCGCAAGGGGCAGATAGTCAAATTCAGATTCTCCGGTAGCCTTTAGCAGAATAATATGCTGGTATTCGTATTGCTTTGCCCATTTTGCTGCAGTCTTTACTGCATTTTCGGTGGTGGGTGTAAAGTCAATAGGCACAAGTATTGTTCTCATAAATATAAGTATTTTAAACCCCGTTAATCAAGGTTTGCTGTCATTTTTTTTATTAAAAGAAGAGCTTTATTGATTTCATCTCCATGAAGGCCATCAGTAGCCTTACTATAAAGCTCGAGTACCCATGGATAAATGGTTTCTATGATCTTTTCGCCTTTTGGGGTGAGAAAGACCTGCTTATTTCTCCGGTCATTTTCATAAGCTACGCGTTTCACCAAATCCCGCTTTACAAGACTATTGATGAGATAGGTAATGCTTGATTTGTCTTTGCTTACTTTATTACCGATCTCCTGCTGATTGATGCCGTTATTACGCGACAACAGACCCAGGATTTCAACCAGCTCATACGAAAGATCCGGATTATACTCATTGATGCAGGTCTGGATCCTTTGTCGTAAGCGGCTTTTCATTTCGGCGATGGCCCAGCCCAGCTCTATGGCTGATTCTGAAATATCTTGTTTTGCAGACATTTTGATAATAATATTAGATTAAACCGGACGGACTGTGATATGATGCTCAATAATTCTGAGTCATATTGCATAACAAATATATATAAATTAGTTTTAATTAAAACTAATTTATGATAAATATTTACTTACAGCTATAAAATCGAAATAGATCAGAAAGGATCTTTATCAGCCTCCAGTGCTGAAGATGGCGATATTGCTGCTCTTACGGATAAACCGCAATAGGAAATACGTACTATATAATAGACGGGCTGGATATCTGAATGGGGACAACTGACCCTGGGGTTAATGTGAAATGAAAATGAATGGTATCACACTATAGCTATATTAATCATGATCGACTATTGGGATCTTTTTTAATACTTATTGATACTAATAGGCTGGTTAGTTTGTTTTTACTATTAATAATCTGATTATATAGTAAAATGCAAATATTTATTGTTAGTTTATTAAATTTTTCGTAATTTGGGATACCAACAGAAAAATAATCTGAAAAATAAACATAAACATAAGCTTTAGTTTTCTTCTTCAAATATTATTGAAAGCCTGGCCGGATTTCCGGGCAGGTTTTTTAAGGCTCAAAACTTTCAAATTTTCCATTATCATAGAAAAAAACGATCCGTTTTATTTTACCGGTCTGGCCTTCAGTGGTTTGCCGGATGATCTGTTCAGGGGTATTTTCTGATCGCTGAGAATCCGATATTTTTTCGCTGACTGTACCTTGGTGTAATATATCGGATTCTCGGAGGCCTTGTCCGGGAGCTTCATCATCTGGTCTCTCTGTTCCGAAATCTTCATCGTCGCTCATCATGGTAAACAGATCGGGTAGAGAAGTTGGTTTTGTCTTTTCTTCATCCGTTTTTCGCTCTTCAATCTGATCAGTTTCGGGAAGATCAGATTTCAGCATTTCTCCCTCTCCGGTAACCAGCCAGTCCCATAGGATTTCAGGAAATCTGGATTTTATTTTGATGATAAATTCCAGGGATGGTTTATTCCTGCCGGATGTGATGTGAGAGATAGAAGACCGCTGTACATCTATTTCGTCAGCAAATTCCGAAGGAGTTAACCCGGAATATTCTATAACCTTTGAAATTCTGTCATTTAAACTCATAAAGACAAAGCTTTTATATATTTACAAATGTAAAAATAAAGTTTACAAAAGCAAAATACAAAAGTAAACAGTTTCAAATTTTATACAAATACAAATGTAAATTATATAACAGATTAATAATCAATCATATAGATATATTCTCATATAATCCTGTATTTTTTATTAATATATTTTTTCTTTTGATTTCTTAACACTAACCTTTAAAGTAAAGGATGAGGTCATTCTATTATTCAATATATATAATGGGCTTATTTGCCCAAGACAATAATACGGGGCTATAAACCCATTTTCAAGGAGTAAATCCAAACTATAGAGTAGAAGACAGGCTAAATGGCTCATTATATAAGCTAAAGAGCTTGCTACAAATGATAATTATCTTGTAAAATGATCTGTAATCTTCACCAATACCAGGGATCTTGCTTAAAAGTACAGCTATATTCAGAAGAGCATTATGGAAAGTTACATGTCTTAATTAAACTTTAACTTATACTCTGTTTTGTTGACATATTTACCCGATTAACATGATTTTACATTTGTATATTGTTAGAAATCCGTATGGTTTTTCACATTTTCCATGTTTAACAGAATTACGCTCAATTATGGATAAATACGCTTTTAAGAACTTAAAGTAAGTTTAAAAATGTGATTTAATTAAATATTGTAATTATCTGATTTATAGATATGTATATCATAGGTATTAAATTATTCGCAATCCACAATTTTATCCACAGACATTCTGTCAATTTACATTGTTTAACCAAGTCACAAATGTTAATTTTATTTTCTTACTAAAATTGCTTACATTTGATTTCTGTAAACGAATACGCAATGAATTTTGAACAATTCTATGTTCCCAATCCTGATTTCCCAAATCGCTATATATTCCCGGAAAAATTATTTTTTTACTTACAGGAGAATCTCAGCGATTACATCCGTGAAATAGGAAGATCATATTTAGGAAAACCTATTTATCAGCTGCCGATTGGAAAAGGGAAGATTAAAGTCCTCGCCTGGTCCCAGATGCATGGTAATGAGTCGAATGCCACACTCGCCATGCTCGACTTATTGGAAAGCCTGAATCAGGCACCGGAGATCAGGGAAGAATTATTCAGTAGGATCAGACTGGATTTTATTTTCATGTTAAACCCTGACGGCTCTGAGAGGTGGACGAGACTGAATGCAGAGGAAATTGATCTGAACAGGGATTTTCATAATGAAGCCAGTACGGAGATCGGTATCCTGAAAAAAGCCGCAGCCTCGGAAAACTATGATTATGCCCTCAACCTGCATGAGCAGAGAACGATTTTTACCACAGATGGTATCCATCCGGCCACATTGTCCTTTTTAGCACCTTCCGAAAACATTGAGCGTACCGTAACCCATAACAGGAAAAAATGCATGGCTGTAATCGCCAGTATCTATAATCACTTAAAAGAACTGATCCCTAACCAGATCGGCAGATATACTGATGAGTTTTATCCTACCTCTACAGGTGATAATTTTATTAAGAACGGAATGCCTACCATTTTGTTTGAAGGCGGACATTTTGTGGATGATTATACGAGGAAAAGCACGAGAAAATACTATACGGTAGCTCTTTATTATGCGTTAACGGCAATGGCAGAGCTAAATTCTGATATTACAGGCTGGGAGACCTACTTTGATATTCCCGAGAATGCGGAAACCCATTATGACATTATTTACAGGAATGTAAAACTGAATACCGATCATGAATGCATTTTAGATATCGCCGTGCAGTACAGGGAGATTAAGGAAGATGGAAAGGACGAGATATCCTTCATCCCTTTCGTAATGGAAGTGGGAGATGTGAAGAAAAGGAAGGGCTGGAAGGAAATAGACTGTACCGGGAAAAAATTCATCTCTGCTACAAAATATCCAAAGCTGGATGCCATAGCGGATTTTAAAATTGAAGACTAAAGAGGCTGTCTCAAAAGGACAGTCTTTTTTCTGCTCATGTTTTTTTTAATCC
>NZ_JBGCUR010000033.1:0-35052 GCF_041361455.1 Chryseobacterium gossypii | reverse complement strand
TGGATCCAAAGGTTCTCCTGAGTCGGCTATTCCATAAGCATCATATTCAGCTTTGTTACTGCTCCTGTCAAAGTTCTATTACCTACTGTACCCATATTGAAATACTTCTAGGATAATCAACAGTTTGTTTATAAAATAATAAGTCTTCTTCTAAAAAATTTGAATTAATAAAATTATTAACCAGAGAATCTTCTCTAAAACCTGTATCAAAAATAATTTTGTACAAACCCTTATCTGTTTGAGTACAGTTTATAAAATATTCTTCACTATAAGGCTTATTTTTTTCTATTATTGCTAAATAATCTTCTATATTATATCCATAATCAAAATAATTGTTATTGTTTTGTCTTATTTTACGTCTTTTCCATAAATTGATTAATCTTTTCTTAATACCATCATACTCTTTTATATTAACAATACCTTTTTTTATGGTATCAAAACCTATTGTTTCAAACTTAGTTCTATTATTTTCTTCAAATTGAGATTCATCAATTTCTTCCTTAAGAAACAATATTTCAGGTTTTAGTATTAAAATATCTTGTCCTGTCTTATTTATTATATTTAATGTAAGAATATTATTTGTGCTGTCTAATTTAATGTTATAATAGACATCGTTCTTAAAAAGATATTTGTTATGTACTAATTTAGTATTACATCTATCATTTCTTTTTTCACAAGAAATAAGACAAAGAAGATAAAATAAGATAAGTGTAATTTTCATCATAATTATGGAATGTATTTTCTACTAAAAATTTCTTTTATAAAACTTCTAATAAGATTATAACCTTGCGTTTGATTTCCAGTTATTGCATTATTAATAGCCTTATCAATTACAGATTGAGGAACACCACCGTAGCTCGAAATCGAAAAATTATTAATAGTACCAGATAAATGCTCCATACTATAAATAGATGCATGCCCTAAATTATTAATATTAGAAGTCAAATTATCACTTTTGTATGGTGAAAATAATTTCATTTTATCGTACTGTTTAATGAAAAAATTTCCTGCATTCATAATATAAGCATGGCCGGTTTCATGAAGCATTGTTGTAAAAAGTATTTCTTTAGATGCAAAAGCTGCTTTGGAATAGTGGATATAAGATGTTCCTGAAAAAAAATTAGGCGGTGTTGTATAGGCATAAGCTTTACCTTTTCCTGTTTGAAAAAAACCGTCTGAGGTCAATGAATATTTTTTGGATCCAATTAAATCTTTCTCTACCCTATACCTTTGCATTTCTTCTAAAGTAAAGTTATCGCTTCGCATTTTTTGAAGAGTCTGGTTGGAATACTCAAGTGTTTCTCCATTTTGTACAGGATTCTCATTTTCATAATACTTAAATTCATCTTCAATTCCTGCGTATTTTACAAGGTAGTTTATTGAATAACTTATTGCGGCAACACTTCCGCCAATTACAGCACCTTTGCTAATCCCTTCAAGGAAATTTTGTCCGGTAATCAAAGCTGTCACTGCTCCTGTTCCTGCGCCTGTCAAGGTTCCATTACCTACTGTACCCCAGAAGCCACTGGTGCTGAAAACCTGCCCTAAGCCTGCAGAAACTGCTCCGGTAGCGGCCCCCAATATGATAGATCTGGTAAAATCCCGCCATGACCAGTTGTTATTTATGATTGCCTGAACGGCATACATTCCTACACTTATTGCTGTTCCTACAATAGCTTCTGTAATCACTCTTCCCAAAAAGAGCTTAATACCCAGCTACAGTACTCTGTCGGAAGTTACCTCCTGAGCCTATTCCCCTAAGATTGTTCCAAAAAGAATTCGCCACTTAGTTAATGGCACTAACTAATGTTCCTTCATGTCCGAAACAGCTCCAATTATTGAATATTTATTTTATTAGGAATTAATAATGAATCTGTGTAGTATGAATATCCTATAGGTATTTTCTTTCTTATAGAATCAATATTACAGCTTAAATCGTTAACAATAACAGAGTATTTTCCAAATGCTAAATCTTCACCATTTTTAATTTCATATATTAATTTTATTTTTTCTGATTTTTTTAACTTTAAAAAAATTGAATTACAGTTGTTATTAAGAGGATCTTTAATCGTAATTATATTGTTGTTTTTTTTACTATCTGAAATGTCTTCATAATTATATTTAATTTCAGTTATGATATCTTCAGTTAAAATCCTTTTATTTTCATTACTTGTTTTTATAAAATATAACATGGGAGTGACAAAAAAACAATTTTTAGTAGTATTATTTGAAATCTTTATTTCTATATATTGCTTTTTAACAACCTTGATTTCATATGAAATTAAGGCTGTTTTATTATCTTGATTGCAACTCCATAATAAAATAAGATAAACTAATTTTTTCATTTCACAATTTTTTTAGAAAAGAGTGGATTAATGTACTTAAACATGGTATTGAAAATATTTTTTTGAGAGGAATTTAACTGTCGAGAAAGGACTTCTATAATTTCTTTGCTAAGCATTTTCATACCTTTTGCACTAAGACCATTAGCATTAAGAAAAGACCACTCAGCTTTTCTTATAACCAACCGTTCTCTCAACTCACCCGTCATTTCACAGAGTTCCAACTTGCCAACTTTCGGTGTTCCGCCTACCGTAGTGATATTGGAACAATCTTAGCCGCCTAGGCGCTTCTGCCTTTTGCGATAAGAGTGCCTCTAAGTTATTCTGCCTTTGAATTTGATATATTTTTTAAAAAATCATCAATATCAATATGCAAAGAATCTTCCTCTGGAAAAATATCATCATAAATTATTATTTGATTTTTGGGAAAAAGAAATTGAATAGAATATCTATTAAAAATAAGTTCATCCTTAACTTTATTATAAAGTTTTCCCTCGTTAATCGTTGACAATATCACAGTTTTAGTATGATCATTAATTTCTTCTTTTATAAACTCTGAAAGTATTACCATTGTATGCTTAATTTTTAACTTAAAAAGGAAAGGCAGTTTTCACCCAACCATCGCGTATAAAAACACGGATTGACATAGCTGGAGCTCCATTTGACCCTGTTCCTATCACTTTACCAAAATTATACTCATACCCACCTTTAATTGGATTCCCATATCTTATTGCTTGATCAACATATCCTTTGATCATTTTAACGCTAGTCCCTTCGGAAAATTTACTTACATTTGAAAAACCGGTGTTATATGAATGTCTATAATTAATATGTTCAATTGTGCTCATTTCGCCACCATGTTTATAATTGAATGATTTTCCCCAAGACGCATTATCCCCATCAAAACTTTTAATAGGCGTCATCTGCTCTGTTTGAGGATTGATCTTATAACCAACCGTTCTCTCAAACTCGCCTGTCATTTCTCCGAGTTCCAACTTACCCACTTTCGGAGTTTCCCCTACGGTAGTAGTTTTTGGAATAACCTTAACGGTATTTTTGAAAGCCCAAGGGCTTCTTCCTTCCGCAACCGTAGCTCCTGTCCAGATATTTCCCTTTGCTCCAATTCCTGTGGATGCTGCTTTTGCGTTTTGTGCAATCTGGCTTACTCCTCCTAAAACTCCTCCTGCTGCTAATGCAGAAGCGCCTGCCGCAGCACCAATTCCTCCACTAATAGCTCCTATTGCTGCTCCTGCTATAATCTTAAGCTATTTAGATATCAGGTAGTTTTTCTGGCTTTAACCAAAGTGAAACCAATTCTTGATCATCATCTATAATTGCCACACAATTATTTATAAACTCTACTGCTTCACCTTTTTTTTCAGGATTTCCAATACATATCCAACCTGTTTGAGTGTTTACATAAACAGGTAGGTCTTCTTTATTTATACGATAAGCACCAACTCCTTCTTTTAGATTATCAACAATTTTTAAAGAACCTTCTTTATATTGTGGAACATTATAATTAGACTTTATCCAAGTGCCAAAACCACAAAAACCTAATATTGCAATGACATTTTTATTAAATACCATTAAATCAAGATAATTAAGAGTTAGATTGATATTAGTTGAATAATTATATGGTTCCATATCAAAGCCATACTCGTTGACATTATAAGTCAATAAACGATTTTCTTTTTTAGAATTATAATCAATACTAAATTTCATATAAAATTATTTAACGAAATTGAAATGATAAATTACATTAGTCTCCGGATTAATACCTAATTCAAATATACCTTCTGAACCTCTGAATGTTCCGGGCACTTTCCAATTCATGCCACCTGGCCATGTAGCATCTGGGACACCATTTCCTGTAGACATTATATTTTTAATTGTAAAAGGAGAACGCATGTATGGACGTGAGAGTAAACCTGCATTTTCCCCTCTTTGTACCACTTCATTTAAATGTTTTCCAGCATGTTTTGAAAAAGTATATTCTGGTTGCTGTCCCGGTACTACTTTATATTCGTCCCATTTAGTAATAGGTGTCATTTCCTCTGTCTGAGGGTTGATATTGTAACCCACTGTTTTTTCAACTTGGGCTTCAATTTCACCTAATTCTAACTTGCCAATTTTCCCGGAAGAACTCACTTTAGGTGTTCCGCCCACCGTAGTAGTTTTTGGAGTAACCTTCGCAGTATTGTTGAAAGCCCAAGGGCTTCTTCCTTCCGCAACCGTAGCTCCCGTCCATATATTTCCCTTTGTTCCAACCCCTGTAGAAGTTACTTTTGCGTTTTGTGCGATCTGGCTTACTCCTCCGGCTATACCTCCTAATACTGCCCCTCCAATAGCACCGGTAGCAAAACCTGTCAGAGCTCCTTTTGCAATATTCTCCCCAAACAGTCCATCTGTCATTGCACCGGAAATAGCACCGCCTACAGCACCTCCAACACCTCCGGCTATTACGCCGCCTAAAACAACACCTGTGACCCCGCTTGCAGCCAATGCTGAAGCTCCTGCAACAGCACCAATTCCGCCGCTAATAGCTCTATTGCCGCTCTGGCTATAATTTTTCCATAAGTTGCCCCCCCAATTCTTGTCTTCCAAGTCATACACAGAAACTTGGGAGACAAAGGGTCTTTATCTCTTTAAAAAAGCTTATACAGATTTATAAATTAAAGTTAACTGATAGTATAACCTAATTTTCTAACTTCTGAATTATTTTTATTATAAAAATCAAGAAAGTTATTATATAGATTTTCTTCTCCAATTCCTGATTCATTTTTTAATGGCATATAATTAATGAAATTTTCCCAATCTTTTGTATAGTTAAAGGCAGGCCATAGGCTGGCAATTTCATTTAATTTTTGATTAAGATTTAAATCAGATTCTTTAATATTTTTTAAAAATAGCAATTGCCATACACGTTCACCTAATTGTAATTGAGATATAGAAAATTGAAACTTTTCTAAAATCATTTCAATTAGCTCTTCATTAGTAAGATTGTCTTTCAAATATAATTGTGTGTAGAAATCTTCTTCCCCTTTCAAGTCTTCAAGATCTAAAAAAAAAGTCTCTTTTGAAAGCCAATTATTTTTAATTCCTATTACGCCTAACAGCCAATCAAGCTTTAAATTATTTTCTTTTAATATTGTCATTATCTTACAAATTGATTTGGAATACCTGTAATTTTCCCATTAGGAATAAAAACTCTATGTGTCATCATGCCGTTTTGTTGTACAATCCATTCAAAAATTCCTGTTTGTCCTCTAAGAGAGCCATTAAGCTGATATAAAGACCTGTAAATACCATCTCCCCCTTTTATTGTAAATTTTGCAGCGTCTCCCATATAATTATCTACAATTCTTGAAAAGTAGTGGTTGGAATCATTAGCATCAGCGCCTTTCCACCAAGCACTTGAATTTTCATCTATTTTAGTATAACTTTTAGGAATATCTGATTCCCATACATCTACTAACTCTGTTGTTTCTTTTTTAGGGTTATATTTCAGTATACTAACTTGTTTTTCTTCGGTAGGAATACCTACCTCAACTTTTGGCGTTCTTCCTACCGTGGTAGTTTTTGGAATAACCTTAACGGTATTTTTGAAAGCCCAGGGGCTTCTTCCTTCCGCAACCGTAGCTCCCGTCCATATATTTCCCTTTGTTCCAACCCCTGTAGAAGTTACTTTTGCGTTTTGTGCGATCTGGCTTACTCCTCCGACTATACCTCCTAATACTGCCCCTCCAATAGCAAATAACCTCTTAATTTAAATCTTGATAACTAAAATCCCCTGCAATTAATTTTATTGTACTTCCTGAGGAATTTAATTCAATTAGGTATGAATATAATTTTTTCTCATTTAGATGTCCATTCCATTTTTTGTATAGTAAAGATAAATCAGGGTCATCTTCACTCAGGCGTTGTATATTTAATATTGATTCTTCAGCAACTACCCCAAAATTAAAATTTAAATTAAGCCAATAAACTTCCTTAAAAATTAATTTTTTAAAAACATCATTATCTTTAATCTCAAAAGAAATTTCATCAATAATTCCAGGTTTTCTTCTATCAATATTAATGTTTAACAGAACTTTATCATGCCAAACGTAATCATTTATATTCATAATCTATTCTTTATAAAAAGGCCATTTAGAAGGATCGAAAATATGTTTACTTCCTCCGTTAATATGGAAATGACTTTTATTAGGTCCTTTAAATCCCGGCTGTGTTGCTGGATCAATTCTTAATTTTTCGATGAACTTACCATTTTCATATACACCATAGCTTGAGCTTCTATATGGGTTTTCAATATAATTTTCTGGTATATATGCATTTCTAGGTAAAACAACTCCCTCTTTTGTAACAATAAAAGGCTCTGATTGCTGTCCTGGCACTATTTTATACTCGCCCCATTTAGTAATAGGTGTCATTTCCTCTGTCTGAGGGTTGATATTGTAACCCACTGTTTTTTCAACTTGGGCTTCAATTTCACCTAATTCTAACTTGCCAATTTTCCCGGAAGAACTCACTTTAGGTGTTCCGCCCACCGTAGTAGTTTTTGGAGTAACCTTCGCAGTATTGTTGAAAGCCCAAGGGCTTCTTCCTTCCGCAACCGTAGCTCCCGTCCATATATTTCCCTTTGTTCCAACCCCTGTAGAAGTTACTTTTGCGTTTTGTGCGATCTGGCTTACTCCTCCGGCTATACCTCCTAATACTGCCCCTCCAATAGCACCGGTAGCAAAACCTGTCAGAGCTCCTTTTGCAATATTCTCCCCAAACAGTCCTGCCGTCATTGCACCGGAAATGGCACCGCCTACAGCACCTCCAACACCTCCGGCTATCATTCCTCCCAAAACTCCTCCTGTCACTCCGCTTGCTGCTAATGCAGAGGCTCCTGCGGTGGCTCCAATTCCTCCGCTAAGGGCTCCTATGGCAGCACCTGCCACTATCTTAGTCCAGGTAGCACCCCAGTCCCATTTCCAAGGGTAATATGAGCCATTAGCTTTTACGCCTGTTACATAAGCACCTATTACAGCTCCCGCTACAATCCACCAAAACTCTCCACTAGGGTCATTATACATCAACGGATTATTCATTACATACCCATACTTATTATAATTCTGGGTATTGTAAGGATCCTGTATGTTTTCATCAGCATTTAGGAATCTTCTTAACAACGGATCGTACAATCTACCATTCATATGGATGATTCCCACCTCTGCAAAATGCTCGTGGCTGGTATAGCCTCTGTCTACTAATAACGAAGTATTATCAATAATATTCTTATCGGTAATAATCGCTCCGTTTCCTATTTGCAGATGGGTAAAATTACCCCAGGCATCAAAATGTCTCTGCTCTAATTTATTTCCTGCTTCATCACTGATCGCTAAGATACTTCCTAAATAATCCTTGTGCAAAAATTTATATAATCCTCCGCCTTCTGCAAAATCCCTCACAAATACAATATCAGACTCATACGGAGTTTCTCCAATAAATAAAATGTGCTTCTCCTTGCCTGTGGTATTATTCCTCACCACTTCAAAGTTCCCGTCTTCACTATAATATTTCGTAAATTCACCCTCTCCATCCGTGCTGAAATTACCTCCATAGGTTACCTTTTGCCTCATGCTTGTCAAGCCGTATCGGAAAGCTACATCTCCTTTCATTCCATCGATGAATACAGGATCATTGTTTTCATTATAAGCAATACTTTGGATCAGGTCATTGTTATAATTCTGGGCTCCTGCGGCATTTAAGGTCATTCCTGTCGGCTGGTAGATCTTGGCAGAGTTTTCATACTTCATGGTTCCCACCTGGTCATTCTTCATGATCCTTCCTTTTACATCATAAATGTTTCGGTTGGTTGTAGGTTTAATTCCTGTTATCGGATTGGTCCAGTTCACCAGGCGGTTGTTATCGTCATAATCAAATGATTCAGCAATATTAAAGTCTCCTCCCGTCGTTCTGCTTTTCAGCTCATTCTTTATGGCATCAAATGAGTAGGAGAGCTGAAGGATACCTGGCTTTACTGCGGATGAATGATTGACATTGGTCAAGAAACCATTAGTATCATACGTATTGTTGATATCCGCTGCCCCTAATTTTGCTTTCAGTACCTGTCCTCTGGCATTGGTTTCTTTGAGCTCCCAAAGGATTTTACCTGTGAATTTATCTTTCAGCTGATAGAGTTCTCCGTTCCAACTGCTGTACACATTTTCAACCCGGACTCTTGTAATGATCCCTGAAGACTGGAGCTCCTTATCATACCAGCTTATCCTTCCTTTATCATCATAAGTGATATTTTTTTGGATATAGGCTTTCCCGTTGCTGCTTTCTGAAACAGATTTAATCCTCCCTTTATCATCATAAACAATATTTTGGTTATATCCATAGCCGTTAGAAGTCCCGGATTTGTTTGCAAGCATTCCTTTATCGTTATAGAGATACGTTATGGTTTTACTGGTAGCCTGTCCGTTATCAAAAGTGGAAAATTCTTTCTGCATTCTTAAAAGCCCCAGGTCATTGTAAAAGTACTCTTTAGTTCCTTTTGGGCTTATGGTTTTTTTAGGTCGTCCAAGTCCATCATATTCATATTTGTATATGCCATTGGAAGGATCATTGAACTCTGATTTTCTGCCCCAGGAGTCATATTTTGTAGTGACAATGTTTTCTGCATATTGAGCCTTGATCTGCTCTCCGGCTGCATTATATGCGAATTGGACCGTTCCACCTTTATCGGTTGAGGAAACTACATTTCCTAAGGCATCGGTTGTTTTTGAAGTAGTTCTTCCATACCCGTTGAGCTCTTTTATCGTTGTAGTCAGCCCTGAAACGGAAGTCTTCATCTGCTTGCCATTGAATGCGGTGGCGGTTACTCTGGCCGGGAACACGGCATCATCATACGCAATCACATTCCATTGGCCTGGGCTTTGGCCTTCAAAATAAGGTTCAGATCCCTTAACCTTCCTGCCTAATACATCATATTGCGTTTCCTGGGATACAAATTGTCCCTGGCCGAATGCCTTGGAGGAAACTTTGTATTCCTGCCCCAGCTTATTGGTGTATTTTTTTGAGATATCGCCATCAGGATCATTTTGGGTAACAATAATATTGGAATTATTGTCCCTTTCATACTGATAAGTGGTTGTTCCTCCTAAGTTGGTTTTAGAAGTTAATAGTTTGCCCCAGCCATCATAGGTATTGGTAAGTACATTTCCAAGAGGATCCGTCTGAGTCAATATCTGGCCCCAGTCATTATAGGTAATATGGGTTTCTAATCCTAAATTATCTGTTTGCTTAATCACAAACCTGCCTTTAGGGTCATACAAGGCACCGGTGGTTTGGGTTTGAGAATCCACACTGTTACTGATTACCTTTTGGGTAATGTTTCCGAAGCCGTCATAGTTGTAGGTTTCCTGTAAATATCCGGTGTTATCCCTGTTCCACGTTTTAAGAGTCTTTAAAAGATTATTTTCATAAACATATTCTTCCTTAGAAGATTTGATATCGCCATAAGCCTGGACTGTTTCCGTTTTAGACTTAGGGCGGCCTACAAAATAATCCGGGCCTACTCCGGCTAAATTGTGAGTGTATGTAAAATTAGAAGTAATTATGGCATAACCGTTATTTATGTTGGTTACACTTTGGCTTGGGAGGTAGTAATCCCCGTAAGTGACACTTCCTGTTGTAACGGTTCCTGTTAAAAAGTCTTTGGATATTGTACTTTTTGGAACAATCGCTGTTACAATTTTCGGCTTGTCAGTACCGGCAATTGTTCCTGTTACGATTTGTCCGTTCAGTAGTTTATCCGTCTGATAAAGCGTAGATTTAAAGCTTAATAACTGTGTGTTATTTTCAGAAATATCCGCGGGGAAGATTTTCGACTCGTCATTGGTTCTGATGCTCCATTCTTTTACAGGAACACTTTCATTCAAAGGATCTATTTCTACTCCTGACCAGATTTTAGTATTCTCAAAACCGTCGGCATACCAGGAAGATCGAGAAACTTGCCTAAAACCAATCATTCCTTTGCCTTGCAAATGGCTTAAGAGTCCTCTGTATCTGAAATCCTGTTTTCTTCCTGAGTTTTTTAATTGAGAAACTGCAAAAGTCTGATATACTTTATTCAGTTCAATATATGGGTATAGTTCTTTTTTTACAGGCCTATAAAAATTGGGATCAATCGTTGGAACCAGCTCTTTGTACTCTACATCGATTTTTATTTCTCCCTGAGTAATTGCATTGATTCGTGCCTCTTTGGCAACATCGTAAAAATCAATCCTCCTTATCCTGTCTCCGGGGCTATTTCTGTCGGCATGGGGCGCTGTAAGGAAAATCTGATGGATGGACTGATTAATTCTAAAATTGCCTAAAACCTCCTGAAAATCATATCGCGTTCTTTCGTTGAAATTAGTGTATGAATTATTCACAAACCCGCCACTGTCACCTAAAGGCCCTTCATTAAAAGAATAACGGATATTATTATTAAACGTTTTTTCTCCAGATGAAATTTTAATATCTACGGTATTATAATAATAAATATTGAAAAGGGTAGCAGAGCTGCCCATCTTAACCCTTTCTTTCCGGTAATTGAAAGTTACAAAATCGCTTTTTCCATCCCTGTCCATGTCATAAGCCTGATGACTGGTTCTTTCGAGGGTCGCCGTACCATCATTATTTGCTTTTAAATATGGCTCTTGTCTGAATAACGCAAAATTAGATTTCAATTCTTCGACGAAAGATTTTCCTGTTGATTGATATAAATACCAATCTGTTGTTGTTCCGGCAGAAGGTACTAATAAATCACTTTTTCCATCACCATTAAAATCTCCTACAACTGCTCCTTTAGATACTCCTTTAATTTTGTCATCATTAAGATAAAATCCACGTTCGGCAGCTGAATACTGATTATTGGTTCCTTTTTTAAATTGAACTATAAATGGTCTGTTACCACTATCGAATCTTAGGAAATCCATTTTTCCGTCACCATCAAAATCGCCAACCTTATAAGTTTCCAGCACATCGGTATCGTTGGGATAAAATGACATATGTGAATAAGATTGTGACGTATCCACACTGTTATCCATGTTAATGGCAATATATCTTTTTCTGGTACTGAAAATTTCTTCAAATTCTGGTAAGCTTATTGGACCATTAGGGTCTTCGGGCTTTTTAATTTTTTTATGCTCATCATCGTTAAATCCAATAAGCAGCTCAGAAATACCATCTCCATCAAGATCCATTTCAGTAAGTTTCAAGGGAGTAGTTTTAACACTGTATCCTTCCTCCATTGGGTTCAGATCCGGAGTTGTAAAATCGTAGACCGAATTGGGAAGAATTTTCGTATACTGGTGTTCCAGCTGATTGGTTTCACTGACAGAATACACAAACAGCTGAATATCTTTTTTGCCGGAAGTAGTATTATTTACCTGCTTATAAAAAGTAAAACCTTGTCTGTTTTCTATAATTCCTGAAGGGTTTTTAAAAGAAATAGATAACGCCTTTTTAAACTCTTCTTTTGTAATATCTAATGTTCCTACATAGGTAAGCTCTCCCTGCGGGTGATCCAGGGCCTTTTTGACAATATAAAGTCCTGCGGGTTTGTACGTTGGGTTAACGCATGTTCCCCCGTTGAATCCTGGAGTAAAGCTTTCACAAATACGGAACTGTTGATCGCGGTATTCTAATGCATCTATTTTACCATCACCATCAAAATCGCCTAATAGACCTGATTCCAAAGAATAACTTTTTGATTCTGTCCAATTAGCTCCTCTTGAAGATTTTTCATATTCTATGAGTATAGGATTTGCTGCTTCGTCAGAAGAATTATATTCTGTGATTTGTTGAGCAAATTGATACCCGGTACCATTGGTATCTTTAATGTAACTTATTTTATATCTTTTAAACTGGCTACCATTGGAACTTACCTTAATTTCTGATAAAAGCTTATCTTGGGTAAACCTCAATCCTTCCACATAAGACTGCTCTTTTAAGTCTCTATCAATATAAGTAAATTCGATTGTATTAAAATGTGGCTTATTTAATATTTCATTTCCTCCCCAGGCAATAGAGGATATTCTGGATACTCCTCCCGAAATACCTACGGGACCAACTGTAGATTCATAGTTGTATGTTATATAATTGCCTTGAGAGTTCTTCCATTTTGTAATATTATACTCCAACGTTGGGGTGGTGTCCCCCATAAAACCTGTTGAAAATGTTTTTTCATATTTTGCCTGGGATCCATCTTCAAAAGTAACCTCCCAATAATCCGGCCCCGAGATTTTTTTGCTGTTTCCAACAGATTTTATTTTAATATTGGAATATTTCTCCGTCACATATTCCGCACCATCTTTTCCATATTCGCCGGATTTTAAAATCAACCTCTGTCCGTTGAAACTGTAATAATCGGAATAGTCCAACTGAACTCCTTTTACTTCTCCATCCTTCTCAATATTCCTGCCAATTCTTGAAATAGAAGTAATCCCGGATAAAGTCCAACCATATCCGGCAACCCCGTTTCCTGAACTGCTGGTATACATCAAACTAATCTGTGGGGCAATGCTTTTTACCCCCGGAGGCAATGCAACGGGCAAAGTAAACTGTAATTGTCCGGCTCCATTCACCTCAATATTTCCTTTAGTATCATGAAAGCTTTTTCCAGTCGGGATTGCTGTCCCTAAAAGGTTGGTTGCTCCTGCATTAGAATCCGTTGGACCTCCGTCCAATCCTGGTTTCGCCTGCGAAAAACCCAATACTGAACATAAAGACAGAATTATTATAAATAGTTTCATATTTGTGGTTTGTAATAATTATTCTGTCTTATCTTTTAGTAATGTTTCGAGTAAAGATCCTGCCGTCTTTTAATGTAAACCGCAAAATATATATACCCCAATCATAGCCGGACATATTGATTTTAATCTCTTTGTTGAGCTCAGGCAAATTTTGTTGTTGGAACTTCCAGTGTACTGTACTGTGTTGGTATAATGATACAGATTCAATTAGCCCATCTATTTCTTCTGTCCAATCGATTGTCAAAATATCATTAACCGGAACAGGATACAACCGTATCTGTTTCCAAAATGCTTTTTCATCCATAACCAGAGGCTGAGCCAAAGATTCAGTTTTTGATAAGGTTTCAGCTGTCTGCTTTGAAGCAGAATCCAAACCCCGGTAGCGTTGATTGCCTGCTTCGTCGTACTTGAAGTAAACCGTGACTTGGGAAAATCCTAAAAATCCTATTGATAAAGAAAATAGGTAAAATAATTTTTTTGTCATGAATAGTGTTTTTATGTATTTTTTTTGAACTATAGTTCAGTATCAGGAAATCTTTTTTTCCTAATTAAATTTTAATGGAGTTATATCCATCATTTGTTTTGGCGATTGACTTCTTTTTCATCTTTTGTTGGCAATACATTGTGCTGGCACATACAATAAGGGAATTACGCTTTACATTATTTCATAATACTGTGATATATTTTTGGTGCAAACTTATGTTTTTTATTTTTTTCTCACAATAGGGAAAACCCTAAACTTCAATCCGGTTTTTAAGCGTACTCACATCTTTCACAGAAGAAAAACCTGCCATACCAACAGCAAAAATGCTATAACGGCTATACCAAACTGTTTCCGTCCATTTATCGCTCATCTCTCATTATTCCAATATTAAACTTTATACATACAAATGCTTATCAATTTATGGTACTTATATACATTTCCTTGAATATTTTGCGACAAAACCGTTGCTTTATATTAAATTTAATTCATACTTTTGCACCACAGTTAACAAAATATATTGTCTTCAAACCAATATAATTGATAACTAATTGTATTTTCGTTAACCAGGCGCCTTAAACCATTAAAAAATGATCGAAAATTGCCCCGACAGGCGATTTTAACGCGCAATGAAAATCAGAATTAAGGGTGCGTAGCTCAGCTGGATAGAGCATCTGCCTTCTAAGCAGACGGTCAAAGGTTCGAATCCTTTCGCGCTCACTTGTTGAAATCAAGTCTTTACAGCAAAGCACTGTAAGGACTTTTTTTATTTTTATTCAGGTGTTATACCTTATCCAAAAAGTCCAAAAAAAATGGAAGGAATTATTTGATATCAGCATACCACTTAAGGAATATGCATCGTATAAATATAGCTTAAAGTAGCTCTACAACAGGTAACCTGCGAAGTCTGAGACCTAGAATTATCTACTCACCTCCACCCAGTTTCACTCCAGAATACGTTTTTAATATCCGGCAATCCTATAAGCACTGTTGCCGGTGACGAATAGTGGCTTACAAACGTTCAGTTTAGGGAATATTATTGTTAAAAACTTCGAATAAAAAGCTTCTGTAATCAGTTCACATTAGCCTTAATTTATTATATCACCCTTATTATTTTCCAGTTTTTCACGGAATTTCCGGAGTTCTTCGGAATCCGGTCTAACCCAGTCCGTTACTTCCCCAATGATTTTCAATGGTGCTTCAGACCGATAGGAACGGGTGGGATTACCCGGGAACTTTTTATCCGTCAGATTCGGGTCATTTTCATAATTTCCTGTCGGCTCAACGATATATACACGCTCACGTCCGGTTCCCTTGGCCAATGCTGCGGCAAGCCCTGCCCCATTGATAAGGGCTGTAAAATAAATATGATTCATTTTGAATTCAGACTTATAATTAGAATTGCTGCCTGCCGTCAAAAAATCCCCGACCTGAAGATCTGCTTTCGTCCCGTGGTAAAAAGGGCCTTTGTCTGAAGGATTATTCTTATATAACAGGGCTAAGTCGGAATTTTCTTTGGACTTTTCCATATCGGATATATCTTCATAGCATTTGGCGATATTAGAATAAAGAGAAGGGAAAGCGCTTTTCACTGTATCATCATTGATCTTCAAAGCGTATTCCAGAGCCGTTTCGAGCCATTTCAGCCTGTCAGGAACCGTTTTTTGGTGCCGGGATACATAATAAGCGGCAAGAAATTTTTCAAGATCATCCGTTGCTTCATTCCAGGCTTGCAGAAATAGTCTGCCTGCCTCCTCCGGTTGGTTTTGTTCTTCCATGCCCATACCCTGAAGGCAGAGTTTAACAATATTGTTGAAGGGTGAAAATTCCATATTGATAATTATTTGTCCAAGTAGTTTAAATTTTTGTTGCTGCCTTACCAATCTCATCGATCTTATTTATTAATCAACTTTCAGCATATTGATTGGTGTTTAAATCTCAATATTCCCTGTAGTGATCTTTCCGTTGCGCCTGTAAGTGGCTAAAATAACCCCTTTTGAGGTCACATGGCTTTCTGATAATATAAAAGCAGCCGGAACCACATTATTATCAAACAGTTTTTTTCCTTTACCGAGGATCAGGGGATAGATCTTGAGCCGGAGTTCGTCTACCAGATCATGTTTTAGCAATAACTGAGCCAGCTTACTGCTCCCCCAAACCTGAAGATCTGATCCTTCCGAATTTTTCAATGCTTCAATGTCTGTCAGATCTTTGAGAAAAACGGTATTATTCCAGTCCGATCTTTCCATGGTTCTGGAGAGAACGTATTTGGTGCCTTCGTTGATACCGGGCCAAAAGTCGGCATGATGGGGCCAGTAGGATGAAAAAATTTCAAATGTCTTCCTGCCTAAAAGGTAATCCGCAGGTTTCATCTCTTCTTTCATGATGCGACCAAAAAGCTCATCCCCGTAAGATACGGTCCAGCCACCATATCCAAAGTCACCGGATCTATCTTCTTCAGGTCCGCCGGGTGCCTGCATGACCCCGTCCATTGTGATCATTGACAGAACTGTTATTGTTCTCATTTTATTTGTTTTAAAGAATAAAACTATTTTATTTTTAAAGGGATCCAATTACTTTAGAAACCCATTCAGGTAGTCCAGGATCGTTGCTGTCTGCATCATCAGGCTGACATGTCCTTGCCCGGGAATAATAGCTAACCGGGATTTCGGCATGGCTCCTAAATCGGCAGAAACGCCACCTCCTAATAATTTATAGGTCTTCATCAACTCTATTTTATCCAGTCCGTCATTATCCCCGGATATAATCAGTACAGGTGCAGAGATTTTGGATATATTGGCATCACCCATATCAAATGGTTCCCTGGCTGAGGTGATCATCTGCTCCAGGAACTTTGTCCATTGGGTCTTATCGGGAGCTACCGTATCGTATGCGGCTTTCATAGGGGTATTGGTAAGAAATTCAGGCTTCAGAGCCTTAAATCCTTTATTTACTTCGGGCAGCCAGCCGGCACTTTTATAAGTGGCGGATATGATTACCAAATTCTTCAACCGCTTGGGACTTTGGATAGCAAACTGATAAGCCACAGCTCCGCCAAAGCTATATCCTGCCACGTCGGCAGCATCTATTTTCAGATAATCCATTACTCCCTCCACATCATGCGCTAATGCAGCATAAGAAAGCTTCCGGTCTGAAAACGGTGTATGCCCGTGCCCCTGCAGTTCGATCGCAATTACTTTCCGGGTTTTCGAGAGTTCGGGAATGATTTGTCCCCAGTTCATATCAATGGTCATAAAAGCACCATGCAGCAAAATAACAGGCCTGCCTTCACCATATACCTCATAATAAACTTTAATTCCGTTAGCAGGAGCATAACCGCTATCAGAAGGCTTTATTTTTTGTCCGTATAATTGTGATGCCGTAATCAGAACGATAAGGATTATGGATAATGGTTTAAAAAAATGACATACGTTTTTCATAATAATATCTGGATTTGGTTTGATCTTTAATTCATTCAGAATTTTCCGGAAAGGCTAACTTACGGTTTTAATCTTAACCAAAATTACCCAATCCCCACGAAAGTCAGCTTGCCATAAGGCAAGATTTATTTTTCTTTGTGCTTATGGTTTTTCTGACTTCTGAACACAGAATATCCGGCAATAAAAAGCCTGTCACATTGATCAGGCTTTTAATATCTGACTGTTTATTCGCTCCAGGGTGAATGTATAATGGCATCACAAAAGTTAGGTTTTTGAAAATCAGGATTCATACAGGCGCAAATGTCCGCATTCATATTGCCGAAAGTAGTATGCGGCTTATGTTTGAATCCCTCATAAAAAGCAGGAATGATGATTTTCTTAAAATCTGTACGGGGAAAATGATAAATGATTTCCTCTCTCAGCTTATCCGGCAAATTTTCATATCCTTTCCCCACTACATCAAGTGCAATTCCGGCATTCAACAGTACTGCTTCCGATTCTTTATATTCCACAATACCCGGTGTGGTATGCAGGGCTATCGCATCCCAGACCAGTTGCAATGTCTGCTGTGGCACCCCATGCTGTTTTAGAAAATCCCGGGCCGCATCGGCTCCATCCACCTCAAACCGTTTATCCGGACTGCTATAATGCGGGGTTAATCCAAGGTCATGAAAAACGGAACAGATATACAAAAGTTCCGGATCATACTCCAGTTTTCTTTGCCCACCGCTCCATGAAGCAAAAATAAAGGCCCGTAATGAATGGTTGTAAAGAAAATCCGAGCCGTGTTCAATGAGAAGTTCCGTAGCCTGCTTAGCCAGGCTGCTGTCAGGTATTTCAATACCCGCAACAATTTTCGGTCTGTTTAGTGACATAGTATTTTTTAAGGGAAGTTA
Source organism: Chryseobacterium gossypii (assembly GCF_041361455.1). NCBI lineage: Bacteria > Pseudomonadati > Bacteroidota > Flavobacteriia > Flavobacteriales > Weeksellaceae > Chryseobacterium > Chryseobacterium gossypii. The sequence goes on along the minus strand of NZ_JBGCUR010000033.1, from coordinate 17,097 downwards.
CATAAAATAACTCCCCTATCTTCTTAAACCAGTTTAAGAAACAGGATACACCGCAGCAGTATTTTTACCTATCGCTCCGGAATCTTTCCGGGATAACATCAGGATATATGTGGAATACCGGCTATCAGCCTGCTACCAACAACAAGATGCGGGAATCAATTGGCTGATTCCCACATTATAAATAATATGCTCTATCTATTTTACCCTATTTTTCCAGCAGCAAACTTACCCACTCTTCACGCTGCAACTGTTTCCTCAGTTCCAGGCCGTTTTCCCTGCACACCTCCAGAATATCCTCCACATCAAAGAAACACAACCCTGAAAGCAACAACTTCCCGCCTTCATTCAAAACGGAAACATAGACCGGAATATCGGAGATCAGGATATTTCTGTTGATATTCGCAAGGATGATATCATAGCTCTCCTTGCCGAGGCTTTCCGCCGTTCCCTGCTCTATATCCAGCTCAACGCCATTCCTTGCCGCATTCTCCCTGGAGTTTTCAACTGACCATTCATCAATATCAATGGCCTTCACTTCGGCAGCACCCTGCTGTTTGGCATAAATAGCCAATACGGAAGTTCCGCACCCCATATCCAGCACTTTCCTGCCTTTAAATTCCATATCCATCATTTGCTGGATCATCAGGTGGGTTGTTGGGTGGTGCCCTGTCCCGAAAGACATTTTAGGCTGGATGATAATCTCATGCATGCCTGGTACAGATTCATGAAATTCTGCCCTGATGAGGACCTTATCGTCTATATTGATCGGGGAAAAATTCTTTTCCCACTCTTCATTCCAGTTGATATTCGGCATTTCCTGAAAAGAATAATCAATTTTCACTTCTCCGTTCTGAAAAAGCGGCAGCGCTTTCAGCTCATCTTCCTTGAATAAATCTTTCTGGATATATCCCAAAATACCGTCTATCTCTTCCGTGAAACTGTCAAAGCCTATTTCGATAAGCTCAGCCATTAATATTTCATTCCAGGGCTGAAGAGGAGAAATTTTGAAATTGAATTCTAAATAATTTTGCATGGAAATAATTTGCTACAAAAATAGATTAAATGATTAAATTTAAATAATACTAAAGTGTCCTACGGATTGGTTGAAAAGATGGATCCATTGGCAATCAAAGCTCTTCTGTTCATTTTCAGGATATCCCTCACCCATTCCGCAAAATCTTCCGGCTGAAGTACTTTTTCAGGATTCCCGTCCGTAAGGCCGCCCTGGATACTCATATCTGACGCAATGGTGCTTGGCGTCAACGTAATCACACGGATATTTTGCTTCCTCCATTCTGCCATCATAGATTGCGACAAAGAGATTACGGCCGCTTTGGAAGCTGCATAGGCCGACATATTCGGACCTCCCTTCAGGCCAGCGGTAGAGGCCACATTTACTATATCTCCTTCTCCTTTTGTTTTCATGAAAGGGTAAACCGCTTTTGCCGCATAGTACACGCCGAAAAGGTTAGTCTTAATCACCTGTTCCCAGGTACCGGAAGGCATTTCTTCTATAGTCCCGAAGTCTCCGATCCCCGCATTGTTTATCAAAATATCAACTCCTCCGAGCATTGCTGCCAAAGCTTCTATTCCTGCTTTTACTGATTCTTCATGATCAATGCTGAAAACAGAATAGGCTGCCTTCACTCCGTATTCCCGGATCTCTTCAACCGTTTTTTTAAGGTTCCCTTCGTTTCTGCCGGTAATGGCTACATTCACACCTTCTTTTGCCAAAGCTAAGGCCACCGCTTTACCGAGCCCTCTTCCGCCTCCTGTAACAATAGCGTTTTTTCCGTTTATATTCATATCAATAATGTTTTCACTTTGCAAATTTATGAAAAGGATACCGATACTACGATGAATCCCGGACTTATTATGTTTTACGGCCCTAAAAAACAAAACCGGCGTCACTTGACGCCGGTTTTTAAATTGAAAGTATAGTAAAAAATGAAAAACTAAGGTATAAGAACCGGGTTTTGAACCTCGAATTCTTCTGAGGCCGAGAATTGGTTGCCATACATATCCATGGCTCTTACCTCAACCTTATGTTTTCCCAGTGTCAGTTTTTTAGGGAAGCCTGCTGTCCAGATATGTTTTGACATTTCAGGATTTGAAGGCCTTCTTCCCGGGAAAAGATTTTGTGTGGCATCCCATTTGAAAACCGATAACGCAAAGCTTGGATCCACTGTTTCATCATATTCCATGGTTTCCCATTCACCATTGTCTATTCTGTATTCCACTTTATCTTTTTTGCTTCCCATAAAAAAGTTGGCCAGTATCTTCGCTGAAGTTTTTGAAGGGAAAGGGATCACTTTCGGAACATACATTTTAATCTGGTAATCTTCCGGCTTTCCGGCCGTTTTATATTTAACTTTATATTGATTGTCGGTAAAGCTGATGAAAGAATATCCCTTTGCCGTTCCGTCTCTCATTGTAGAAGTCGGCAATCCTGCTTCATCCGGTGTTCCGGAGTACCAGTCGCCACAGGTTGTTCCCACATTGTATTCATGCAGGTCTTTGGACCCGTTCCACCCTGCCTGTTTTCCGTAGAATATCTGCTGCTGGATATGGGTATGGGCGGATAATATCAATGCATTCCGGAAAGGTGTCAGCAGATCGAATAGCCTTTGACGGTCGGCATTTCTGAAGTTATCCTCATTTTTATGATCCAGTGGAATGTGGAAGGACACCACCACCAGTTTATTTTTATCCACCAGCTTCAAATCATTTTCGATAAACTGCATCTGATCTTCGCGAAATCCTCCCCAATATCCTTTACCGTCTCTCGGGTCCGGGTAGAGAATATCATCCAGGATAATGAAGTGCACATTTCCATAGTTGAATGAATAGTTGGCCGGACCGAAATTGGATTCAAAGGTTTCATCAGACAACAGGTCTTCTTTGGCGTCGTAATTCATATCATGGTTTCCCATCACATTATACCATGGTAAGCCCACTTCTTTCATTACATCCGCATAAGGCTTTTGCAGGCTCAGATTATCCCCTACCAGGTCACCTAAGCTGATCCCGAAAACAGCATTTTTCTTGGTATTCTTCACTTCGTTTACAATTCCTCGTCTGAAATAGTCAAGCTCCTTTTCCGTATAGGGCTGGGGGTCTCCAAAAACCAAAATATCAAAGTCTTTGCTCTCTGCCTGCTTATAAATCGGGAAATTAAGCTCTTTCGGAAGCTCTCCCGTAGGTGCCACACCCTTATATTTAAAATCCGCCGGTGACCCTTTAGGCTTGTACTGATAATAGAACTGTGGCAAATTATTACTGTTCAAAGCTGTCTTGTACCCTGAAGGTTTGATCACAAAGATTGTCTGATCTTCCTGGATCGGTAAACTGTACCGGCCGTTTTTATCGGTTAAGACCACCTGGACACCGTTGGAGACAGCGACACCCTCGATGCCTTTTTCCCGGTTTTCTTTTTTCTGGTTTTTATTACTGTCCTCATATACATACCCTGAAATGGAAGTCTGAGAGAATGCCATTGCGGAAATCAGCAGACACGACATTAAAAATTTTATATTCATTTTTTCTTTCTGTTTTGATTAATTATTTGTTCCACCATACTTTCACGTTGATATCATCGCCTCCCATCTGCTGGACCGCAGTCTGATAATTCGCAGTATTCAATATCTTAGGGTTTGGCGGATACATCAGCCTTTGAGGCAGGTTTCCGTTATTCAAAAGACCTCCGTTATTCGGTAGTACCGGAAATCCTGTCCTTCTTTTTTCAAACCATTGCTGCTGGTCTACAAAGAACAGGGCAACGTATTTCTGAAGCATGATTCTTTCAAAAGTATTATTATAGGCCACATTCGGATTTGAAAAATAATTGGCCGGCATTGTTGCCCCCCATTGTTCGATGGCAGCCTTCACCCCGTTTTCATAATAGGTCTGGGCATTTCCCTGAATGATCCCTTTATAGGCCAGCTCTGACAGAATGAACTGCAGTTCCGCATAAGGATAGATGAGGATATTCAGCGGAGCTTTGGCCAGATTCTGGTTCATGTTTGAAGGCTGATAATTGAATACCGTTCCGTATGCATATCCTGAGGGAGCGCCTTTATATCCGATGTTCGCATTGGTGGCCAGGTCTTTTGCCTGAGAAAAAAACATGGACATTCTCGGGTCATTGTTAGCCTTCAGGGTTTCGACGAAAAATTCCGAAGCGGCTCTTCCCGTTGTAAAATCCTGAGGTCTTGCGATCGGAGGAAGAAGTGGTGAGACCCCTGTAATATTCAGCTTTGCACTTTCTGCATTGCTTTGAAAAACAGGATATGTGACAGGGTCACTGATGATCTCCTGAATTCTTTCGTACACGTTCACCTCACCATTTTTGCTTAAAATCCTTGTTAGCAGCCTTAAAGAAAGTGAGTTACAGAACTTTTTCCAGTTCGTGATTCCGTTCACATCCGTTTCCGCCTTGTAGAAAAGGTCATTCCCCGTAAGAAGCTTTGTGGGAACGAAAAGTGAGTTGGCCGTTTTCAGATCGTCCAGGAGTTTTACATAAATATCCTTCTGCCTGTCAAACTTCGGTTGAGAAACCCCCTCATCCATGCTTGAAGCCTCAAAAAACGGGATATCCCCATAGGTATCGGTAAGATTTGAGTATACCCAGGCATTCAGGACCATTGAAATGGCAAGATAATTCGGATCATTATCCCTTTCTGCAGCCTTTCTCATGTCCTTGATCTGCATCAGCCATTTGTAGCTGTTGTTCCAGAAGCCGGTACCCGTATTTTCAGTAAGGTAATACCTGCTTAAAGAATTTCCTTCGTTAGGAAAATCCAGTGAAACCTGCATAATATCGAAAGTAAAGTCGTTGGCCCTCATATAGTTGACAGAAGCCATATTATACTGTATGGGAACCAGGAGTTTGGAAGCTACGGGATCGCTAATCCTGCTTCCGTCTACATTCACCTCATCCAGGCTCCGGTCACAAGAAACTGCTGCAAAACTGATCCCCGCGATCAAAAATATATTCAAAAGTAATTTTTTCATGTTTTAAAGTTTAAAATTTAACATTAAGCTGAACACCTACCGTTCTTGCTGTTGGCAGCTGACCCATTTCTATACCTGAAGTAATCTGACTGTCATTAAGCGTAGCCGCTTCCGGATCAAACAACGGGAACTTGGTCCACATCCAGAGGTTTCTTCCGAATAAGGCGAAGGTAAGCTCTGAAAGTTTTAACTGGTCTGTGACACTTTTCGGGAAGGTATAGGATATCCTGGCATCCCTCAGTTTGATGAATGAGGTATCGAAAGTATTGGTTTCAATGTTTGCCCTTCTGTAATAATCGGCATAATAAGCTGATACCAGAACTCCTTTCGTATTTGGAGAAAAAGATCCGTCAGCGTTCTGAACCACTCCCTGGCCTACGATCATTCCATCCGGATTATCCCTTCCGATCAAGGTATGTGTCAGTTTTCCCTGCTCCGTCATTTTATGGTGCGATTGGGAATAGGCCATCCCTTTATATTGCCCGTCGAAGGAGAAGCTTACGGTAAATCCTTTGTATCTGAATTCATTTTGAAGGCCGGCCCTCCATTTCGGATAGACATTTCCTATTTTCTTCATCTCCGTAGGCTTGGCCGTTAATCCGTCACTTCCGAAGATCACCTGCCCGTCCGGAGAATACATCAGCCCATATCCGTATATATCTCCTAATGAACCGCCTACCACTGCATTGTAATATACTACGCCTCCTACGCTACCCAAGGTATAGGGTTCACCCTGAAATTCCGGAGGAAGAGAAAGGATTTTGTTCCGGTTCATTGACCAGTTGGCATTGATGCTCCACGAGAAATTCTTATTTTTAACAGGGTATGCATTTAATGTCATTTCCAGCCCTCTGTTTCTCACTTCTCCGGCATTGATCACTCTGGTGCTGTATCCGGTTTCCCATAATGCAGGGATTTTTACGATCTGATTCTTATTGTTATTCTGATATGCTGTAATGCTGTAGTTGATCCTGTTCCTTATAATACTGAAATCCATTCCCCCTTCAATATTGGTAAGCATCTCAGGCTTTAGATTTGGGTTCGGAAACAATGGCGGAGATTCCACTGAACCGGAGAATGAGCTGTTGTTATAATATTTTATAAGCAGATAAGGACTGGTATCATTTCCTACCCTGGACCATGATGCCCTCAGCTTCCACAGGTTAAGCTGATTGGAAGTCAGGTTAAAGATATCAGAAAGCACGATAGAGGTTGCTGCCGACGGATAGAAGTAGGAACGGTTTTCCTTGGGCAGTGTGCTGCTCCAGTCATTTCTGGCCGTAAGATCCAGATATACCTTGTTTTTATAGTTCAGGTTAACCAATCCATAGGTACTGTTAACCTGTTTGTCGGCAGGGGTGGCATATTTTGTGATCACTGAAATCGCATTCGGCATTGCATAAAAGCCGGGTTTCAATAATCCGTCTGCCAGATAATCAAACATTTTGTATTCCACATAACGGATGGTTCCTCCTGCGGAAGCACTCAGATCAATATCTCCGAATGATTTTCTGTAGGTAAATAACAAATCGTTATTCAGGTCCAACTGGTTAACGTATTGTTCCCTGTACATCCCCTGAAGGTAGTTGGCAGAGCTCCATGGTCTTTTTTGGGTACGTTTTTCATTATTGAGCTCCATTCCCGATCTCAGCATCACATCGAAATTGTCGGATATCTTATAATTAATATTGACATTTCCCGTAATATAATTTTTATCAATGCCGTTAAGCATTTCGTAAGCGATCATATACGGATTGTCTATATAAGAGCTGAACGGATGAATCTGATCGATCTGGTATTTATCCTTCTTCCAGATCGGCTGATACCATGCCAGGTCCACATTCGGATTCTGGAAAATCATGAAATAAGAAATAGACTGGTTGCTGTATCCCGTAGCAGGAAGGTTGTCACTCTTGGTCTTGCTATAGTTGAATTTAACGCCTACTTTGAGCTTTTCATTCAGCTTATGATCGAATGAAAGTGCGGCATTGAATCTGTCAAAGCCGGTGTTAGGCATCATCCATTCATTTTTAAGATAAGTTAAAGAAGATCTGAAAGAAGTGGTTTCATTGGAGGTTTCTATGGCCAGGTTGTTGGAATAGGTAGATCCTGTTCTCCAGAAGCCTTTTATATTGTCTTTATAAGGCCTCCACAGTTGCCTTTCCGCACTTTGCCCCTCCAAGGTAGGATCATATTGAAAATAGTACTGTCCGGCAAATTTCGGCCCGAAAGCACTACTTGTAGAACCGGTATTTACTCCATCCGGTGATGCGCCATACGAGTAATAATAGTTACCGTTGCTATCCTTCTGCATTGTACCCTGCCCATATTCGTACTGGTAATCCGGCCATTTCAATACCGTATCATAACTTGTGTAGGAATTTAAGGTAACCTGTACCTTTCCTTTTTTGGTTTTCCCGGATTTTGTAGTGATCATGATAGCTCCTCCTGCTCCTCTGGATCCGTATAAAGCAGCTGCGGTAGAACCTTTCAGAACCGTCACTGATTCGATGTCATCAGGATTGATGCTATTCAGGCCGTTCCCGTAGTCAATAGGCAGATCTGCCTTGGCACCGGCACCGTAGGCTGAATATCCCGTTCCGGTAGTTCCTCCATTTAACGGAACCCCGTCTACTACGATCAGGGCACCATTCTGATCCATATTCATAGAGATGTCTCCACGTATTTTAATAACAGCACTTCCCAAAGGTCCTGCGCCTGCGGTCTGAATTTTCAGTCCTGCTACTTTTCCTTCTAAGGCCTGTGCCCAGTTGTTGTTTTGGGTTCTTAAAATTTCTTCAGATTTTACCGTTTCGGCAACATACCCCAAAGATTTGTCGTGTCTCTTGATTCCTAAAGCAGTTACTACTACCTCATCAATGTTTTTAATCGTGTCTTTTTTAGCTTTTTGCTGAGCTGCCAAATTGACGCTGACTAATCCTAACAACGACAAAACCAGCAACTTTTGTGTCTCTTTACGCATATCTTTTTTGTTTGTGCAAAATTAGATCGTCATTATGATTATGATTTTAATAATATTTTAACATTTATTAAACAATTATTAAATAAAATATTAATTTATGTTTAACTAAAAATGATAGCGTTTTGATTAGCAAAAGGTTAAATTAATTAAGCATTTTTAATATCACCTGTTAATTTTATTTATTTAACTTTATTGATTTTCCTTTATTAATAGGATATTTCAGAATACTACCGGAAAAACAATTGGCTTAACTTTTAATCACTTCTATACAAAACAGCGTTATTGTGGTTAAAAAACAAAAAGCTTGTCCCATATGGAGACAAGCCTTTATATTCTTAATTTTTTGTTAAAAGATTATTTATCTTTCAGCTGATCAGGAATATTGGTAGTGATAAATCCGATTCCCTGGGCTTTCAACTGCTCAAAGACATCAGAATCATTCACGGTCCATGCGTTTGTGATAAGGCCTAATGCCTTAGCTTCGGAGATCCAGGTCGGATTTTTGGCAAAAACGCTGTAATGATAATCTATTCCGTCCAGGCCTTCGCTTTTGATCTGTTCCGGTGATAATTCTCCGTTCAGGTACTGAACCCTGAATGTCGGCTCCAGCCTTTTGATCCCTTTGCAGATATTCAGGCTGAAAGAGATGAATTCACTTTGAGATTCAAGCTTCATTTCTTTTATCATTGCTATGGTTTTCTCCGTAAGCTCGTCTTCAAGCTCTTTCGTTTTGGCCGGCTTTATCTCTACGATCAGTTTCAGGGATCTGTCTTTTTTCCCCTGCTTCAGATATTCTTTTAGCGTGGGAAAATCCTCACCGTTAGATAGTTTAAGCTCTTTCAGCTGCTTGAAACTGGTTTCGGAAATTTCCATTTTCCCGTGATGCTCATCATGATTCACTACCAGAACACCGTCTTTAGTCATTCTCACATCAAACTCAGAACCATAGATCTTCAGATCCTGGGCGTTTCTTAATGATTTCAGTGAGTTTTCCGTTGTAGGAGGCTGGGTCTGCCAATAGCCTCTGTGCGCGATAATCTGTGTCTGTGCCTTCATCAGGACTGTACTTAAAACTGCTACCCCTAAGATAAAATTTTTCATGTTATAATCAGAATTAGAATGCAAAAGTCTGTAAAAGACTTTTATAAAAGTAATATTAAATTTTAAAAAGTATACTTTGCTCCCAGCTGAATCTGATAAGGATTTCCTGACAACGGCTCCAAACCACTGGTATTCAAGCTATACTTAAGTTGTCTTGTCGCCGCATCAAATCCTGTGATCCTGTAAAGCGACATATTGTTATAAGATTTATTCACACCCCACTCTTTATTCAGTAAGTTGGCTACATTAAAGATATCCACTGAAAGTTCAAAAGCTCCGATCTTCTCAAACCTGATCTTCTTCGCTACACGAACGTCCCAAACCCCGTAAAATCCGTTTTTCCCTCCATTACGTTCCGCTATCTTATCATTATAGTCCGTAATATAGTTTTTCAGAGCTTTGCCCACTTCGGGATTGTCCAGCAATGCCTGGGTAAGATTCGGAAAAATATAGGCCAGGTCATTGGAATCCACAAAATCTCCGTTTACATTTCCTCCTGCCGTTAATGAAAAACGTGTTCCCCCGATTCCTGAATATCTGATCCCTACGGTAAATCCTGCAAATGTTGGTGAGTTTCCGTATAAGACCACTTTATTACGGAACTGGTTATCAGAATAGGTCATCCTTAAATTCCTAGGGTCACTCTGGATCATCGTAGACAATGTTGCCGAGTTCGCCACATTTCCGTTATACGAGGTGTTATCTTTAATATCAGACCATGTATAGCTTGCCGTAATCTCCCCGTCTTTGTAATAACGGTAGCTTGCATCCACTACAAATGAAAATTGGTTCACTTTCCCGTCACTTACAAGCTCCAGAACCCTACCGAAGTTAGTATTGATTCTGCCTTCCTTCCAATTCATTGTTCCATTGGCATTTATGGTATTTACAGGCACAAAAACACCTCTTCCGCCTTCATTATCCAGCGTGAAAAACGGGTTGGCTGCCATATTCCTGTCATAATAGAAAAAATTATTTCTTCCCAGTGCCATATACCCGGCCACTCCTGCCCTGAATCTTTCGTTAAAGAAGTGAGTATATGAGATATTGGCTTTATATACGAGCGGAATCTTAGCATCCTTTCCGGTGTAATTAATGGTCGGCAGCTGATATTGCGGGAGTGCAGGCACCGTACTGTAATCGTTCCTGTAGCTTATAAAATCCGGCACAAGGATACCGGTAGGATTCACGTCCACGGTAGCCAGATGTTTTCCATCAAAAACCAGATTATTGATCAGCATATAATTGTTGATATCTGAAGAGAAGATCCCCGCACCGAATTTTATATAATCTTTATTATCTTCATTGATATTCCAGTCGAACTGAAATCTCGGCTGAATGATAAATGACCGGATCTGATTATCCGTTCTTATCCCCATTTCATCAAACAGTTTCTGATTGAACTCCGCTTTCGGGTAACCACCGTAATCAAGCCTTAAACCCGCCATCAAATCAAGCCCCCGTGCGATTTTAGTCTGGATCTGGCCATAGACACCGATGTTCCAGATATCGGATTTCACGGAAGGATCTTCCATCAAAGGCACTTCCCTGTAAAACCTGTAGGGGGTAAGATTGTTAAAATTGTCAATTCCCAGGAACTGGAACCTTCCGTTCACCTCACTTCCGTAGACCGATTTGGCATGGGTAAACATCAGGTCCGCACCAAAGGTATATTTTATCTTATCCGTATTGTAATACAAATTATCTACAATCTGGAAGACATTATTTCTGAAGTTCTCCTGTCCGAATCTGTGACCTCCTATCTGGATGTTGGTCGTAAGATTATTTCCTCCGATACTGGAAGGGACTCTTTCCACGATCGCTCTTGGAACGGGATGCCCCAGCTCATTGTTCTGGTAGCTGTCCTGTGCGGTATACAGATACTGGGCCTTCAATTCATTAGTCAGGTTAGGCTTCAGATTAGATCTTAATGTCAGGAGTAAACTGTTATCAAGGTTTTTGTCATTCCCGTAAGACTCAAAGAAATTGATCGCGGTATTATCCGCCAGACCATTCTTATTCATGTCATAGGTGAAATTATTTCTTAATGTCAATAAATGTTTCGGGCTGATCTGCCAGTCTAAACGCAATAATCCCGCGTCGGAGTTCCGTACCTTGTCAAAGCTTCCGAACTGGGGTGTATTTCCCACCCCATATTTCGCCCTTGCGATATCCAGAACCTGGTTAAGGGTTTCATTGGTCACATTGAACCTTAAGGCATCTTCTGTGGTTTTCACATCTGCAATGATCAGTGGTCTGGAATCCAGCTGATGGTCCCAAGCCACAAAGAAATGCAGTTTATTTTTAATGATCGGCCCTCCCAGCGTAAAACCGAACTGAGAAGTCGAGAAATCATTCGTTCTCTCGTTCCCCCTGATATCATATTTACTTGACAGCCAGCCTGTTCTAAGATATTCAAAGGCGCTTCCCGAGAAAGTATTGGTTCCGGATTTGGTCACTGCACTTACCGTCCCTCCGCCACTTCTTCCGAGTGTTACATCATATTGGTTGGTGATGATCTTGAATTCCCGGACAGCTTCTATTGAGATGGAATATGGCGCACCGCTCCGGCTTGTGGTGGAACCTGCGGAAGTAGGATTCTTGGCCGTCATTCCATCAATGGTAAAATTAGTGGATGAGCCCAATTGTCCGGATAAATTTCCTCCCCTGCCGCTTAAAGGCGATAAATCGGTAAGACTGGTAAAATTCCGTCCGTTTACCGGCAATATTCCGATATTCTTAGCAGAGATCGCTGTTGCAGCTCCCAGGTTTCCGATTTTATTCTTAAGATTCCCTACTACCCGCACTTCTTCAATTACCTTTTCATTTCCCAAAGCCACATTCACCGTTACCTGGTCGCCAAAATTCACATTATAGCCTTCCCTTTTCTCGTCATTGACAATAACAGTATATGGCCCGCCGAGAGGGATCTCCCTGAATATATATTCCCCTTTTGAATTGGTCTCCGTTTCTGTTCTGAAACCTGTGGATTCATTTACAATCGTAACTTTCACTTTTTCCTGGGCCTTATTGCCGGCACCGGTAATTTTTCCCAGAATTGAGGCCTGAGTGGTCTGTGCATAAACTACCGTACCGAATCCCAAAAACAATAATCCCAGTATAATTTTTACTTTTCTCATGTTTACAAATTAGCTAGCCGCAAAGGTATATCAGCTTCCAAAGATTCCTATTTAAGGGAATTTTAACATTATTTCAATTAAACTATAACATTTTGTCAAACCAATATCAACATACGGCTTATCCAGAACGGAATCAACACATTATACACATTACACAATCTTAATTTTACGGGATTATTTAATTTCTTATTTTTTAAATGGAATTACTTAATTATTTTTGTTTAAAAGAAAGAATAAGCAATGCCTGAAAACATCCAACAAAAGATAGAACAGCTTCGGAAGGAGCTTCATCAGCATAATGAAAATTATTACCTGCTGGATAATCCCACCATAACAGATTATGAATTTGACATGTTGCTGGAAGAGCTCCGGGACCTTGAAGCAAAACATCCGGAATATTATGATGAAAATTCTCCTACTGTACGGGTAGGAGGAAATATCACAAAGGTTTTCCCTACCGTGCAGCATAAATTCAGGATGTATTCCCTGGATAATTCTTATGATTTCGATGACCTGGAAGATTGGGAAAAAAGAATCATTAAAGCCATTGATGATCCGGTGGAATTTGTTGCGGAATTAAAATATGACGGCGCTTCTATTTCCATTCTTTATGAAAACGGGAAACTTACCCAGGCTGTAACCCGGGGAGACGGCTTTCAGGGAGATGAAATCACTTCCAATGTAAGGACCATTTCGGATATCCCTCTTACCCTGAAAGGAGATTTCCCGGGACATTTTTTCATGCGGGGCGAAATTTATTTAACGAGAAAAAACTTTGATAAGATCAATAAGCAACGTGAAGAGGAAGGCTTAGGCCCCTTCATGAATCCCAGAAATACGGCCAGCGGAAGTTTAAAAATGCAGGATAGTACGGAAGTAAGAAAGCGCGGGCTTTCTTCTGTGCTGTACCAGTACGTTTCAGAAGAAGCCCCGGCAGAAACCCACTGGGAGCTTCTTGAAAAAGCAAAGTCATGGGGATTTAAAACTTCCCAGCAGGCAAAGCTTTGTGTAACGCTGGACGAGGTAAAGGAGTTCATCAGCTTTTGGGACAATGAACGTCACAACCTGCCTTTTGAAATTGACGGGATCGTTTTAAAGGTTAATTCATTAAAACAGCAAAGACAACTCGGTTATACAGCAAAATCCCCAAGATGGGCCATGGCTTATAAATTCAAGGCTGAAAGGGTAGAGACCGAGCTACTAAGTGTTTCCTACCAGGTGGGAAGAACCGGGGCCATTACTCCCGTTGCCAATCTGAAGCCTGTTTTACTGGCCGGAACCATTGTAAAAAGGGCTTCCCTTCATAATGAAGATATTATCAGAAAGCTGGATCTGCATGAGCATGACTTTGTATATGTAGAAAAAGGCGGCGAAATCATTCCGAAGATCGTAGGGGTGAATTCAGATAAAAGAAGCCCGGAAAGCAGAGAGATCGAATATATCAAACACTGCCCGGAATGTGGGACCGGACTGATAAAAATTGAAGATCAGGCGATCCATTTCTGTCCGAATGAACTCCATTGCCCCCCTCAGGTAGTAGGAAGAATGATCCATTATGTTTCCAGGAAGGCTTTAAATATCGAGAACCTGGGAAGTGAAACCATTGAACAGCTGTACAGGGAAAAGCTCGTGGAAAATCCCGCTGATTTTTATGCTTTAACCAAAGAGCAGATTCTTCCCCTGGAAAGAATGGCGGAAAAATCTGTGCAGAATATTCTGGCCGGGATAGAGAAATCAAAAGAAGTACCGTTTGAGAAAGTCTTATATGGGATCGGGATAAAGCATGTGGGTGAGACCGTTGCCAAAAAGCTTGTTAAGAATTTCCCTAGCATTGATGATCTTAAGAACGCTTCCATAGAAGAGCTGTGCCAGGTAGAGGATATCGGGACCAAGATCGCCGTAAGCATTGCCGAATTTTTTGCGAACCCTGAGAATATTTTAATGATCGAACGTCTGAAGTCTTACGGGGTACAGCTTGAAAAAGGAGAAAATACCAACGAAGTCCTGTCCAATGTACTGGAAGGAAAAACTTTCCTTTTTACCGGTAAATTGTCTTTATTTACCCGGGAACAGGCAGAAGAAATGGTGGAAAAGCATGGGGGAAAGAATATTTCTGCCGTTTCCAAAAACCTCAATTTTCTGGTTGTAGGAGAAAAAGCAGGAAGCAAACTGAAAAAAGCACAGGATATCGGCACGATTGAGATCCTGGATGAGCAGCAGTTCCTCGATTTGATAGAAAATCAATAATAATAAAAATAAGCCATTTGAAGTAAAGTTCAAATGGCTTATTTTTACATTTTATTTAAAAACAATTAAAAAAATAAACTAATCCATGAAAAGAACTTACCTGATCATCTGTATGATCTTGTTTTCTGTATTCCGGGCACAGATTGTAAATATCCCCGATCCCTATTTTAAAGCCAAACTTGTATCTTCTAACACAAGCTCACATACTATCGCAAAAAATCTCCTGGGAGTAACCGTAAGTATAGATGCCAACAACGATGGCGAAATACAGCTCAGCGAAGCTCAGAATATCGGTGAATTGACTTTTGCAGGCTCACTTACCTTCAATATGAGCTCCATCACTTCTCTTGAAGGCATCAAGAGTTTTACCAATCTGAAAAAAATTACAGCATCTAATTTTGCCGCACTACAATCTATTGATCTGAGTGATATGACTTCACTTGAAAATATTACGGTGCAGAGTAACAATAACCTGACCGCACTTGATATTCATGGGTCGGGTGCCATACTCGTTAAAATAAGTTCAAATCCCAATTTAACTAATCTCTTCCTGCAAAACTGTACTGCTCTGACAAATCTGGATTGCAGTACCAATAATCTGCAGTCCCTGAATGTGTCTGGACTTACAGCGTTAAATAAAATAACAGCCAACAACAATCACCTGACTTCGATAAATCTAAGCGGATTGCCTGCACTTTATGAAGTGAATTTCATGTTTAATGACCTTACAAGCTTAATACTACAAAATAATACCGCTTTGTATATTATCAATGTAAATTTCAACCATATCCCGACTATGGCTGTTACAGAAACACCTAATTTACAATTCTTGGGTATTGCGGGAAATAATTTTACCAGCTTGGATTTTAGCCACTTTCCACTTTTGCAGGGTATTGTTGCCCACTCTAATGATTTTTCAGTCATTGATGTCAGACAAAATCCTAATTTGGTCAGCCTCGCCTGTAGTGGCAATCCTAATCTTCATACCCTGTATTTAAAGAATGGAAAAAACAACTATGAGACTCCTGATTCTACATTCTTTTACAACTGTCCGAATCTTACCTACATTTGTGCGGATGATTTCGAAATTCCCGGGGTAATGGCTTTTGTGACAAGCCAGGGGTATACATGTACAGTAAATTCTTATTGCTCATTTACACCGGGAGGTGTCAATTATACCATTCAGGGAGATACAAAATATGACAGTAACAATAATGGCTGTGACGTGAATGATCTGAATAAGGCTTTCCAGAAATTTGATATAACGGACGGTACTCTATCCGGAACCATCGTCGCCGATAACTCCGGGATCCATTCTATTTCGGTAGGCGCGGGCTCCCATACAATAACTCCTGTTTTGGAAAATCCCGCTTATTTCAACGTTTCGCCAGCAAACTTCACTGCCAGCTTTCCGACACAGACAAGCCCTCTTACTCAAAACTTTTGCCTGACCGCCAACGGCACCCATAATGACCTTGAAATCATCATTATTCCCATAAATGCCGCACGTCCCGGTTTTGATGCCAAGTACAAGATATTGTACAAGAATAAGGGAACTACTGCTCAGTCCGGAACCATTTCATTCAATTATAATGATGATGTGATGAATTACGTGAGCTCCAGCCTGTCCCCAAATTCGCAATCCACAGGGATTTTAAACTGGAATTTCAGTAATCTTCTTCCTTTTGAAGTAAGAGAAATCAATTTAACCTTTGGTTTGAATACTCCTGTTCAGACACCTCCGTTAAACAGTGGCGATGTCCTTCATCACACAGTTCAGATCAATAGTACCGCTACCGATGATACGCCGTCTGATAATACACTTGTATTAAGCCAGACTGTGGTCAATTCTTTTGATCCGAACGATAAAACCTGCCTGGAAGGCAGCACGATTGCCCAGACTCAGGTTGGTGATTATGTCCATTACATGATCCGGTTTGAAAATACGGGAACTGCCAATGCACAGAATATTGTTGTAAAAGATATCATTGACACTTCAAAATTTGATTTGTCAACTCTGGTACCTCTTAGTGGCAGTCATAATTTTATAGCGAGAATCACAAATCCGAATACCGTGGAATTCATTTTTGAAAATATCCAGCTTCCTTTTGATGATGCCCATAATGACGGATATGTCACTTTCAAGATCAAGACCATATCTACTTTAAATCCTGGTGACAGCTTCAGCAATACCGCCAACATTTATTTTGACTATAACGCTCCGATCGTTACCAATACCTATACGACAACCGTACAGAATACTTTGGCGACCTCTGAGATCCGTGATCCTAAAACCGATTTCAGCATTTACCCCAATCCTGTAAAAGACATTCTATACATTAAGTCTGAAAAGGAAATCACAAAGGCAGAGATCTATGACATTTCAGGAAGAATTATAAATACAACCGGAGTAAAAGGAAATTCCGTGAATGTTTCCGAACTTCAAAAGGGCCTCTACATAATTAAATTACGTACGCCGGGTAAAGTGATGACACAAAAGTTTATTAAGGACTAGATCCGGTGTCTGACATAAAAAAGAAAAAGGTTGTCTCCACAGACTAGTCATGGTCGGAAGAAATTCCGGCCATTTTTATGTTTTGAAAAGTAAGTTTG
>NZ_JBGCUR010000032.1:0-36562 GCF_041361455.1 Chryseobacterium gossypii | reverse complement strand
ATTAAAAAAAACATGAGCAGAAAAAAGACTGTCCTTTTGAGACAGCCTCTTTCTAACTTATTTTACTTCAATAAAATTATCTTTCATATTCACATCAGCCATTCTCTGGCTAAAGTCTATACCAAGAACCGTAAGCTGAGATTTGGTATAAGGGATTGTGAGCGTATATTCTTTTTGGGTCCACGGCCAGTAAGGCATGGTTTTAAAATCACCATATATGTCTTTTTCCTTCCAGGTATGGGTGAGGTTCACCGGGATCTGATAAGTTACAATTTTCTTATCTGACGTCATAACGCTGAAGTCAACAGGCATTGGGATCTGGCCGTTATTAACCAGAGTGATGGTCGTAGAGCTCGCATCATATTTTACATCTTTAATCCCGTAATCAATGGTTTTTGTAGTATTGATCCAATAATGATGAAACCACTTCAGGTCCATACCCGACACCTGCTGGGCAATATGAAGGAAATCCCTGTCTGAAGGGTGCTTCATTTTCCATTGATCATAATATTGTTTCAAAGTGGCTGCCAGGCTCTGTTCCCCCATAATATAGCCCAGTTCCACTAGATACAGTTCTCCTTTTACATAAGAGGCATAGGTATATGAGCTGCCGTTATCATGATGGTCACCCAGCCATACTGCGGGTTCTTCAATTTTTTTTGTGATAAAGTTTCTGTAGCCATCTAAAACATTGACAAACGGATTAGGAAGTTCGTCCTTCGGAGGGAACAGCTGATACATCACATAGCTTTCAGCATAGCTTGTAAACCCTTCATCCATCCATGGACGTACGGACTCATTGGTAGCCAGCATCTGCTGATACCATGAATGTGATCCTTCGTGAGCCATCAGTCCCATCAAACTTTCAATATCCTTGGCTTCTCCTAAAATCATGGTACACATCCCATATTCCATTCCTCCATCACCCCCCTGAATAAAGGCATAGGTAGGATAAACATAATTCCCGAAATGGGCATTCATGATCTGGAAATATTTGGTGATGTAAGGCTGGGCTTCACCCCATACTTTGGTTTTCTCATTATTCTGATACACCAGATAGACTTTGGGACCTTGCGGAACATCGAAGCTGTTCACAATATATTCCCGGTCCGCGCTCCATGCAAAATCCAGGATATTTCTAGCCGTCCACTTCCAGGTTGCTTTTTTATCTTTTCCCGTTATTATTTTGGCACGGGTATCATATCCTTTTACTTCAGTCGGGTTCTCAAGAATACCGCCTGCACCGATCACGTAATCTTTATTGATTTTAATTGTAACATCAAAATCTGAAAAGGGGGCATGAAATTCTCTCCCAATATAATCAAAGGTTGCCCAGCCGTCGTAATCATATTCCGCAATTTTAGGGTACCACTGGGTCATCGTCATATCTACTCCTTCTCTGTTGTTTCTTCCGCTTCTTCTGATCTGCTGAGGGATCACGGCATCCCATTCCATTGTGAAGGTTGTTGAAGAGTTCGGCTTAACCGGGTCTGCAAGATATACCTTCATGATTGTTTCCTGGATTTCAAATTTCAGATCTTTACCGTTTTGCCGGATCCAGTGAATATTTTGCGCTCCTTCCTGGTCTTTCGGAATGGAAGCCAGCCTGGAAATGCCATCTTTCTGCAATCTTGAATCCCCGTTCTTACCCTGGGCCGTCACTCTCTGATCCATCATGGAATTAGGCTTAAAAGCATTCCAGTACAAATGAAAATATACTACATTCAATTCGTCCGGAGAATTATTTTTGTATTCTAACGTTTGTTTTCCCTGATAGGTAAACTTTTCAGCGTTTACATCAATGTCCATCTTGTATTTCGCTTCTTGCTGATAATAAGCTCCCTGCTGGGCCTGAAATTGTGAAATAATAAACGCAAACAGGATTGCAACTGATCTCTTCATTCAAAAATTATTTTTCTAACGGTATAAATTTAAACAAAAAAACTCGAACCCGAAGACCGCCCTTCTTCTTACAGCCCGCACATTTCCTGATAAATCCCCATAAAAAAGCCTCAACTGATCATACAATTGAGGCGGTTCATATAATAGTTGAATCCTTTAATCTGCTGTCAGCAGCTTTTTTATCAGGGTAATCTGACCTAAATGATAATAACTATGCTCTATCATTCCGTCTATATTTCTTCTGTAGGTTCCGTATTTCTCATCAACAAACACTTCATCGAGCCGCGTTTCGGGCATCTGTTCCAATAGTGTTGCGAACCGCTCAGAATCATCCCATAATTTATTTAACAGCTCTTCCCATTGTTCCTGGGATTCAATAGGGGGAAGGTCAAAGCTGTATTTATCTTTTATTTCAAGCTCTCCTCCTTCAAAGACGTTTAAAAGCCCCCCGATATAATAGTGTATATGGAACGTGAGCATAGCAATGGTATTTAAAGAGCCGATTTTTGCCGTTGCCTGCTCCCAGGTCACATCGGAAAGCTTATCTTTATAGTTGGTATTGGCAATCCAGAAGCCATCAAGCAGGACTTCCCTGAACCTTTTTGCCAGTTGTGACGCTGAACTCATAAGTATCTGTTTTTTAGTACGGATTATTTTTTAGTAGAAATTTCCTTTTTTCCACTTTGCAGAATCTTTTCCAGGATCCTTAATGTGATCAGATAAGTAGGCTTTACCCCTGTAAGGCCCAAGCCTCCGGAAGAAAGGGTACTCCCTGTTTCCAAAGGGTTATCTGAAGCATAATATGCATAACAAACAAACAGATCCGGAGAAATGTGATGCCTGATCTTTGAGGCTACCTGGATTGCTTTTTGATAATGCGCTCCTTCCATTTCAAGACCGATAGCCTTCCACGAAGTATTCATAAAATAAGAAAGGATATCCCTGTTTTGAAGTGAGGTCCCCAATACGGTGATCATCGGCCCTTCAAAAGCTTTCAATTCATCATCTTTAAAGTCTTGAAGCGATAAAGCATTCTCAAAAGGATAATTATCTGCTGTTCCCTCAAAAATATGGGCTGTAGGGATCATAATGTCTCCTTTTCCTCCGGCAAGGATGCCTGCTTTACCCATTATGGAAACAGATTTCACTTTCATCATATAAACCTCTCCCTTGTGTTCAAAAGGTCTCAGCAATTCATCCATTACTTCAAAAGCCTGTTCCCCGAAAGCATAATCAAAAACCATTATGACATCATCTCCCGAAAACTTAATATCCCGGAACGGCGTGTTTTGCAGGCCTGTTTTACTTAAGTCAATGATCTGTACATCAATATTGCTTCCGCTCTTATCATCTATATAGATCATTCCTTCTTCCAGGGCGAACTTCGATACCTTGTCACGAAGCTCTTTTTTATTTGAAATATCTTCAAACAATTTGTAATCGACTTCCTGATGCGGCTTCTTCTTAAGGGCATCATTGGCATAAAGCATATTTTTCACCGAATGCATATTGGCAGAAATAATATGCAGCGGACGCATATGAAGGTCATTCTCAAACAAAACCTCTTTTACCTTATTGGCCCATTTTTCCCCGAAATAGTGATGTCCCACTCTTTCCCTCAATATGGCACTGAAATAAATTTCTCTTTCTCTTGTCTGCTTCGCATCTTCCATGCTTACCCTTCCTAAATTGTAAATGATTTTAAACAAGCGGTCAGGATTATTATCATCTCCGAATGTATTATAAGCCCTCAGGGTTTCATCAAACGTACGTCCTATTAAAGAGGAAAGATGAATTAATGCTACTTCTTTTTCTTTTCTGCTGAACTTTTTCTCTCCTTTTACTACTTCCTCAATAATCTTAAATGCTCTGGTAGGTTTCCAGTTTTCTTCCTGAATGAAGGCCAGGTTCCGGATCTTATCTGCTTCTATGAATAAGAAGGTTAGGTGGGTAAGGATATCATAAATCTCTGAACGGCCCAAAAGAACTTCAATATTCATCTGGTGCTCGTCGATCCTGTAACAGTTCCTTCTTCTTTTTTTAGGTACTATCGGCTCGAAACTTCCTTTATCAAACCCTTCATCTGACGTCAGATGAATAAAAGAACATTCCTCGATCCCTTCCGGAAGCCTGTCCAGTACATACATCAAACCATCCAGCTCCAGCTTACTGGGAATATTCATACTCCCGTAAATTTCTGGATTAATGGTTTTTAACAAGCTTCTGATTGTCTCTCCTGAAACACCGGCAGGTTTAAAAAAACCTCTGTAAAAGAGGTGTCTCATAGAAATATACAATCTTTCAATTGCTTCCGTTGTTTCTCTTGCTCTAGAATTTGTCATAAAATAAATTTCACACAAATATACAAAATCTCCCTCCAATTTATTTTAAGTATCTTTTAACAAGGTATTTAAGTTTTTGAAATAGTTTTCTCTTAGGGCAGCACCATAATATTATCAGAGAGGTGTATCATATGGGTTGGAAGCCATATGAAATATGTGCTTATTGCCAGCAATAACAGATCTACATCAAAAAACCGCCGTTTTTATATTAACATGGCCGTTTTCATCCTTTTATCCGATAAAAGCAGCTTAAATTCAGAAACACCCCTAAAAATTTTAGGGTCAAAATCATTTTATTTCATTTTTTTTGTAAATTTGCCCCATTAAAATTAACCTTATTATGTCAACCTTAAGATTCAAAGCGTTAGAAACCTTACCGTTTAAGGACTTCAGAAGAGACAACTCCATTGAAGTGCCTGCAAAACTATCCGAGCTATTCTGTCAGAATGTTTTCTCTGAAGAGACCATGAGAGAATATTTAACAAAAGAAGCATTCAATTCCATAATGGATGCTATTAAAAAAGGTACCAAAATCCAGAGACATATTGCAGACCAGGTAGCAGTAGCAATGAAAGACTGGGCAATGAGCAAAGGAGTAACTCACTATACACACTGGTTTCAACCTTTGACAGGGAGTACGGCAGAAAAACATGATTCTTTCTTCACTCCGATTGAAGGCGGAAGAGCTATTGAAAGATTCAGCGGGAGTATGCTTATCCAGCAGGAACCGGATGCATCTTCTTTCCCTAACGGCGGTATCCGGAATACTTTCGAAGCAAGGGGATATACGGCCTGGGATCCTACTTCTCCGGCATTCATCATGGGAACTACCCTTTGCATCCCTTCCATCTTTATTTCCTATACAGGAGAAACTTTAGATTATAAGGCTCCTCTTTTAAGAGCCCTGAACGCTGTGGATGAGGCTGCAACCAATGTAATGCAGTACTTTGATAAAAATGTAACCAAGGTAACTCCTACTTTAGGCTGGGAGCAGGAATACTTTTTAGTGGATTCCGCTTTATACCAGTCCCGTCCTGACCTTGTTTTAACAGGTAAAACCTTGCTTGGGCATTCTCCGGCAAAAGGGCAGCAGCTTGATGACCATTATTTTGGTTCCATTCCTACAAGGGTGATGAACTTCATGAAGGAGCTGGAAATCGAGTGCATGAAACTGGGCATTCCCGTAACAACAAGACATAATGAGGTAGCCCCGAACCAGTTTGAGCTGGCGCCTATGTTTGAAGAAGTAAACGTTGCCGTAGATCACAACTCTCTTTTGATGGATATCATGGCAAGGGTAGCCCATAAGCATCACTTCCACATTTTATTCCATGAGAAGCCATTTGCAGGGGTAAACGGAAGTGGAAAGCACAATAACTGGTCTCTGGCCACTGATACCGGTGAAAATCTTCTAAGCCCGGGAAAAAACCCTAAGAAAAATTTACAGTTCTTAACATTCTTTGTTAACACGATAAAAGCCGTTCATGAATATGCTGACCTTCTGAGAGCA
This sequence comes from Chryseobacterium gossypii, assembly GCF_041361455.1. Taxonomy (NCBI): domain Bacteria; kingdom Pseudomonadati; phylum Bacteroidota; class Flavobacteriia; order Flavobacteriales; family Weeksellaceae; genus Chryseobacterium; species Chryseobacterium gossypii. The sequence goes on along the minus strand of NZ_JBGCUR010000032.1, from coordinate 30,808 downwards.
AGTATCGCCTCTGCAAGCAATGATCACAGATTGGGAGCCAATGAAGCGCCACCGGCAATTATTTCCGTATTCATCGGAAGCCAGCTGTTCAGCGTACTGGAAGAGCTTGAAAAGGTAACCAACGGAAAGCTTTCTCCTGAAGAAAAAACCGAATTAAAGCTGAACGTAGTCGGAAAGATCCCTGAAATCCTTTTAGATAATACCGACAGAAACAGGACTTCCCCATTTGCTTTTACAGGAAATAAATTTGAGATCAGAGCGGTAGGTTCTTCGGCAAACTGTGCTGAAGCAATGACCGTAATGAACACTATTGCAGCAAAGCAGCTGAACGACTTCAAGAAGGAAGTGGATGCTCTTATTGAAAGCGGCCTTAAAAAGGATGAAGCGATTTTCAATGTATTGAGAGAGTACATCAAGCAATGTAAAAACATTATGTTTGAAGGAGACGGGTATTCTGAAGATTGGGCTAAGGAAGCTGAAAAAAGAGGATTGAGCAACTTAAAAACAACTCCTGAAGCTCTTAAAAGGGAAATGGATAAAAAATTCCTGGATCTTTATGAAGAGGTGGGAGTATTCACCCACAGGGAAGTTGAAGCCAGAAATGAGATCAAGCTGGAAAAATATTCCACGGTCATTGATATCGAAGCACGAGTGCTGAGTGATATCGCCAGAAACCACATTATCCCTTCAGCTTTAAACTATCAGAACAGGCTGATCGAAAATGTTAAAGGCCTTAAAGAGATTTTCGGAGAGAAAGAGTTCAAATCTTTGGCAAAAGAACAGACGAGCCTGATCGCAAGCATTTCTGAAAATGTTTCTAAAATTAAGTTAGGCGTTGAAGATCTTATCAGAGCCCGTGAGGAAGCAAAAACTGTTTCTGACAGCCAAAAGCAGGCGGAGGATTACTGCAATAAGGTGAAACCTTTGTTCGATGTCATCAGAGAAGCTTCTGATGCCCTTGAAATGATGGTTGATGATGAGCTTTGGCCAATGACGAAATATAGAGAAATGTTATTTACAAAATAGCATCTGTAAAGTTCCATATTAGTTAAGCTCTCCGGACTTCCGGAGGGCTTTTTTATTTGATTGCATTTTAACCTTTCATAAAGGAAAACATGTAACTTCAAAATTCATATAGAATTTAGGTTTAACTTTGTTTCATTATGAAAATTCTGATCATTGAAGATAATAAGGAGCTTGCTCAAAGCATGATCTGCTATCTTGAAGAAGAACATTATATCTGTGAATGCGCCTACAACTATGCTGAAGCCCTGGACCGGCTGAGCTTCAATACCTATGATTGTATGCTGCTGGATATCATGCTTCCGGATGGTAATGGCTTAAGCTTATTAAATCACATCAAGACGGAAAAGATCAATAGCGGGGTATTGATCATTTCAGCTAAAGATGCCCTGGATGATAAGATCAGAGGACTTGAAAAGGGTGCTGATGATTATATTACCAAGCCGTTTCACCTGCCGGAGCTTCATGCCAGGCTCAGAGCTGTTTACCGGAGGAAAAAAATGGACGGCTATAATGATGTAAAATTCAACGAGATCCTCCTGAACACAGATACTTATGAGGTCTTTGTTCATCATAAAAGACTGGAGGTCACTCAAAAAGAATTTGAGCTGTTACTGTATTTTCTGGTTAATAAAAACAGGGTTCTTTCCAAACAATCCATCGCCAATCACCTTTGGGGCGATTACACGGATAATTTGGCTAATTTTGATTTTGTATATCAGCATGTAAAAAATCTCAGAAAAAAAATAGGGGCAGCCAAAGGCAATGACTATATTGAAACGATCTACGGGCTGGGATACAAATTCAATTCAATGAAATACAGCAGCTTATGAATTTACTGAATAAAATATCTTTTTGGTTCATTGCCGTTGTGGTACTGGTAACTCCTGTCAGCATGTATATTTCCTACAACAGCATAAAAAAGAGACTGGATAATGTGGAAATAGAACGTCTGAAATCCGTGAATCAATATGTTGCCGCACAATTGAAAAAGGGAGAGCTTCCGGAAAAAACCTCACAGGGGCTACCTATTTCCGTAACCCTGATCAAAGACAAGAAGCCTGTCCCTGCCAATCCGGAGGTTATCCATACCTGTCTGAAAAATAAGATCGCTTCCCGCGATGAATGTAAGATACAGGTCAATTCCTATATTGTAGCCAATAATAACATCTACAGAATTTCCTCATACAACTACGTCACAGCCACAGAAGAGATTGTGGGCGGTATGCTGAATGCCTTATTCTGGAAAATGGTGCTTATCACCATCATTGTCCTGCTTACGGCAAGAGTTTTATCTAAATATATTTTAAAGCCTTTCCATCATGCCATTGACAGCCTTCAGAAATTCAGCATCCAGAAGAAAGAACGTTTACAGCTGGTACCAACCAGCACCAGGGAATTTAAAAAACTGAACGAGTTCCTTAAAAAAATGACGGATAAAGCACTGGAGGATTATGCTTCCGTAAAGGAGTTCAGTGAAAATGCCTCCCACGAGGTACAAACCCCCTTGGCAATTATACAAAGTAAAATTGAATTGCTTGCCGAAACAGAAATAGACAGTAATCAGGCCGCTTTACTTACGGATATACAGAACTCCGTCGATAAGCTGAGCAGGATCAACAGGTCTCTGATCCTGTTAACAAAACTCAATAATCATGAGTTTACCACCCATGAAGCCTTAAAATTCTGCCGGGTTGAAAAAGAAGCTTTGCGCACCTATTCGGATCATATGGCCCTAAAGAATATCACCCTGCACAGGCAATGTGAAAAAAATGTATTTGTAAAGATACATCCTACTTTAGCAGAGATCCTTTTAAGCAACCTTCTTTCCAACGCAATTCGGCATAATCTCAACGAAGGTAAAATAGAAATCAGCCTCACCCATAAATATTATCAGATCAGCAATACCGGACTGCCTCCGGATGTTCCCACCGAGGAGCTTTTTAAAAGATTTAAAAAAAGCAACCAGTCCAATGAAAGTATCGGGCTTGGGCTCTCTATCGTCAAACAGATCTGTGAAGTCAATGGCTTTTCCGTTCATTATGATTTTTCCGACGGCTGGCATTGCGTTACATTGTATTTTGATAAAACAGAACATCAAAACCCTTTTTTTGAAGAGCAAGAGCTTAGGATTTCCGAATCAAGGTATAAAACCGTGCAGCAGGTTATAAATTTTGCCGAATAATTTTCGCTTAAAACTTCAAATTTGCTTCAAAATGTATTTTTTACTTTGACAAAAGAAAAAAATACACCAGATGCTTCTTAGAGCTTTTATTCTGACGATATCTTCAGTCTTTCTCATCACCAAAGTCAATGCACAGGAGGTGATAACTTTGCAGTCTGCCCTGGAAACCGCTGTCCATAATTATGGAAGCATTAAAGCCAAAGAATCTTACCGGTTATCATCCCAAGAGGCCGTAGAACTGGCCAAACGGCAATATTTACCCAATCTTAACATAAGCCTCCAGCAGGATTTTGGAACTGTGAACGGACAAAACGGTCCTTTATACGGCTTCGGAGGATATGGAGTAGCCTCTTCCGGCCTGCCCCTTCCCGAACAAAACTGGAATGCCAGCTTCGGAGCCTTATATCTGGCCAATGTCAACTGGGAGTTTTTCTCATTTGGTAAGGCCAGACAAAGAATTAAGGTTGCCATGTCTAAAACACAAAGGGATTCCAACGATCTGTCTGATGAGATCTTTCAGCATAAAGTAAAAGTGGCTGCCGCCTATCTCAATGTGCTGGCCGCAAAAAAGCTAAGACTTTCATACGAAAGAAATTTAGGGCGAACCGACACCATAAGGAAAATTGTTGAGGTGAAAGAAAAAAATGGCCTTGTACCGGGAGTTGACCTTTCCCTTGCCAATGCAGATTATGCCAATGCCATGATCACTTTCACCAAAGCTAAGGATAATGAGCAGGAGCAGGAAAATAAGCTGGCTCAGCTCATGGGTATCTCTCCCCAAAGCTTCGTGCTCGACAGCACAATACTAAAAAGAATCCCCGGAGATCTTTCCGAAAGTGCACAAGCATCTCTGGAAAAACATCCGCTCCTCACCCTTTACAGAAGCCGTATAGATGTAAGCGAACAGGAAAAGCAGTTTCTGAGAACACAATATTACCCGTCTTTTTCCCTCGTAGGAATTATACAGACAAGAGCTTCGGGTTTCGGAAACGCTTATGCCCAGAACCAAAATGATTATTCAACTTCGTATTGGGACGGTATAAACCCCACCAGAAGCAATTATCTGATAGGTCTTGGTGTATCATGGAATTTTACACAAACATTCAGGCTGTCTAAAGAGATCAGTGCCCAGGATTATATAAGCCAGGGATTAAAACATGAGTACGATTTGGCTGAACAGCAGCTTAAAGCTCAAATGGAGCTGTCCGAAAGCAAGTGGAAGAATGCGCTTACCGTTTATGAGCAGGTTCCGGCACAGTTGAAATCTGCAAATGATGCCTATATTCAACGGTCTGCCCTTTATAAGAACGGATTAACGGATCTGGTTGATCTGTCGCAGGCTATCTATGCCTTGATAAGGGCTGAAACAGACCGTGATATCGCCATCAGCAATGTATGGAACGCTTTATTATTAAAAGCTGCGGCATCAGGTGATTTTACAATTTTTGAAAATGAATTGTAAGGATTAATATAAAAAATTATATCAACAACAGATAATGAACTTAATAAGATTTGCATTAAGAAAACCTATTACGATTTTGGTAATTGTCGCAGGGCTGTTTTTCTTCGGGATCCGGTCCGTAAGCTCTATCAAAGTCGATATCTTCCCCAAACTGGATTTGCCCGTGATCTATGTTTCCCATCCTTACAGCGGATATACCCCACAGCAGATGGAAGCGTTCTTCGCTAAACAGTACATCAATATCTTTCTGTTCGTCAACGGTATCAAAAGTATTGAAACCAAAAATATCCAGGGATTGACTTTGATGAAGATTAATTTCTATCCGGGGACCAATATGGCCCAAGCGGCTGCCGAGCTGAACTCATTTTCCACCCGGATACAGGCGGCCTTCCCGCCAGGCTCCAATCCGCCGTTCATCATACGTTTCGATGCCTCCACCCTTCCTGTAGGCCAGCTTGTTTTAAGCAGTGATAAAAGAACTAACAATGAATTGCTGGATCTGGCCAATGTATACGTCCGTTCCACTTTTACTTCCATTCCGGGGATCGTTTCATCCCCGCCTTTCGGAGGAAACGTTCGTACAGTGGTCATCAATGCCAATCCTGAGCTGCTGCGTCAACATAATAATGACCCCTGACCAGCTGGTGGAAGCCCTGCGTCTGAATAACCAGACCGCACCGTCGGGAAATATCCGTATCGGGGATAAATACTACATTACACCCACCAATACCATGATCAGGAATATTAAAGATTTTGAGAATATTCCTCTATATAAGGGAGGTGTTCAGAATCTTTATTTAAGAGATGTAGCAACGGTAAGCGATGGTGCCGACATGACCTCCGGATATGCGTTGGTTAACGGCCGCCGCTCAGTTTATCTTAGCATCGCTAAAAGCGCTGATGCCTCTACCTGGGATGTAGTTCAGAATTTAAAGAAACAGCTTCCAAAGATCCAGTCCAATTTACCGGAAGATGTTAAAGTAAGCTTTGAATTTGACCAGTCTACTTATGTGATCAATTCCGTAAAAAGTTTATTGAGTGAGGGGACTATAGGGGCTGTACTTACAGGACTGATGGTAATACTGTTCCTGGGAGATCTAAGAGGTGCCTTAATTGTGATACTCACCATTCCTACCTCCATTATTTCAGCCGTATTGTTCCTTAATCTCTTTGGCCAGACCATTAATATCATGACGTTAAGCGGTCTTGCCCTGGCTATTGGCATCCTTGTGGATGAAAGTACGGTAACCATAGAGAATATCCACCAGCACCTGGATATGGGCAAACCCAAAGCGCTGGCCATCTGGGATGCATGTAAGGAGATCGCCTTTCCCAAATTATTGATCCTATTCTGTATCCTCGCCGTATTTGCTCCGGCATTTACCATGGGAGGAATCCCCGGATCTTTATTCCTGCCGCTTGCGTTGGCAATAGGATTCAGCATGATCGTATCCTACTTTCTTGCCCAGACATTTGTTCCGGTGATGGCCAACTGGATCATGAAAGTAAAGCACCATAAAGCAAAGGATGGCCATATCATGACAGATGCAGAAGAATTACAATCCGCAGGTCTTGGTGATGAAAACGATACCTGGAGCCAGAAAGAGATATTACTTAAAAATGAAGACAGCAACAGAGATGGAAAAATCACTGTATTTGAAAAAATAAGGTTCAGGTATCTAAAATTCCTTGACAGGATCATGCCTTACCGGAAAACAATGGTTTCCGCCTATATGCTGCTCACAGTAGGCCTGGCAGCCTTACTTTTACACAGCATCGGACGGGATGTGCTGCCTCAGGTAAACGGAACTCAGTTCCAGGTCCGGATGCGGATTCCCGATGGCACGAGAATTGAGCAGACAGAGCTTCAGACCCTGAAATTGCTCGATGGCATCAAAAGTATTGTTGGCAAAGAAAATGTTTCCATTACCTCAGCTTATGTGGGGACTCATCCGAATCTTTTTTCAGTAAGCCCTATTTATCTCTGGATGGCCGGATCACATGAAACCGTATTACAGGTAGCTTTAAAAGAAGATTATCATACCAATATGGACGACCTGAAAGATAAGATAAGGGAAAAGGCTAAAAGTATCAACCCTGAAATGAGACTTTCATTTGAGCCTATTGAGCTGACAGAAAAAATTCTAAGCCAGGGATCGCCAACTCCTATTGAGGTCAGGCTTTCCGGAAGAGACAAATCCCTGAATGAAGAATATGCAAGGAAAATAGAAGCAGAACTTAAAAAGATACCTTACCTGCGGGATGTTCAGATAGGACAGTCCATCAAATACCCTGCTATTAATATTGACATAGACCGGATCCGTGCTGCTCAGCTAGGAGTCGACATATCAGATATTTCCCGATCATTGGTAGCCTCTACCTCCTCATCCAGATACACTGAAAAAAATATCTGGACGGATGAGAAAGCGGGATACAGCTATAATGTGCAGGTGCAGATCCCTGAAAATAAAATGAACAGCAAGGCAGAAATTGCGGGGATCCCGTTACAGAAGAATTCCAACAGGCCTAACTTAGGAGATGTGGCCACCATTAAAGATGGGTTTACTTATGGAGAAACGGATAACCTGGGAGCTATGCCCATGCTGACGGTAACAGCCAATATCAATCATACAGACCTGGGTACTGCATCCAGAGAAGTTCAGAAAGTAATAGACAATATGGGAGAATTACCCCGGGGGCTAAATGTAGAATTAATCGGCCTGAGCCAGATCCTGAACGATACTTTAGACAGCCTGCAAAGCAGCCTGATCATTGCGATCGTGGTCATTTTCCTGATGCTCGCCGCCAACTTCCAGTCCTTTAAAGTGTCAGGCGTAGTTCTGGTAACTGCACCGGCGGTATTACTGGGATCCCTTGCTTTATTAATGATAAGTGGTTCAACGCTTAACCTCCAATCTTATATGGGGATCATTATGTCAGTAGGCGTTTCTATTTCCAATGCTGTCTTATTGATCACCAATGCTGAACAGCTGCGAAAGCATAATGGCAATGCCTTACTATCGGCAAGAGAAGCTGCCGCATTAAGATTAAGACCTATTGTGATGACCGCTTTGGCAATGGTGGTGGGCATGATCCCCATGGCTCTGGGGCTGGGAGAAGCCGGAGATCAGGTATCCCCTTTAGGAAGAGCCGTAATCGGCGGGCTGGTTGCATCTACCTTTGCCGCTTTGTTCATTCTTCCTTTAGCATTTGCGTGGGGACAGGAAAAAACTTCAACACAAAGTGTTTCTCTCGACCCTGAAGACGAAGAAAGCATCTACTTCATTCCCGAACTTTCAAAATAAAATCAGGCTATTAAAAATTAACATACGAATATGAACCGATTCTATAAATATTTTGTTCCTTCCCTGTTGTTTTTCAGTTTACAAAATTGTGCCTACAGCGAAAAAACCGAAACTAAAAAGGCTGCTGACCCTTCGCCGCCAGCTATGGAAGCGATCCACCCGAAGAAGGGCGATTTCTCAACATCCACTATTATTCCCGGAGAGCTGCAGCCATATCAAAAAGTAGATATTTATGCCAAAATAAGCAGTTTCGTAAAAAAGCTGTATGTGGATGTTGGGAATGAGGTATCTGCCGGCCAGCTGCTGGCCACTTTGGAAGCTCCTGAAATGAATGCCCAGCAGAATGCTGCCGCCTCCACATTAAAGTCTAAGGAAGCGATCTACATAGCCAGCAAGGCAAAATATGAAAGACTAAAAGAAACCAGTAAAACCCCCGGAACAATCTCCGCTCTTGATCTTGAACAGGCACTTGCAGCCCAAAGATCAGATATGGCGCAGCTGGAAGCGGCAAAAGCTTCTTACCGGGAGGTCATGGATGTCAAAAATTACCTTCAGATCAGAGCTCCCTTCAGTGGTAATATTGTAACCCGAAACGTAAGCGCCGGTGCCTATGTGGGGCCTTCGGGAAAAGGCTCTGAATTACCTATGTTCAGTCTTGTTCAGCAGGATAAATTACGCTTGGTAGTCAATGTCCCGGAGTCATATACCGGAATCCTGAATAAGGATGGGGAAATAAAGTTTTCGGTGCAGTCTATTCCCGGTGAAACATTCACCGCTAAGATAGCAAGATTCGCAGGGGCCCTGGATAACCGGCTCCGCTCACAATGGGTGGAAATGGATGTCCCGAACAAGAATAAAAAGTTATTGCCCGGAATGGTTGCTAATGTAATTCTTCCTTTAAGCCAAAATAACAATGCATTATCTGTACCTACCTCAGCAGTATTGAATTCAACATTGGGAGTATTCGTTATCAGAGTTGAAAAAAATATTGCGCGCTGGGTTCCTGTCACTTCCGGGATATCGGGTGGAGAGACCACCATGATTACAGGCCCGGTGGGCCCTGATGATATCCTGATTAAAAATGCCTCAGAAGAAATACGTGACGGACAGAGCGTGAAAATAAAGCTTATAAAGTAACGGATCTTAATGGACTGTTAAGAAAAAATTGATCCGGAATTTGAATTGAAATTTTAAGAACTCCCTGCCATAAAGGAAAAAGCGATTATTCTGTTAAAAAATCTTAATAAAAAAAACCGCATCCAGACCAAAAATAGGCAGTTGCGGTTTGTTTTTCTTTAACATACTTAAATAATATGTTAAATAGTGTTAAAATAAGAAGCTGATAATAATCATATCTGAGCTCTTTTAACCGGAATATATATTTTTGTAATGCTTATTGAAAATAATATTCCTTTTTAACACGGATAATCAAATATATATGAAGAAAAGAGTTTTGTTTTATTTAGTTGCTTTAGTTTCTACAGTTTCACTACAATCTTGCGTTACCAATTATGTAGTTTCAAAACCAGCAACTTACACTAAAGAATACAAAACAAATGCCAAACTAGCTTCTATTGACAACAAGAAAATGGAGCAGGACAAGCAGAGACTAATCGATTCGTTTCTTGCTGAAAAGGCAGCTTCTTTAGCCAGCGCAAAAAATACAATTAAAAATTCTGAAATTGCAAAAGCAATCAGATATAATAAAACCATCGACAATATATTAGCTGAAGCTGAAACCTATCTTGGAACTCCTTACAGATACGGAGGAATGACAAGAAATGGTATTGACTGCTCAGCTTTTGTTCTTTCTGTGTTCGGTGCTGCGGCCGGCCTCAGCCTGCCACGGGTGGCTGCTTCCCAAGCTCAGGAAGGAGAAAAGGTAGAAAAGGGAAACCTTCAGAAAGGTGATCTGATCTTCTTCTCTCATGGCAGAAGAATTTCTCACGTAGGTATCGTAGAAAGTGTTTCTGAAGATGGTGAAATCAAGTTCATTCATGCAGCAACCTCAAAGGGAGTGATGATCTCTTCGCTTAATGATTCTTACTGGGGGCCAAAATTCAGGTTCGGAAAGAGAATCATCAATGAGAACGGAGAAGCTTATAACAATAATTTAGCTGTCACTACCCCATCCACTACAACAAGTTTTTAATTTTAAATAATTGATTTAAATAATGAAGCCATCAGATCTGATGGCTTTTTTATTTTATTTCCGAATTATTACAATACCTTACATTCAGCTAATCTTCAATATCAAGTCTGTATAAAAGCCCCTAGATTTGATTTTTCAGAAGCGAAAATTTTGGCTTTAAAAAAAGCTTGACCATGCTTAGACTTCAGCCCGTGAACCTGAGTTCAGTAAGATCAGGATATTCAGAATTACAGCCCGTGAAGGTACAATCCTCGTATATTTCCCGGAACTTGAAGATTCCTTCAGGAAATTAGCTTATTCCCGGACATCTATACCAGACTGTTTTTATCAGAATAATTTAATTTAAAGAAAATGAAGGTCATAATTGAAAAGGCAAGCAATGAGCTTCCTCCATAGCTGAAATATGGCAATGGAATACCCACTGTTGGAAAAAGCCCCATAACCATCCCTAAATTGATCGAAAAGTGCATAAGAAGGATAGATGCAAAACAATATCCGAAAACCCGGTTAAAGGTGGACTTCTGTCTTTCTGCAAGGTAATAGATTCTTCCGATATAGACCATATAACAAAGGATCAGGATAGCGCTTCCCACAAAGCCCCATTCTTCACCTACGGTGCAGAAAATATAGTCAGTTTCCTGCTCCGGTACGAATTTCCCCTGTGTAACAGATCCTTCACGATATCCCTTACCCAGGAGTCCACCGGAGCCAATCGCGGTCTTAGAGTACAGCAGATTATACCCTGAAGTATCCCTGAACGCTTTTTCTCCTTTGTAAAGCACTTCAATTCTTTCCCTCTGGTGCTTTGGAAGCTTTTCCAAAACATAAGGAGAGGCAAAAGCCAGTCCACATAATAAAATTATGGAGCCTGCAATAGCGGAAATGGAAATTACATTCCAGGACATCCTGTAATAGTTCATGGCTATCAAAACACCGGCAATAACCAAAATAGCAATGACAACGTATATAGGCGGTATGGCCAGAGAAATCAGGAACACTCCTGCAAAGAGAAATCCTACTCCAAATAGAAGCTCGCTCAGGCCTTCCCTGTATAAGGCAATAAAAAATGCAATGAACACCAACATAGAACCGACATCAGGAATTGCCAGTACTACTACCGCAGGAATCCCTATAATGCCCAGGGATGCCCAAAGAGATTTTTTATTGCTAAGATTAAAATCAGGCCCTGACACATAATTGGCCAGCATAAGGGCTGTCCCTATTTTGGCAAATTCTACCGGCTGCATGGTGAAGCTTCCGAATTTATACCAGTTCTTTTGCCCCAGAATTTCTTTACCGAAAGGGAAAAGCCCAATAAGGAGCAAAACGCCTCCTATATAAAAAATCCCTGACAGATTCTCAAAAAATTTGCTTCTTCCAAAAAAGATAAAAAGCCCTACAAACAGGGAAATACAAAAGAATATCAGCTGTTTTTCACCCAATTTCTGGTCAACACTGTAAATATTTGCAATCGCAAAAATACAGAGCAAGAAATACAAGCCAAGGCCCAATTTATCTAATCCTTCCGTCCATTTCATTGCTTAACAGATTTTGTATTCTTGATATTCTTCGTTTCTTCTTCTATTTTCTTTTGCAGCCTGGCTTTTTGTTCTTTAATGAAGTTCAGGCTATCCTGCTTTCTCTTAAGCTTCACAGAGTCCGGCTGTGGCTCTACATACAAGCCTTTGCGTTTCAGGTCTGCAATCCATTGTCTTTTATACTCGGGCATGAAACTGGAGGTCACCATTTTTTTATAGAGGTGCTCCCTCTTAAGGTCTCCCGTAATATATTTTTCAGCAATTACGGTGCATGCGGGGCCTGCCCATGTAGCTCCAAACCCGGCATGTTCCATTACTGCCGCTACCACAATTTTGGGTTTATCCGCAGGAGCGATCAGGACAAAGATTGAGTTATCTTTTCCCTGGGGAACCTGTGCTGTTCCCGTTTTAGCCAATTGCGTAAAATCATTTGATTTCAATCCGCGCGCAGTACCTCTTAATACCACGGCTTCCATTCCTTTAAGCACCGGCTCAAAGTGTCTCGGGTCCACCAGTGTTTTATGCTTCTTTTTAAACCGGGGATCCGGATTAGGCTTACCGTCGACAGCCTTCACAATATGCGGGGTATAATACCAGCCTCTGTTGGCAATGGCCGCAACATAATTGGCCAGCTGAAGGGGTGTCACCAGAATATCTCCCTGCCCCATCCCGTTGAAAACGGCTCCTGTTGCCAGGGGATCCCAGTTTTTATAGTCTTTCTTGGAACCGCTTGCTTTAAGAATGGTTTTCATTCTTCTCTCATAAAACTCACCGGACGGGATCTTTCCGGGAGCTCCTGAAGCCAGGTCATTGTTTAAATATTGTCCGACCCCAAAGCTGTTCATTATCTTTTTCCATTCATCCACACCCTTGGAAGGGTTACCAGGATATTTATTGATAATGGCTAAGTAAGCATAAGAAAAATAGCAGTTGCTGGAAACCTGAATTGATGGAATTAAGGGGTCTGCTCCTCCATGCCCTTTAATTCTTAACCCTCTGTAATTAAAACCACCTCCACAAGGGAAAATAGTGTTTTCATCCATCACGCCCATCTGCATGCCTGCTAAGGCCGTCAATAATTTGAACGTTGACCCCGGAGGGTAAGCCGCCTGAATAGACCTGTCGAACATAGGCTTGTTTTCATAGACGGTATCTTTATTTAAAGCATAAATGTTTTTTGACTTATTCGGGCCTGTGAATAAATTAGGGTCAACGTCCGGGCCGGTGGCCAATGTAAGAATTTCCCCGTTATTAGGATCGATGGCTACAATAGCTCCGTGTTTGTTCACCAGCATTTCTTCGGCCATTCTCTGAAGATCGTAGTCGATGGTTAACGTAATGTCCTTTCCAGTAATCACATCCTTATCCAGTGTCCCGTTTTTATAGGGACCAATATTTCTGAGCTTGATATCTTTTTGGATATACTTAATCCCTTTTATCCCGCGAAGCTCTTTTTCATATGATTTTTCAACACCCTTTTTACCGATGAAATCTCCCGGCAGGTAATATGTTGAATCTTTTTTGATTTCATTTTCATTCACCTCACTGGTATATCCCAGAAGATTTCCGGAAGTGGAAACTTCATATTGGCGCTGAGGTCTTTGAACGATGCTGAAGGCGGGATATTTAAAAATAATCTCCTGAACTCTGGCAATATCTTCTCTGCTCAGATCCTTCATGAAAGTCATCGGATTCAGCTTGGAGTAATATTTTTCTTTTTGAATAGCCCTGATTCTGTTGATAAAATCTGCCTTTGATATTTTCATTAAATTACAAAAGCCTATGGTATCAAAATCAGGTTTCATTAAGGCTTGGGTGAAAGAAATTTCATAAGCCGGCTGGTTGCCTACCAAAATTTTTCCGTTACGGTCGAAGATTACTCCTCTTTGCGGAATAATATATTCGGTTTTTATGGAAGTATTCGCTGCATTTAAGGCATATCGGTCTGTGAATAGCTGCAAGTAAGCAAGCCTTGCCACAAAAATGAGGGCAATAACAACAAGAACGGTGAAAATTTTTAAATAACGTGTGTTCAAACTTTTTGTTTGATTTTAAATATTAATGCATAAATAACTATAAATATAAACGAAATTATACTCGTTACCAATACATTAAATAATATTTCAAAAAACCTGCTCAGCTTGAAAAACTCTATATATTGTACTAAAAGCTGGTGCAAAAAGATACTTGAAAAAAGAAACAGCAAAAACTGAGCCCACTGCAGGGATTGAAAAGAAAAAAAATCCGTGGAGGTATCTGTAGAGGTTCTGAAAATCAAAGTTCTGAAATAAGCGATAAGTGTGGTGGCAAAGGCATTGATTCCCCAGGAATACAAAAAGGCATCAATGGAAAGCCCTATCAGGAAGCTTAAAGCCAGAAACTGAAATCTATTTCTGAAGAAAGGATAAAACATGACAAATACGGGATATAATACCGGAGTATATTTCCCGAACAGGGTAATCCTGTTCAAAACAAAGATCTGTAATGCAACAAGAAAAATCATGATTAATATATCCGTAAATAAAGTCCTGCTAATCATTTTCTTTTTTTATTACAGCTTGCATGGTATCCTGAATCTTTTGAACTTCGGCTTTTTTCAGGTTTTTAACGATATATACTTTACTCAAGGCGCCCATTTTCTCACTGAGCTCTACCGAGATATCCCAAAAGCCCGTTTTGTTATCTACGGAATACCCTGCAACAGTCCCGATCATGACTCCTTTAGGGAAAATCGCGGATTTTCCGTCGGTAACAACAGTATCTCCTATTTTCAATGCTACATATTTAGGAATATCTGATAAATGCATTATCCTCGAGTTATCCCCATTCCATGTCAAAGTACCAAAATATCCGGAATTTTTCAGGGAAGCATTGATTCTTATTTTGTTAACGCTTAATACGGATTGGGCCAGCGAATAACTGTTCGTAGAGTTGATGATGATCCCTGCGATTCCTTTTGGAGACATTACTCCCATTTGAGGAAACACGCCGTCTCTCATGCCCCGGTTGATGGTAAAATAGTTATTCCGCCTGTTAATACTGTTAAATACGATCTCTCCGTCTACAAATGTATAGATTTGTCCGCCTCCGAGGGTATCATGAACTTTTTTGAAAACGGGGTTTTTAGCGCCTTCTTTTCCGTAAAGCTCAATCATCAAAGCTTTATTCTGAGCCATCAGGTCTTCGTTGATCTGTTTAAGTTTGAGATAGGAAACCCCTTCATCAATATATCCGGAAACCCAAGAGTTGAACGCTGCGGTCTGCCCGGCGATCCAGGATTTCTGCATGGCATTTTTAGAGAACATCAAAACCAGAGCAACAATTTGCAGGAATATAAAGAAGACAAAAAGAGCGTTCTTCGAAAATAATCTCAGCAAAAATCCCATTCAGAAATAAAGTCGTAAAAAGTTAAAATTATTTTATTAAGAAATTGAATTTATCCATATTCTTAAGTGCAATGCCGGTTCCACGAACTACAGCTCTCAACGGATCTTCCGCCACAAAAACAGGAAGTCCCGTTTTTTTGTGCAGCCTGTCTGCCAAACCTCTTAACAATGCACCTCCACCGGCAAGATAAATACCTGTCTTGTAAATATCAGCTGCCAGTTCCGGTGGTGTGAGAGAAAGCGTTTCCATTACGGCGTCCTCAATCCTGATGATGGATTTGTCTAAAGCACGGGCAATTTCCTTATATCCCACCATGATCTCTTTCGGCTTACCTGTAATAAGGTCTCTACCCTGTACGGGAATATCTTCGATGTCCACATCAAGGTCTTCAACTGCGGATCCCACTTCGATCTTCACTCTTTCGGCAGTTCTTTCCCCGATATAAAGGTTATGATGCGTTCTCAAATAGTATGCAATATCATTGGTAAATACATCTCCTGCGATTTTTACAGATTTATCACAAACGATACCTCCCAGGGCTACTACCGCAATTTCCGTAGTACCGCCACCTATGTCAATGATCATGTTACCTTCCGGCTTTTGTACATCAATTCCAACCCCTATCGCAGCTGCCATCGGTTCGTAGATCAGCCTTACTTCCTTGGCATTCACTTTCTGTGCTGAATCCCTTACCGCTCTTTTTTCAACTTCAGTGATTCCTGAAGGGATACAGATTACAATTCTAAGGGCAGGCTGAATAAATTTACCTTTAATTCCCGGAATTTTTTTGATAAACTCCTTGATCATATGTTCAGAAGCATGGAAATCTGCTATAACCCCGTCCTTCAGCGGGCGGATGGTTTTAATGTCCTCGTGAGTTTTCCCCTGCATGTGTTTCGCCTGCTCTCCTACAGCAATCGGTCTACCCGTAGAACGCTCAATGGCAACAATTGACGGCTGATCTATAACAATTTTATTATTATGGATGATAAGAGTGTTGGCGGTTCCAAGGTCTATCGCAATTTCTTGCGTAAACATATCAAATAAACTCATATTTTTACTTCTGATTTTTTAAGAATTACAAAGATATAAATTTAACACATCCAATGAAATTATATCTAAAAGGAATTTGGTTAAAATTTTATTAAAATTTCAGGGTATTTCATTAACTCTCCGGCGGCTGTTTTTCTTCAGCTACGCGGAACCCCGATGAATATTAGGTTTATAGTTTTTTACGATAATTATCATATATATTATCTGAAGATGATTTATTAAAAAAAACGTAAATTTGCGACGCTTATGTTACAGTATTCCAACATCCATCAAACTGCTAATTTTGCCGTACTTTCTATAAGCTATGAAAAAGCTGACGTAGAAACACGCGGGAAGTTTGCTTTTTTTGATGAAAATATTAAAGCCTTCGTATCCCGAATCCATGATGAAAATTTGGGAGATGCTTTTGTGGTTTCCACCTGTAACAGAACGGAGATCTACACCACTACCCCAAATTATCTTTTGGTGGCCGAGGAATACTGCAAAACGATCGGGGTGAATCTTACGGATTTTCTTCAGTTCGCCAATATCCTTACCAAAGAGGAAGCTTTGACTCATCTGTTCCGGGTAGCAGCCGGACTGGAAAGCCAGATTATCGGAGATTTTGAAATTATCGGCCAGATTAAAAAAGCTTATACCCGCTTCAAAAAAGAACGGCGGAACTCCAATCCATACCTGGAAAGAGCCATTAATTCCGCCATCCAGATTTCAAAAAGGATAAAAAACGAGACGGGCATTTCCAATGGAGCCGCCTCCGTTTCTTATGCCGCGGTACATTATATCCTGAATAACCAGAAAAGAATAACCGAAAAAAACATCCTTCTCCTCGGTGTGGGTGAAATCGGGCAAAATACGGTTGAAAATCTGGTAAAGCATGTTTATCAGCCAAAAATAAAAATTGCAAACAGAACCCAGGAAACTGCAGAAAAAATTTCCCGAAAGTACAATATTCCTCATATCGACTATTCTGATTTTGATAAGGAGCTGAAAAATACGGATATTCTTATTGTAGCAACCGGAGCTAAACATCCTATTGTGAATGCTTCCCATTTTCCAAACGGAAAGGAGACCCTGGTTATCGATCTTTCAATCCCTCACAATGTGGAAAAAGAGGTAACGAATAATAAAAACGTCACTTTGATTGACGTTGACGAGCTTTCAAAACAAATTCAGGAAACCATTCAGCAGCGGGAAAAAGAGATCCCGAAAGCCGAGAAAATCATCAAAGAGCTGACGAAAGATTTTCTGGAGTGGGAGAAAAAGAGAAAGCTGGCCCCCAACATCCATCATTTTAAAGCGGTCCTGAAAAATATGGAGCGCAATGAAATGCACAATTTTTACAAAAAAAATAAATACATAAACATAGCGGATATGGAGCTTTCTGACAAGATGATCCAGAAGATTACCAACCGTTTTGCAAAATATATCATCGACAACCCGCTCAAAGCCGAAGAAATTAGTAAATTAATGCACGAAATATTAGTTGAACAACCAAACAACGAATTCAATGAAAAGCATTAGAATAGGAACCAGAAATTCCGCACTGGCACTTTGGCAGGCAAGAGAGGTTGCGAGGCACCTTCAGAATAATAATTACTTAACGGAGATCGTTCCGATTGTTTCTTCGGGGGACAAAAACCTCAACCAGCCGTTATATTCTCTGGGAATTACCGGTGTTTTCACCCGGGATCTGGATATAGCTCTATTGAATGACGAAATTGATATTGCCGTGCATTCCCTGAAAGATGTACCTACCCAGCTTCCTCAAAACGTTGAGCTTATTGCCTGTCTTGAAAGAGACTATCCCCAGGATGTACTGATCCGTAAAGAAACTGCCAGGAACAAAGAATTTCATGAATTAAAACTGGCTACCAGCAGCTTAAGAAGGAGAGCTTTTTGGCTGAGACACTACCCTGATGCTACTTTTTCAGATATCCGTGGGAATATCCAGACCCGTCTTCAGAAGCTGGAAGAACAGGATTTTGATGCCACCATTCTGTCTCTGGCAGGAATCAAAAGAATGAAAATGGACATTGATTACGAAATGCTTCCGCTGATGATCTCGGCTCCTTCCCAGGGAGTAATCGCTGTTGCCGGCCATTCTGAAAAGCATGAGATCAATGAGATTGTAAGGCAGATCAATCACAGGCAAACCGAGATCTGTGTTGAAATTGAAAGGAATTTTCTAAAAACCCTTGAAGGTGGCTGTACGGCACCTATCGGCGCTTTTGCGGAAGTTTTTGATGGCCAGATCCGATTCAGGGCTGCCTTATGTTCACTGGATGGTAAAAACTGCATTGCCACAGATGAATACTTTGAATACAATGATGCTGAGAACTTCGGGGAAAAGTTTGCTAAGATCGTCCTTGAAAACGGCGGAAAAGAGCTGATGGCCGAGATCAAAAGTCAGATCTAGACATCAAGAGACACTTTTCGATCTTTCACTCATATTCAACCTGAGAAATGAAAAAAATCCTATTTACCAAAAATATAGACCTGTCCGCTATATCCAAAGAACTTGGAAAGGATATCTCGGCTGACTGCATTGAGGTAATTAAGACCACCCCCATAACAGTGAGGCCCTTTGATCTTAAAAATTATTCTCTCATTTTTTCCAGTGTAAACGGAGTTATTTCTTTCTTCAAAAATCATTTTAAACCCAATGAAGATTTTACCGCTAAGAACTATAATAAGATATATTGTGTAGGGGAAAAAACAAAAAAAGAAATCAGGAAGCATGGCTTCGGGACATTCAAGGTCCTGAAAAATGTAGAAATGCTTTCACAGTTCATCATCAGCCACTGCTCACATGAGAATTTCTTACACTTTTGCGGGAATATAGCCCTGGATGTCCTTGATAAAAGCCTCCCTTTACAGAATATCAGATACAAAAAAGTTATTGTTTACCACACTGAAGAAATCAATCCTTTGATTACTGAAAAATATCATGCCGCTGTTTTTTTTAGTCCGAGTGGAGTTCGTAGTTTTGCAAAGCAAAATTCTTTTGATGATATGATGCTTTTTTCAATAGGGGAAACTACTTCTAACGAGCTGAGAAGGTTTACATCAAAAAACATTTTCACTTCCCAGGGGAACAGTCTGGCCTCTGTTTTAGAGTTGATTAAAAATAGATTATGATTAAAAACGACTTATATTTAAAAGCCCTCCGTGGGGAAACCGTGGAAAGGCCACCTGTATGGATGATGAGACAGGCCGGAAGATATCTGCCGGAATTTATTGCACTCCGTGATCAATATGATTTTTTTACAAGATGCCAGACACCGGAGCTTGCCGCCGAAATTACCATACAACCCATCCGCAGATTTCCTCTGGATGCCGCGATATTATTTTCTGATATTCTGGTAGTTCCACAGGCTATGGGAATTGATTTTAAGATGAAGGAATCCGTAGGTCCGTGGCTGGATACCCCGATCAGAACCATGGAGCAGGTTCAGAGCATTGAGATACCTGACGTAAATGATACTTTAGGATATGTATTTGATGCTATTGAATTGACACTGCAGAAACTGGACAATGAAATACCACTGATAGGTTTCGCGGGTTCTCCCTGGACCATCCTCTGCTATTGTGTGGAAGGAAAGGGAAGCAAGGCTTTTGATATAGCCAAATCGTTCTGCTTTCAGCAGCCGGAGGCAGCTCATTTACTGCTTCAGAAAATTACGGATACTACTATTGCCTATCTGAAAAGGAAAGTTGAAAAAGGAGTTTCCGCAGTACAGATTTTTGATTCCTGGGGAGGAATGCTTTCCCCGGAAGATTATCAGGAATTTTCCTGGAAATATATCAACCAGATCGTTGAAGCCTTAAGCTCTCTGACCCATGTGGTTGTCTTCGGGAAAGGCTGTTGGTTTGCCCTGGAAGAGATGACGCTGTCCAAAGCTTCTGCATTAGGTGTTGACTGGACCATTACCCCTGAGCTTGCAAGAACCCTGACCAACCATACCATGACCCTTCAGGGAAATTTTGATCCGGCAAGATTGCACTCCACTCCCGAAACCATCAAAAAAATGGTTAATGAAATGATCACCCGGTTCGGAAAAGACAGATACATTGCCAATCTGGGCCATGGGATCCTGCCGAACATACCCCTGGAAAATGCTGAGGCCTTTATCCGTGCCGTAGTGGACTGGAAACCTTAATGAATTTTACAGTATAAAAAAAGGCCTCCTGTGAGGTCTTTTTTATTGATAAAGAATATTGAATCAATATTTCCTGTTCATTATGAAAAAACACCTCAAAAAGAGGTGCCTGTCTATTATATTAAATTTAGCTTAGCATTCGCTGTGCCTTTTTAACTCCTTCCACTAACAGATCTATTTCCTGGAAAGTATTATAGACCGCAAAGCTGGCCCTTACTGTTCCTGCGATAT
Organism: Chryseobacterium gossypii; assembly: GCF_041361455.1. NCBI lineage: Bacteria > Pseudomonadati > Bacteroidota > Flavobacteriia > Flavobacteriales > Weeksellaceae > Chryseobacterium > Chryseobacterium gossypii. The sequence continues at coordinate 10,312 of NZ_JBGCUR010000032.1, read as the reverse complement.
TGAAAAAGTCCATGATCGGCTGTGTACAATGGTGCCCTGTTCTTACCGCTATTCCCATCTTATCAAGGATCATCCCTACATCCGAAGAAATCCCTGTTCCTTCCAGGTTAAATGACACTACACCTGTTCTCTTGACTTTCTCGCCATAGATTCTGATATGCTCTATTTCTAAAAGCTGCTTCTGGGCATACTTCAACAATGCGTTTTCATGATTTTGTATATTCTGCTGCCCCACTTTTTCAATAAAGTCTACCGCTGCACCTAGTGCTATATTTCCACCAACATTGGGGGTGCCTGCCTCATATTTAAAAGGTAACCCCGCATAAGTGGTCCCTTCAAAAGCACAGGTGGCGATCATCTCCCCTCCTCCATGGAACGGCGGCAAAGCTTCCAGAACTTTTTGTTTCCCATATAATATGCCCGTACCCATAGGAGCATACATTTTATGCCCAGAAAACACAAAAAAGTCACAATCCAGCTTCTGAACATCGATGGTAAAATGGGGAGCAGATTGTGCCCCGTCAATTACAATATAAGCTTCCGTATTCTTTCTTGTCCTGGCAATAATCTCTTCTACAGGATTCACAATTCCCAATGCATTAGACACCTGGTTTACGGACACAACCTTTGTCTTCTCACTTAAAAACTGATCTAAATATTCTAACTGAAGTGCCCCGTTTTCATCAATAGGAATGACGCGGAGTTTAGCCCCTGTTCTTTCACAAAGCAACTGCCAGGGAACAATGTTGGAATGGTGTTCCAGATATGAAATGATAATTTCATCGTCTTTTTTAATTTCCTGCGTTAAAATATAAGAGATGAGGTTCAGCCCTTCTGTAGTTCCTTTGGTAAAGATCACTTCAAAATCATGCTTAGCATTAATAAACTTCCGGATCTTTTTTCTTGCAAGCTCCATTTCTTCAGTTGCCAACTGGCTTAAGGTATGAATCCCCCTATGAACATTGGCATTTAGCTCAGTATAATATTTATGGCAAACGTCTAAAACTGAATGGGGTTTTTGAGATGTCGCTGCATTATCCAAGTAAACCAAAGGCTTACCATTCACCTGCTGATCTAGTATGGGAAACTGATTTCTTATTTCCTGAATATCAAACATTATTAAAATTTTAAATTAAGCCGTTCTTATTTAGAACTCTTCAAATTTACGGCTTTTTTCCGAAAGGCTATTGTCTGAAAATGATTATAGATCGAATCTAAAAATAAAAACCTGCCAGAATCTGACAGGTTTTATATCATTATTTAATAAGAAATTCTTATTCTGCTGCAGTTGGTTCAGCTGCAGGAGCTTCTCCTTCAGCTGCAGTTTCTTCTTCATCTTCATCATCCTGCATGGCTGCACCTCCTTTCATTGCATTTCTAGACATCTTCACAGCCACTATCACCGCATTGTCAGGGTGCATGAACGTATAAGCATCATTTTTGATATCACCGATATAAAGTTTGTTACCAATCTTTAATGGAGTAACATCTACAACGATTTCATCCGGCAGGTTGGCAGGGATAGCCTTTAACTTTAATTTTCTGAAAGACTGACGTAAAACGCCCCCGGCAACAACACCTTTTGAACGTCCGGTGATTCTTACAGGAACTTCCATAATAACCGGCTTATCATCAGCTAACTGATAGAAGTCTGCATGCAGAATCTTGTCTGTAATCGGATGAAACTGAATATCCTGAAGAACAGCCGGAATTGTTTTACCATCAACCTCAATAGATACCGTGTGTGCTTCAGGAGTATATACCAAACCTTTGAACGCCTTTTCTTCCGCAGAAAAGTTTAAAGGTTCTGAACCTCCGTAAACAACACAAGGAACTAATTCAGCATCACGTAAAGCTTTTGTAGACTTTTTGCCCACGCTTTCTCTTTTTGTACCTTGAATTGTAATAGATTTCATTTATAAATATTTAAAAAAAATTGTTTTCATATAATTTACAAGCTCATGATAATCAATTAGATAACAAATTTGCTACTGATTGATCTGTGCTCGTGAACCATCTTCATCACATCCGCAAATAATGGGGCGCAAGATAGCACTTTTATTTTAGATGACAAATTATTTTTTACAGGAATTGAGTCCGTTACAATAACTTCCATCAATTTTGAGTTTTCAATGTTCTCATATGCCTTTCCTGAAAGCACGCCGTGAGTGGCCATTGCTCTTACTGTTTTTGCTCCTTTCTCCATTAAGATATCTGCTGCCTTGCAAAGTGTCCCTGCCGTATCAATCATATCATCGATAAGGATCACGTTTTTCCCTTCAACGTCACCAATGAGGAACATTTCTTCTACCACATTCGCTTTTTTTCTTTCCTTATAGGCGATCACTACTTCCGCTCCTAAATGGCCGGCATAATTTTTTGCTCTTTTTGCCCCACCCATATCCGGAGAGGCTATGGTAAGATTGTCTAAGTTCAAAGATTTGATATAGTCTACGAAAATGGTAGACGCGTACAGATGGTCTACAGGTATCTCGAAGAATCCCTGAATTTGATCCGCATGCAGATCCATGGTCATTACTCTTGTAGCTCCTGCGGCCGTTAAAAGGTTAGCCACCAACTTTGCGCCTATCGGAGCCCTTGGCTTATCTTTTCTGTCCTGTCTTGCAAGCCCGAAGTACGGAATCACCACTGTGATGCTCTTTGCAGAGGCTCTTTTTGCAGCATCAATCATCAGAAGAAGTTCCAATAGGTTGTCTGCGGGTGGAAATGTAGAGCCAATAAGGAAAACCCTCCCTCCTCTTACTGATTCATCCAAAACCGGTTCAAATTCCCCATCACTGAACTCCTGAAAATTGATTTTTCCTAATTCCTGCCCGTAATGCTGGGCAATTTTTTCTGCAAGGTCTTTGCTTGTCCTTGTGCAAAATAAATAACTTAACTGATCAGCCATTTTTACTTTTTAAAAGATTTTGCAAATTTAAAAAAAAACCACAAGAATTACTCCCGTGGCTTTTAAGTTTTTATTTTTCTCACTATTAAGGAAACTTGATTCCTGAATAATTGTTTGGATTTACTTGTGGTAAATTAGATTTATAAGTTTCATTAATTGATTTTATAAATTCGTTGGCAACAATAGCATATCCTCTTCCGGTAAGATGGACTCCATCTAATGAAAAGGCTCCTCCCGTTACAAACTTGGCTGAGTATTTTACACCATCCCAGGAAATTCCAGACTGACTATTTAATTCAACCATTTTTTTATTCATATCCACGAAAGCATACCCTTTGGCATTGGCTGCAGCCTTAATAGTAACATTATAAGCATCGATGGCTGTATTTACTTCTGCAGCTTCTGTTGCTGTCAACACATATTTATCTGCAAAAGGATAAGCAACACCTCTGGCTCCAAGGCTTGCAGGAACTCCCGGCGGTACTGGTTCGAGGGATCCAATCTCTGCTTTGGTTGTCAGAGGAACCAAATCTCCTGCCTTAGCTTGTCTTGCCTGGCCATAAGTAGCTCCCAGGTAAGGTGCCAGAGCAATTAACGTAGGATTTCCGGAAGCCAGCGCGGCAGCCGTGATCTGAGCATTAAGGGGAGTAAGGCTTTCGTCTTTGATCAGCAAAGGATTAGCGGCAGTTTTAGAAAGAGGCTGTATCCTGTCTCCAGCTCCCAGAGCTGTTAAAATCTGGTTTAACGGAACATACAGATTTGCATTCAGATTATCAATTGTTGCGTTACCTGCATTAACGTTTCCACCTCCAAGAGCTGCTGCTGTAAGCGGATTATATGGAACAGTTGTTAGAGAAGGGATATTCGTTACGCTAGGAATATTTGCAATTACACCCTTAGCGTTTGTAGATGCAATCTCGTTAATGAGAGCGTTGTAATATTGCGTAAATTGAGCAGGTGGGGTTAATGTCTCCGCAGAAGCATCCCCGCCGGCCAAAGCATATAATAAGGCATCATTATTCCCGATCCATAGTGAGAAAAATGTAGGATGCTGAGCCTTAAAGTCGGCAATCACTGAGGTTGTTGGGCTGGATGCAAATCTTACGAAATAAGGATTGGCTGTTTTTGTAGGAATCCCCTGTACATTTCCATATCCAGGGGCTAATAAATGGGCAACTTTCGCACCCGGAATCCCCATATTGTTGAATGGACCTGTCAGAACTGTGTTAACGACAGTCGTAGCCGTATTATTATTCGCGTTTTTAAGCTCAGGAGCTCCGTCAACAAAAGCATTAATATACAGCTTTGTATTTGCAATCTGGGTTGGCCCTGCAAGTGTATTGAGTATCAATCCTCCATTATTATCTGCCATTAAAGGTTGCTTAAACTCTCCTCCTCCGACTAACTTCATCTGTCCGGCAATCATTGAAGGATAAGATTCGTTCTGCCCATCAATATATAAAGCTCCGTCTCTGTATCCTGACGTCAGAGAATTTCCCAACGCAACATACTTGGAAAAATCTGCTTCACCTTTTGTTACAACAATATCCTTTACATCTGTATCAAAATCATCCTCGCAACTCGTTGCAAAAAGAAGTGCTGAAATTGCGAATGTAGAAATTATAATTTTTTTCATAATCTTCAATTAAAAAGGGTTATAAGATAAACCTAGACCTAAATAGAATGCCGTAGCTTTGGCCTGTCCGTAGAAGCCAAGATTCTCATTCTTCACATCCCTGGATTGAGGCATTGCATATCCTCCTGCAATATCTACTCCGAATTGTTTTAATTTAAACCCAACCCCGCCTGTCACAACATAGGTATTAAACGAAGGGGTTTCCGGAATAAAGTTTTCGTCTGAATAAGGAGATTCGTCATAATATGCCCCGAGACGGCCGTAGATCATATTACTAAATGCATATTGAGTTCCCAGCCTGAAGGTTTTTGCATTTCTGAAATTTTTAGGAGAAACGGAAACCGTAGGGTCTGATGGCTGATTGCCAACAGGAGCATTGGCAAAATCAAGTGTCAGCTTGCTGTATCTTTCCCATCCGTGATAATTGAAGTCAGCAGAGACTAACCACTTTGGAGTGATCTTATAAGTTAAACCAATAGTATATTCTTCAACTAAAGGTAAAGTCGCAGAAAAGCTGTCTTTTCCACTGGTATCTAAGCCCAGCAAAGGATAAATGGAAGCCGAAGGGAACTGGAATGTAGCCTTTCCTTCTTTAGCTTTCATATCAACAGGCGAACGGTATGCAATACTTACATCCAGTTTCGGGTCTGGTCTGAAGTAGAAACCAAAACCATACCCATGACCGCTTGCTTTACTATCAAGATTAAGCTGTCCTCCGAACTGTGTAATAGCTTTATCCCAGTTTACCTTTCCTCTCGCATAAATATAGCTTGCTCCAAAAGCCAGCCAGTCATTAAACTTATAGGAAATCATTGGCTGGAAGTAAAAACTCTTCAGTTCAAGCTTTTGAACCATTTCTCTTCCTTCCCAGTCATTTGGCCATTCAATAGTACTACCAAAAGGTGTTGAAAAACTAAACCCTATTGACAATTTATCTATCGGTTTATAAGCAATCGCGGCATAGATAGGTGTTCCCATCGGGTTATCAGTCTCTGTGCTTTGCAAAGTATTCAGGTTCTGAAAAGTAACTTTATTGCTTGCTCCAAACCCTCCCGCCACGATACTCAGCTTCGAAGGAATGAATGACATACCCGCAGGGTTAAAGAATGCCACACTTGCATCTTCAGCATGTGCACTTGTGTGTGCCATTGCCAATTGTTTCACCCCCTGGAGAGAAACCCTGAAGCCTCCCGCATAAGATAAAACCCCTGCCAATAATGCAGTTGATACTAATATTTTTTTCATAGACTATTATTATATAAAGTCAAATATAAAATTATTTTGGATACATCTGTTAAATATTCTTAATATTTTAAACGATATATCCAAAGAAAATTATGTTTAAAATAACAGTTTGATGAAATGGAATATAAAATGCCCAAATACAGGATAATTGACAATATTTTTTACAATAATCTTATTTTTTGTTTAATCTTAAACAGAATGATATTTAATATTTCAATATTTTAGAATCACATAAAGATAAAAATACATAAATTTGCAAGATTAAATAATAATTAATAATTATATGAGTTGTGGATGTAAAACATCCGGCGATTCTGCACATTCCTGCGGGCCTAAGAAAACCGCGAATGGCTGTGAAAATGTAAATACCTGTGGTAATAGTTATAAATTAAGTGTTTTCGATTGGTTATCTGATATTAAAAATCCCGCCTCAAACAGGTGCGAATTTGTAGAAGTCAGATTTAAAAATGACAGAAAATCGTTTTATAAAAATGTAAATAATATCCCTTTACACATAGGTAGTGTAGTAACAGTAGAATCCAGTCCGGGGCATGATGTAGGTGTGGTAAGTCTCACCGGAGAATTAGTAAAGATTCAGATGAAAAAAAAGAAATTTTCTGAAGAATCCGCACTTAAAATATACAGACAGTCCAATCAAAAAGATATTGAAGTTTGGCAGGAAGCGAGAAAAAAAGAGGATAATGTAAAGATAGAAGCAAGAAAAATCGCTCAAAAACTGGGGCTTGAAATGAAAGTTACAGACGTTGAGTATCAGGGAGATGCGTCAAAGGTAACTTTTTATTATACTGCTGATAACCGCGTAGACTTCAGGCAACTGATAAAAGACTATGCAGCCGCCTTCAGAACTAAGATTGATATGAAGCAGATCGGGTTCAGGCAAGAGGCCGCCAAAGTGGGTGGAATAGGATCCTGCGGAAGGGAGCTTTGCTGCTCCACATGGCTTACGGATTTCAGATCTGTAAACACCAATGTTGCCCGATATCAGCAGCTTAGCATTAACCCGCAAAAGCTTGCCGGGCAGTGTGGCAAACTGAAGTGCTGCCTTAATTATGAATTAGACAGTTATCTTGATGCTTTGAATGATTTTCCGCCTTCTTCTACAACACTGGAAACAGAGAAAGGAAAAGCTTTTTGTATCAAGATTGATGTTTTCAAAAGGAAAATGTGGTTTGCTTATGTGGAAAGCTCCATTGCATGGTATGATTTCGACATTGATCTGGTAAAAGGATTGATCGCAAAAAATAAAAAAGGTGAAAAAATCCCGCCTCTTGAAGAGCTTAAACTACCTGAGATCTCATTACCAAATGTTGATTTGATTCAGGAAAATAATGTTGACCGGTTCGAGAAGAGAAGAAACAAGAATAAAAATCAGAACAGGCAGAATAACAATGTTCAGAAAAAGAACAAATCCGAAAAATCTGAGAATGTAAATGCCGGCCCTAATCAGCCAAAGCAGCAGCGGCCGCAACAGCCGAAAGCCCAATTGGAAAAGGTAGAGGTAAGCCCGGATTCTGAGAAGAAACCAAATAAGAAGAAATTCAAAAAGAAATATCCTCCAAAAAAAGACAAAAATGCGTAAAATTTTAGGATTATTGCCCCTTATCCTTTTCTTTAGCTGCAGCACCCCGGGAGAAAATGTAATAATGAATTCCGTTGATAATAAGTGGAATAAGAAAAGTGAACAGAAATTTAATCTTGAAATTTCAGACCCTCAGAATCCTAAAAATATTATATTTGTTGTAAGAAATAATAATGATTATCCTTACGGCAACATAAGGTTTATTGTGAATTTCACTGATCTTCAGAATAAGAAAAAGGAGACTGACACTTTAAATTATATCCTTGCCAAACCGAATGGTGAGTGGCTGGGAACGGGGTTTGGAGATACGAAGGAAACTCTTTTTCAATATAAACTGAATTATAAATTTCCGGCAAAAGGTAAATATGAAATCGGATTGATTCAGGCAATGAGAAATGACAATTTACCGGGAATTGAAGATATCGGAGTAAAAATAGAAACGGCTAAACCGTAATCATCAATGGAAGAAAACAAACAAAATACAGGAAATAAAGGAAAAACCTTTCCTCTTCCTCCCAAAAAAAAGAAAGATACATCTTGGAAAAAATGGGTTAGAATAATTTGGATTGGACTCATTGCGGTAGTTTTAGGTATTTCAGGACTTTTCTTTGCTGTTTCACAGGGCTTTCTTGGAGAGATGCCCGATGTAAAGGAGCTGGAAAATCCAGATATCTATGTCGCTTCTGAAATTTATTCTTCAGATGGTGTCCTGCTAGGTAAATTTGAAAAAGAAAAAACCCAGCCTATCACTTATAAAGACCTCCCTCCTTATCTTATCTATGCCCTTCAGGCAAAGGAGGACGAACGTTTCAAAGAGCACTCCGGAATAGATTTAAAGTCTATTTTGAGAGCGGTAAGGTATGGAGGAGACAGAGGTGGAGGCTCAACAATCACCCAGCAGTTGGCCAAGCTTTTATTTACAAAGGAGCCTTCCAGAAATCCTATAAAAAGAATTATTCAGAAACTCAAGGAATGGGTAGTTGCCGTAAGCCTGGAAAAAAGATATACCAAAGAGGAAATCGTAACCTTGTATTTCAATAAGTTTGATTTCACTTACAATGCCAATGGTATAGAAATGGCTTCGAAAATTTACTTTAATAAAAGTACCAATCAGCTTACTTTACCCGAAGCGGCCGTCTTCGTTGCCATGCTGGAGGCACCGATCGCCAATAACCCCATGAGAAATCCTGAAAGGGCCAAGAGAAGAAGAGATGTAGTATTATCTCAGATGCTGGAAACAGGATATATAGATCAGGCAACTTATGATAAGGCCATTGATACTCCTATTACTTTAGATTATCATCCGATTAAAAATATCAGTGATGATTACTCCGCTTATTATAAGTTCTACTTAAAGAAGGAGATTGATGAATATCTCAAAAATTATGAAAAGGAAAATGGTAAAAAGCTGAATCTTTATAAGGACGGACTGAAAATATATGTCACTCTTGATTCTAAAATGCAGAAATATGCGGAGGAAGCAATCAGAGAACATTTAACAGATCTTCAAAAAAGATTCGATGCAGAACAGCGTGGAAGAAAAAACAGACCATTCTATTATCTCACCGACAAGCAAATCAATAGTGTGATGATTCAGGCTATGAAAAGGACCGGACGTTATAAGCAGTTGAAAGCTGCCGGAATTTCTGAAGACTCCATTTTAATGGAATTTCATAAACCTATTAAAACTTCCCGCTTTACGTGGAATGGTGAAGAGGAAGTTGAAATGTCTCCATGGGATTCTATCAGATATCATAAGCAAATCGCCCAGGCCGGCCTGATGTCCATGGTCCCTGCAACAGGTGAAATCAAGGCATGGGTGGGAGGTATAGACTGGCAGCATTTCCAATACGATCATATCAAACAGGGGAAAAGACAGGTAGGATCAACCTTCAAACCTTTTGTATATGCAACCGCAATTATGAAATTAGGAATGACTCCGTGTTCAACAGTTTCAAATGCAACTTATGACCATAAAGGATGGCATGTTCCCGGAAGAGGCGGCATGCTCACCCTTAAGGACGCGTTGGCTCATTCGCAGAACCCTGTTGCAGCCCGGCTTATAGAAATGACAGGTGTAGATGCCGTAATTCAAACAGCAAGAGACCTGGGAGTAACGGAAGATATTCCAAGAAACAATACAATTGCCTTAGGTTCTTCCGATATCACCATTTATGAAATGCTGGGAGCATACAGTACTTTTGCAAATTATGGAAACTACAATAAGCCAGAAATGATCTGGAGGATCGAAGATGCCAACGGAAGAGTGATCAAAGAGGTAAATATAGAGCCAAAAGAAGTGATGAACCCTCTATACGCGTATACCATGATTGAGCTGATGAAAGGTGTGGCACAGTATGGTACGGCTTCCGGTGAGCTGGGAAGGAAAGGAATTTCAAAAGATGTGGAAATTGCAGGTAAAACCGGTACTACACAAAATAACTCCGACGGATGGTTTATGGGAATTGTACCAAAGCTGGCAACCGGAACATGGGTAGGCTGGGAAGACAGAGCCACTCACTTCTATGGTACAGGAGAGGGACAAGGAGCCAAAATGGCATTGCCGATCTGGGCTATTTTCATGAAAAAAGTCTGGGCAGATAAAAGCTTGAAAATTTCTCCTGATGATAAATTTGTAAAACCGTCTGAATGGAAAGACGGATGCTCAGACCTTAAGAGCCTTGGAGCCGGGTATGGTGACGAAGGAGGATTACAGACCATCGATGAGATCAAGAATCCAAAACCGATAGATAACACTACATCAAAACATAATTCAGAGAAGAAAGAAGAAAATGTAAACGAAAATCTGAATACCGGAGAAGAGGTGGACTTCAATAATAAATAAACTCTCTTTTAGAAATAAACAAGAGGCTGTCTCAAAAGGACAGTCTTTTTTCTGCTCATGTTTTTTTTAATCCAT
>NZ_JBGCUR010000031.1:0-39835 GCF_041361455.1 Chryseobacterium gossypii | reverse complement strand
AGTTGTCAGACAGGAGTCCGAGAGAGGGGGTACTTTTGAGACAGCCTCTTTTTTAATTTTATGATCTGGGGATCCAGGTGCTGAAAAATTCTTTTACTTTTTCCAGGCTGTACCCTTTATCCTGCTCTAATACATCACTCCGCTGAACATGGATCATCTTGCCATTCTGGTCCAAAATAATAAATACCGGGTAGCCAAACTGGTCTCCGGGATTTCCATATTTCGCGAAAGTTTTCTCATTCTTATTTTCCGGAGAAAAATTAAGGTGGTAATACAGATAATTTTTATCTACGATTTCCTTCAGTTCCGGGGTGGTCTGTACAAAATTATTAAAGCGCAAACACCAGATACACCAGTTTCCACCCGCCTGGATGATGATATTTTTATTTTCTCTTTTAGCCTGGGCCACAAGCTTTTCTATATCAGACTGTGCATCGGCTTTTGGATCATAAGGCTTAGGCAATCTGGCTTTTTCTTCTGCTGCTGCCTTCTTTTTAGCCTCCAGTTCGGGTTCAGGCTTTATCTGTGATGTTGATGATTCATTATTCCCATTTTTAGCTATATTACGGTCTTTCTGAGAAAAAACGGCAATACTTAAACTCAAAAATGCTATTGACAATATCTTTTTCATAATATAAAAATAAAAAAATAATACTTATCATCAGCAAAAAGAGAACCATAATTTTATTATCCTTAAATTTGCATGTTTTATGAATTTGCTGATAAAAATATTATATCTGATTTCTAAGCTTCCCCTGAAAATATTGTATATTTTTTCAGACATTATATTCTTCCTTAATTATCATATTGTGGGATACAGGAAAAAAGTAATCACACAGAATCTACGAAATTCTTTTCCCGCGAAATCCGATGAAGAGATCAGGGAAATAAGGAAAAGGTTTTACCTCAATTTTTCAGACTATCTTGTAGAAACCATAAAATCTTTCAGCATTTCCGAAACCGAATCGAGGGTAAGGATGCAGCATATCAATCAGCATCTGTTTCATGAAGCCAAAGCAGAAGGCAAGAATATCATTCTTTTGGCCGGGCATGTTTTCAACTGGGAATGGATCAATGCTTTGGCCACCATCATTCCTCAGGATCATTGTCATCCCGTTTACCGAAAGGTAAACAGTGAATTCTGGGAAAACCAAATGAAAAAGGTCCGCAATAAGTTCGGCAATGAAGCCCTGGAAGCCAATGAAGTTATACTGAACATTTTCAGGTCTAAAAATGACGGAAGCTCGGCATATATGTTTGTAGCCGACCAGACCCCGCATTTCGCCCATATTACCTACGGACTGGAATTTTTAAATCAGAGGACCCCTGTTTTTATCGGATATGACAAGCTTGCCACAAGAATGGACCTTGCTTTTGTCTACTGTGAGATGAAGAAGGTGAAGCGCGGCTATTACCAGGTCAATTATCACAGGATTTATCCGGATGGGGAGAAATTCGTGGAACATGAAGTGGTAAAAAAGTTCCATAAGCTTTTAGAAAACACTTTACACAAACGTCCGGATAACTATCTCTGGTCCCATAGAAAATGGAAATACCAGGATTCCATTAAAAATTACGATTCCGAAAAAATATAGTCAGTATGTCCAAAAAATTAGCGGTTGCCATACTCAACTGGAACGGAAAACACTGGCTTGAAAAGTTTCTTCCTGGTGTTGTCCGGTTTTCCCCGGATGCAGAGGTTTATGTCATTGATAATCTTTCCACCGATGGTTCTATAGAATATTTACAATCCCGCTTCCCTTCGGTAAAGATTATAAGGAATAATAAAAACTATGGCTTCGCCGGCGGGTATAATGAAGGGTTAAAAAATATTGACCACGAGTTTTACTGCCTTTTAAATTCAGATGTGGAAGTAACGGAAAACTGGATAGCGCCTGTACTTGAGCTATTTGAAAAAAATCCGGATATTGCAGCCATTCAGCCTAAAATTTTATCTTATGACAATAAAAGCCATTTCGAATATGCCGGGGCTGCAGGCGGCTTAATTGATAACCTCGGCTATCCTTATTGCAGGGGAAGGGTTTTTGATGATCTGGAAGAAGATAAAGGGCAATATGATGATGAAACGGAGATCTTTTGGGCTTCCGGATGCTGTTTTTTTATCCGTTCAAAAGATTTCCGGGAACAGCGTGGTTTCGATGACAGGTTTTTTGCCCACCAGGAGGAAATTGATCTTTGCTGGAGGCTCATTAATTCGGGAAAGAAAATATTTTATACCGGAAAATCAAAAATATATCATGTGGGAGGCGGAACTTTAAATAAACAAAGCGCCCAGAAAACCTATCTGAATATCAGAAATAATCTTTCCATGATGCTGAAAAACCTTCCTTTCCCCAGACTGGTCTGGCTGATATTCTTCAGGCTTTGCCTTGATGGCATTGCAGGGGTCTATTTGGGCTATAAAAACGGGTTATCTCATCTTTGGGCCGTAGTAAGGGCGCATTTCGGATTTTACGGACAGGCTGCCGGAACCTGGGAGCTGCGTCAGAAATACCAGAAGAAACAGTTTTATCAATCCAAATGGCTGATTTTCAAATATTTTACAGGCAACAAAACTAATATTGTAAATAAATAAAAATTTTCTTAACTTTTATCGATGCTCTGCCCTGGACTTTGAGTTTCAAACAGAACAAGATTTAAGTATAACTATATCATCATGGACTTTTGTGCAATAGATTTCGAAACGGCAACCCACGAGAGAAATTCCGCCTGTGAGCTCGGAGTCTGTGTTGTACAGGATTCTAAAATCATAGAAACCAAAACCTGGCTGATAAAACCGCCCAGCTTTCCTTATTTCAATCAGCACAATATTGCCATCCACGGGATCAGGCCGGAGGACGTAAAAGGCGCTCCTACTTTTGATGAAATATGGTATGAGGTGGAGGAAATGATGTACGGAACTCTGATGATCGCCCATAACGCCAGTTTTGACTCAGGCATCCTAAGGAGCTGTCTCAATCATTATGGAATGTTCACTCCGAAACTCAACTATCTGTGCAGCATCCAGCTGGCTAAAAAATCATGGGATTATCTTCCCAGATATGGATTGAAGCACCTGGCAGAATACCATCAGATCAATTTTAACCATCACAGAGCCGGAGATGATGCCGAGGTATGCGCTAAAATTTCGCTTCTGGCTTTTGAAAAGCTGTTTCTTACCAGCAATGAAGAGGTAAGTGATATCATGAAGGCCAAGATCAAAAAGCTTTAATAATCCTCCTCCCCTTTTACTTTTTACAATCAGTTGCTGAGAACTTCCGACAACAGATTAAACTTCGGGATATCTATTTCAAAGTTTTCCTGGGTCTCCAGATTTTTAACGAGGTATTTTCCACTCATACTTCCTACCCCCGAACGCAGCATAACGTTGGAAAAATAGGCAAAGTCTTCTCCTATCGGGATTTCGGGTGTCAAGCCAATCACTCCATCACCTATAATTTCCGTATACCCAAAACCAACATCGAAAATCAGCCATTTTCTTTTAAGAATTTTTATAGGAAAGCTACCGTCGTTCTCGATTGTAATATTGTATTTGAATACATACCGGTTTTCGGATGGATAACTGTTTTTACTATCATATTCAGGCATTACTGAAACTTTGATATCTGAGGTCATTTTTGAGAACATCATCTTAAGTATTTATTAAGCAGATACAAAAATCTCGCCTTTTTGAGGCGAGATTATAAATATTATATTATAATTTCATTTAAATTACAATTCAAGGGCTTTTCTTTCATCGCCTCCCATCAATACTTCAACAGGATTGTCGATACCTTCTTTTACCGCTACCAGGAATCCTACAGATTCTCTGCCATCAATAATCCTGTGGTCATAAGACATTGCCACATACATCATTGGACGAATGACAACCTGCCCGTCAATAGCTACCGGTCTCTGGATGATATTGTGCATTCCCAGGATAGCAGACTGAGGAGGGTTGATGATAGGTGTAGACAACATAGATCCGAATACACCACCGTTTGTAATAGTGAATGTACCGCCTGTCATTTCATCAACTGTAATTTTACCGTCTCTCACTCTTTCAGCAAGATTTTTTATATTGGCTTCCACACCTCTGAAAGTCATATTTTCAGCATTCCTCAGCACAGGAACCATTAATCCTTTAGGACCTGAAACGGCAATGGAGATATCACAGAAATCATAATTTACCTTGAAATCACCATCGATCGATGCGTTCACATCAGGATACATTTGCAACGCTCTTGTTACCGCTTTTGTGAAGAAGGACATGAATCCAAGTCCGATACCGTGCTTCTGAGCAAATTCATCTTTATATTGCTTTCTGATCCTGAAAATTTCAGACATATCAACTTCATTAAAAGTGGTTAACATGGCTGTTTCATTCTTTACAGAAACCAATCTTGAAGCTAATTTTCTTCTAAGAACAGAAAGTTTGGTGGTAGTGGTAGATCTTGAACCGGTTGCTGTAAGAGAACTTCCTCCCATGGCAGGAACGGCAGCCAGTTCAGCGTCAGTCTTAGTGATTCTTCCGTCTCTTCCTGTTCCTGAAACCTGCCCTGCATCGATACCTTTTTCGTCAAGGATTTTCTTAGCTGCAGGAGATGGGGCTCCGGTTGCATAGGTTTGGGTAGCCGCAGGCTGTGCCGCTGGTTTTGGAGCTTCCTCTTTAGCCGGTTCAGCAGCTTTTGGAGCTTCTTCTTTTTTTGGAGCTTCAGCAGCAGGAGCACTACCTGCACCGTCTGGTTTTGGAGCATCCATATCAATTAAACAAACTACCTGACCTACCTGCACCACGTCACCTTCTTCTGCTTTTAAAGTAATAACACCACTTTGTTCAGCAGGCAATTCAAGAGTTGCTTTGTCTGAGTCTACCTCAGCGATAGGTTGATCTTTTTCTACATAATCACCATCTTTTACAAGCCAAGTTGCAATTTCAACTTCTGTAATTGATTCGCCCGGTGAAGGAACTTTCATTTCTAAAACTGACATATTAGTATTTTTTTTATTTTTTAATTGATTATTATTGATTAATTAAGCAGTTACCGGTCTTTTTACGGGAGCATCGTTTCTGTCAAATACTCTGTTGATAACAGCATTTTGGTTTTTCTCAAACATTTTGTGGCTTCCCGGCGCCGGCGCACCACTTGGTACAGGAGCAATTACCTGAATTCCTGTATCTCTGAAGTTTCTCAGGATATAAGACCAGGCTCCCATGTTTTCAGGCTCTTCCTGAGCCCAGATCAATTGTTTTCTGTTCGCATACTTGCTGAAGATCTGGTCTATGGCATCTGTCTGCAACGGATATAGTTGTTCAAATCTTACTAAAGCAATATTCTCAGCGTTAAGCTCTTCTTTTTTAGCCAGTAATTCAAAATATAGTTTTCCTGAACAAAGCACTAGTTTTTCCACCTTTTTAGGGTCTGCGGCAGGATCATCCAGGATCGGCTGGAATGAGCCGTTGGCAAAGTCTTCCAGTGGAGAAACCACTTTCGGGTGTCTTAACAGAGATTTAGGACTCATTACAACCAATGGCTTTCTGAATGTCCATTTCAGCTGTCTTCTCAACAGGTGGAAGTAGTTGGCAGGGGAAGTAACATTGGCTACCACCATATTTTCATTGGCGCAAAGGGTTAGGAATCTTTCCAGCCTTGCTGATGAATGCTCTGCACCCTGACCTTCTGAACCATGGGGCAATAGCATTACCAACCCGTCCTGGATCTTCCATTTTTCTTCTGCAGCAGCCAGATACTGGTCTACAATGATCTGGGCACCGTTTACGAAATCACCGAACTGAGCTTCCCAGATGGTGAGCGTATTAGGGGATGCCATAGCATATCCATAGTCAAAACCAAGTACCCCGTATTCTGAAAGGTGTGAGTTATATACATCAAATCTGCTTTCGGAAACATGTCTCAGAGGGATATATTCTTCTTCTGTATCTTCAGTTTTCACCACAGCATGCCTGTGAGAGAAAGTACCTCTTTCCACATCTTCACCTGAGATTCTTACATTATGCCCCTCCGTAAGCAGGGTGGCATAAGCCAGCCATTCTCCTAAAGCCCAATCTAAAGAGTTTCCTTCAATAGCTTTGATACGGTTTTCAAAAAGCCTTGTAATTTTATTGATGAATTTTTTATCAGCCGGAAGTGTTGACATTTTAATAGCCAGTTCTTTCAGCTTGGCCAAATCATATTTCGTGTCCACCTGCTCAAGAACAGCACCTCTTTTACCGATCGGATAATTGGTCCAGTCTTCAGCCATAAATACATCCATTGTATTTTTCTCAATTTCCTTGGACGCATCAAAGTCCTTATCTAAAAGCTCTTTGAAGTCAGCCTCCATTTTCTTGAGAACATCATTCGAGATGACACTGTCATTGATCAGCTGTTCTTTATAGATTTCCCTTGGATTCGGATGTTTTGAGATGATTTTATACAAATTAGGCTGGGTGAATCTCGGCTCGTCCCCTTCATTATGACCATATTTTCTGTATCCTAGCAGATCGATATAGACATCTTTCCCGAATTTAGCCCTGAAATCAGCGGCAAAGTGAATAGCATGCACCACAGCTTCTGCATCGTCTGCATTAACGTGCATCACAGGGGATTCTGTAACTTTTGCAATGTCTGTACAATAGGTTGAAGACCTGGCATCCATATAGTTGGTTGTAAATGACACCTGGTTGTTTACAACGATATGAACGGTACCTCCGGTCTTATATCCCTCAAGATTCATCATCTGGGCAACCTCATAAGCAATACCCTGCCCTGCAATGGCACCGTCACCATGGATCACGATAGGTAAGATCTTAGAGTAATCTCCTTTATACTTATCGTCCACTTTAGCACGGCAGATCCCTTCTACAAGAGCAGCCACCGTTTCAAGGTGAGACGGGTTCGGGGTCAGGTTTATGGCCACCTCCTCTCCTGAGGCCGTTTTAATTTTTTTAGAGGATCCTAAGTGATACTTAACGTCTCCGGAGAATACATCTTCCTCAAATTCTTTTCCTTCAAATTCCGAGAAAATCTGCTTGTATGATTTTCCGAAAATATTTGATAACACATTTAATCTTCCTCTGTGCGCCATTCCCAGGACCACCTCATCCACACCCAGCTGTGAGGATCTGGAGATCAGCTGATCAAGAGCGGGAATCAGGGTTTCCCCTCCCTCAAGAGAGAATCTCTTCTGACCGACGAATTTTGTATGCAGGTAGTTCTCAAAAGCAACAGCCTGGTTAAGTTTTAATAAGATCTCCGTTTTTTCGTTAGCGGAAAGGTTCGGATGGTTTTCATTTACCTGCAACCATTTTTTAATATAATCTTTTTCTTCAACATTGTTGATATGCATATATTCTACACCGATAGAATCGCAGTAAATGTTCTCCAGGTGCTTGATCAGATCCTTCAATGTTGAAGGCTCTTTCATTCCCGTTTCAAGAGCACAGTTGAATTTTGTATTCAGATCTTCCTTGCTCAGACCAAAATTCTCGATATCCAGAGTAGGCGTATAATGTCTTCTTTCTCTTACCGGGTTGGTTTTAGTGAACAGGTGGCCTCTTGTTCTGTAGGCTTCAATAAGGTTTACTACTTTAAATTCTTTCTTTATGTGCTCAGGAACCTCTCCATTGGATACTGCCTGAGAAATTTGCTGTATTGCGGGAGCAGAATTAGCAGGTGCCTGAACATATTGGGTGTTATCATCATCACCATAGTTCTCCAAAGCAAAATCGAAGCCTTGAAAAAAGGCTTTCCATGATGGCTCTAAAGAATCCGGATATTTTAAATACTGTTGGTATAAATCCTCAATTAACTGAGAATGAGCTGCGTTTAGGAATGAAAATCTGTCCATTATTACAGTTTATCTATTATTAAAATTTATTTGTAGAATTAATCTTCAAATTTAATAAAAAAAACCGAGTTGGCACAGGTTCAAATCATTAAAAAAAACTATGACAGAAATAATTCCGGAGAAACTATTTATAAACGGATAAGGAGAGCTTGATATTCACTTCCTGGTCTTCCACCGGGCGTTCTATAAAAGTCTGGCGGATATCGCCGAAACGCATTTCATCTTTTTTGGCTTTCTGAATCAGCTGCTGTATCGCCCTGATCCTTCCCGCATAGGCTCCTTTGTAATACATCACATAGTTCCGGGTAGGACTTACCGTTCTGAAACTAAAGTTGTTATCTGTAATACCGAATTTTTTGGACAAAGGTATCCCAAGAAAATAAGAGACTTCCTTATCTTTATAATTATCGGCATCCGTAATCATGACCGGATAACCGAACTCATCATCTTTTTTGCCTAAATCCATGGTTACATAGTTATAGACTTTATTATAGTTCATGACGATGTTTTTATAAAGCGCATCTTTTTTGTTGGATGTACTCACATTGATCCCCAGCAGCAGTTGCTCTTCATCATTTTCCACCATCAGGCTGTCATATTTAATAGCGGCCATCTGGTTGTCTTTCTCCACTTTATTGCCTAAAACATTTTTCAGGTTCAACATGCTTTTATCTATATTTTCGGCAAATCTGTCCTCCGTCCAGAAGTTTTCAACTCTTCTGAATAAAGGCAATTTAGGGGTATGAACAAACCAGGTGATTCTCGTTTTTTCGGCAGAAACCGCCTTAAACTTTACATCTACCAGGGTCGGATTTTCATTTTTATCTTCAAAAAGCTGGTATTTCAAGGTTTTACCCGGGTTTTCATATCGGATAAACATTTCTCCGTCTGTATCGTTCTTGGGATCTACATAGCTGATGGCACTGCCTTGTCCCTCATAGGGGGTATAATAATCTATATCGATGGTCTGCGAACGGGTAAAGAAGTTATTCCATCGCGTAAAATTCTGTAAATTATTGAACTGGGAAAACACCTTGTCCAACGGATAATCTATTTCCTTTTCAATCTTAAAGCTCTTGCTTTCATCTACAAAATAATACATGGAAAGCGCATAGGCACCTACCAGCAAAAGAACAATTACCGTTATAATTTTAAAAAAACGCATCACGCAAAAGTAATACAAATAAAAAAAGTGACCAAGATGTTGGTCACTCTTATTTTTTATGGTCTTTCCTACCCTATATGTGTTCCCGGAGAGAGAACGGCTCCCTTCTTCACAACCACAATTCCGTCCTGTACAGAATAGGTACCGTAATCTCCGTCCTCTAAATGTTTTCCTCCTATGATTCTTACATTGTCCCCGATATAGCAGTTCTTGTCCAGAATGGCTTTCTCAATATAGCAATATTTGCCGATTCCCATATTAGGGTGCCCGTTCCTGTCATTCATTACAATTTCTGCCGTATTCTGATAAAAATCCGCGCCCATTACATAAGAATTAACAATAGTGCTTCCCTTGTCTATTCTTGTTCTGTTTCCGATCACCGAATTTTCAATTTTATCAGCCATAATGATGCATCCGTCACCGAAGACCGCTTTGCTAACATAAGAGCCGTTGATTTTAGAAGGTGGAAGCATCCTGGCCCTTGTATAGATAGGTGAAGAAGAGAACAAATTAAACTGCGGAAAATCCTGACACAGATCCAGATTGGCTTCATAAAATGATTCTATGGTCCCTATGTCTGTCCAATATCCTTCATACTGATAGCTCAGAGTAGTGTATTTTCCGATGGAGCTTGGAATGATATCTTTTCCGAAGTCATCGCCAGCCCCTTCTTCAAACATTTTTTTAAGGATATTTTTCGTAAAAATATAAATTCCCATTGATGCCAGGTATTCTTTTCCTTTTTGCTTGTTCTCCCCGGACACTTCAGATTTCAGTTCTTCCAGTTTATCATATCCGGGTTTTTCTACAAACGAAGTGATATTCCCGTCATCATCAGATTTTAAGATTCCGAAAGCGGTGGCATCTTTAGCATTTACAGGAATCGTTGCTATGGTCACATCGCCTCCCCGCTCAATATGGAAATCCAGCATATCCCTGAAATCCATCTGGTAAAGCTGATCCCCGGAAAGGATCAGGATATAGTCATAATCATATTTTTCCAGATGCCTCATGGACTGCCTTACGGCATCTGCCGTTCCCTGGTACCAATTATCATTTTCTACATTCTGTTCGGCTGCAAGAATATCCACAAAGCCTTTGCTGAATATATCAAAGTGATAAGAATTCTTGATATGCGAATTCAATGAAGCTGAATTAAATTGTGTCAAGACAAGGATTTTATTTAATCCTGAATTCAGACAGTTTGAAATAGGTATATCCACCAGCCTGTATTTCCCCGCGATAGGAACAGCCGGTTTCGATCTTGTATACGTCAACGGAAAAAGCCTTGTGCCTCTTCCTCCTCCCAAAACTATGGAAATAACATTACGTTTCATAGATATCTTGCGTTTGTATTTTAATTGTTATATAATGCTATATATTTTTCTGCTGATTTTTCCCATGCAAAATCAAAACTCATATTGGCCTGAATAAGATTTCCCATGACGTCTTTCCGGCTGTAAAGCCCCATTGCCCTGTTCATCGCATGAATAATATCATCCACCCCGGGGTAGGTAAAATTTATTCCTGCCCCTCCTGTTGTAATATCTCCTACCGTATCTCTCAATCCTCCTGTATATCTCACAACCGGAATTGTTCCATATCTCATGGAATACATCTGATTCAGTCCGCAGGGTTCCACTCTTGACGGCATCAGTAAAAAGTCTGCTGACGCGTATATTTTATGAGAAAGGTATTCTTTATATCCAAGATCCAATGCAAAATTGGTATAAATATGGTCATACTCTTTCAGCTTATTTTCAATATAGGTATTCCCTGAACCAAGGATCATGATATTCAGGCCTCCATAACTCTGTTTTATACTTCTCCACACGGTATCCGGAAGCAGATCGGCTCCCTTTTCCGTAGCAAATCTTCCAATGAAGGCAAACAGGGGAAGATCGGCTTTCAGATTATATTCTTTACAGAGTTTTTCCTTATTCTTCCTTTTCTGCTCTATCGCGTTAGTTCTGTTAAAATTAAAATCCAGCATCGGATCGGTCTCGGGATCCCAGACCTCGGTATCAATACCGTTGATAATTCCGTAAGCTTTCCCAAACTCATCCCGTACCAGGCTTTCAAGGCCTCTGAAACTGATATACAGCTCCTCAAGGTACCCCTGAGAAACTGTTGTAAAAGCATGGGAACACTTGATCATGCTTGCGAGGGGATTAATCAGCCCGTTCCAATCCAGAAGGCCCCATTTATAGGGATCAAATGCCGGCATATAGTTCGCCATATCCCAACTCATCATTCCCTGGTACTCACCATTATGGATAGTTCCTATTGTTTTGACACCTTTTAAAAACCTGAATTCAGGACAATGCTCGATCATAAAAGGAACAAGTCCTGTATGATAATCATGGCTGTGTAAAATATCCGGGCGAATCTGCATTGCGCTTAGCCAGTGTAAAACTCCATGTTGAAAAGCAATGAACTGAAAGTTTTCATCCTGGTATCCGTAAGGGGCATCCCTGTCCAGCAGCCCCGGAATTTTTACCATATAAAGCTCAAATCCCAAAACATCGGATCTTTCCTTCATCACCTGTACCTGCAGCATATTGGGTCCCTGATGTATGAATCCATCAAAAACTATGTCAAACTCATGATCATAGAAAAAAGATTTGTTATACCAGGGCATTACTACCTTAGCCTCAATGCCTTTAATTTTATTCTGATATTTGGGCAGCGCTCCTACAACATCTGCCAGCCCTCCTACTTTCGCCACCGGATAGCATTCCGTGCTGAGATGAAAAACAACCATTTTACCTTTTATGTGATTTTATTCTGTTTAATTTATATTTTTTGTCTTTTTTCTGTTTTAAAATAATCCCTGAAAGGGGTGGCAATTTCAGGCTTATTGATTTCGGACGCCCCATCCATTCTTCATACTGCTCTTTAAAGACTTCTGTTTTTACATTGCTACCAGAGTATCTTGCATCATCAGAATTAAAGATCACATCCCAATGGGTTCCCGCATTCACCCCTATTTTATAATCCAATACCCTGGGAGTCAGGTTCAGAACAACCATGCAAACCTCATCCCTTCTTTTCGCCTTTCTCAGGTAAATATAAACTGAATTTTCCGCATCATCAGCCTGTATCCATTCAAAACCATTTTTATTAAACTGATTTTCATAAAAAGCAGGTTCATGTCTGTATAGATGGTTCAGATCTTTTACCAGGGTCTGCAATCCCTTATGCACAGGATATTGCAGCAGATACCAGTCCAGGCTCTGTGTAAAATTCCATTCACTGGTCTGCCCAAACTCATCGCCCATGAACAGAAGCTTGGCTCCGGGATGGGTGTACATATAAGTATACAATGCCCGTAAATTTGCAAACTTCTGCCATTCATCGCCGGTCATCTTATAAATCAGGCTTGCCTTTCCGTGCACTACCTCGTCATGGGACAAAGGCATCATATAATTTTCATTATACATGTACATGGAAGCGAAAGTAAGTTTATGATGATGGTATTTCCTGTTGATCGGGTCTTCTTTGAAGTAATCGAGAGTATCATGCATCCAGCCCATCATCCATTTCATTCCGAAACCTACTCCTCCATCATGCACAGGTTTCGTCAGCATCGGGAAATCCGAGCTTTCCTCCGCAATGGTAATGATATTATCTCCAAACTCCCGGTAAACGGCAGTATTAAATTCCTGTAAAAAAGATTTGGCTTCAAGATTTACATTTCCTCCATAAATATTGGGCTCCCACTCTCCCTCGTTTCTTGAATAATCAAGATGAAGCATTGAGGTAACCGCATCCACGCGCAATCCGTCTGCATGATACCGATCCAGCCAGAACATTGCATTGGAAATCAGAAATGATCTTACTTCATTCCTTCCGTAGTTAAAAATATGTGATTTCCAGTCGGGATGGAAGCCTTTTCGGGGATCTTCATGCTCATACAAATAAGAACCGTCAAAACGGTGAAGCCCATTGGCATCTCCCGGAAAATGGGAAGGAACCCAGTCTAAAATAACCCCAATATCATTCTGGTGAAGCTCATCAATCAGATACATGAGATCCTGCGGAGAACCGAAACGGGAAGTTGCGGCATAAAATCCTGTGATCTGATATCCCCAGCTGGGATCGTACGGATATTCCATTACGGGCATAAATTCTACATGAGTGAAACCCATTTCCCTGATGTAGGGAACCAGTTTTTTTGCAATATCCCTGTAATTCAAAAACCGGTCAGGGGCACTTTCTTCCCTTATCCAGGAGCCTAAATGCAGCTCATACACCGAAACCGGAGCTTCAAGGCTGTTCTTCTTCCAGCGGTTCCGGAGCCATTCCTGATCCTTCCACTCATACCATGTGGTAGAAACCAAAGACGCTGCCTGTATGTTTTGCTCCCAGCTTAAGGCATAAGGGTCACTTTTTTCTAAAATCTCTCCATAAGCCGTCTCTATTGCATATTTATATAAAGTTCCCCAGGTTAACCCTGCAATGAACCCTTCCCAGATCCCTGATTCATCCCATCTCGGGAACAGAATATGATCTTTATGATTCCAGCTGTTGAAGTTACCTATCACCGAAACTTTTTTCGCATTGGGAGCCCAGACGGAAAAATAAACACCCTGGACCCCGTCTTTTTCCACGGAATGTGCCCCAAACTTATCATAGAGCTTATAATGCTTACCTTCCTTAAAAAGGTAAATATCATGTTCCGTAAAAAGCGTATAAGTTCTAACCGAATTCATCAAGATCTAGTCTGTTTATATTTTCTTTGAAACTACAAAAAAATATCCTCAACGACAATTAATTATTGTTGAAATTATTATTATGTTAATTTATGCGGTACCATTGACCAAATTTATAGTTTTCCGGTCAGCCATTTTATGATCCTGCTACCTTCGGATAAAAAGTTTTTTTATAAATTTAGCGTTTAAAAACTTATTAAACACACGTGATGAGGTTTGAACTTTACACTGAAGAGAATGATGACCGGGCCATATATATCACAGGGAATTTTAACGATTGGAATCCGAGGGATCATGGCTGCCGGCTTAAACAAACAGATACTCACAATTTTTTTATTGAGATCGACGACCAGATCTTACCTGACGAAATTGAATATAAATTCACTAAAGGAGGCTGGGAAAATGTAGAACTGGATAGATACGGAAATATCACCCCTAACCGGAAAATTCTGAGATCGGCAGGAAAAGCATCCGACATCGTTGAGAAATGGAGACTGAACTGGGGGCCTTTCAAAAAGGAATTTTTCCCGATTGCTGAGATTATTTCGGAGCAATTCTATATTCCGCAGCTCGACCGTTACCGAAAAGTATGGGCCCTTTTACCTTATGACTATTATGTGTCCAACAAAAGCTATCCCGTTCTGTATCTTCAGGATGCCCAGAATTTATTTAATGAAGGAAGCGGATACGGCAACTGGGAAATTGATAAAAAGCTTTCCATCCTTGCCGAATACGGACGGGGAGATATTATTATCATTGCCATAGAGCACGGCAGTGAAGAAAGGATCAAGGAATATATTTTTGATAACGATAATGTAGCCAACGGCTCTGAAGGAAAAAAATATATCCGCTTTATTGCAGATACGCTGAAACCTTTTGTCGACGAAAACTACCGCACCCTGAAAGACAGGGAAAATACAGGGATCGGGGGAAGCTCTTTAGGAGCTCTGATCAGTATTTATAGCGGCTTTTTATATCCGGAAGTATATTCCAAATTATTGATATTCTCCCCTTCTCTCTGGGTAGAACCCAACAATAATTTCCCGATGATGAATTTCAGGGTTCCTTTTAAGACCAGGATTTATCTATACGGAGGCGGCCGGGAAGGCTCTAAAATGGTAAAAAGAATCCACATTTTTGAAGAATACCTCAAAAGATGGGAAAAGAAAAACCTGTTCGATTTTGAATTCCGGACAAGCATTAACCCTGAAGGTACCCACAGTGAGTTTTACTGGTCCCAGGAATTTCCAAGAGCCATCGAATGGCTGTTCTATGACAACAGCGAAAACCCGGTAGAAGTAACTCCCCAACAAAAGAGCATTAAAATTAACTTATGAAACTGATCAATAAAAAAAATAAAAAATACTTCCAGATTTTCCGTTTATTCACAGAAGAGCATTGGACAAAATCAGGAAAACTTTTCCATAAAAACATTTCAACATTTTTCACAGGAAAGAAGCATGAGGTTTTCATCTCAGCCGATGAAGAAAGCATTACCTACTTTATCGGGCTGGGTAATTCTGCATTGCAGAATTTTGAAGTGCAACAGGTGGCTAATCAATTTTCTCAGGCTCAGAAGGAAAAATTACAGGCCACCCCAACTTTGATTTTAGCTGACTTTCTTAATGAAAAACAATTTGAAGAATTTGTCAAAGGCCTGTTAATAGGAACTTATAATTATCCTTTTGATAAAAAGCATCCTTTCTGGAATTCCGGCTTTGAGCTCCATTTTGAAAATTTAAGCCAGAAAAAACTAGATGCCATAAGCCAGAGCGCTGAAGCATTAAGTAACGCCCAGATCATTTGCCAGGAATGGCTGAACAAGCCCGCCAACCTTAAAAAGCCTGATATGTTCAGCTCTTATCTGAAAAGCCTTGCCAAAAAGCATCAGCTGAAATATACTGCCTTCAACAGAAAAAAATGTGAAGAACTAGGCCTGGGCGCTTACCTTTCCGTCAATCAGGGAAGCGCTTATGATGCCGCCTTCACAATACTGGAATATAAGACAACAGCCAAAAATGCCAAAACTTTCGGGCTGGTGGGAAAATGCGTATTGTTCGATACCGGTGGGATATCTTTAAAGAATCCCGACAATATGCATTACATGAAATCTGATATGGGTGGTGCAACGGCTGTTCTGGGTGCGCTGGTTTACGCTTCAGAAATGAAGCTGCCTGTAAATATTATTGCTGTCTTACCCATTACAGACAATGCTGTTTCTGAAAAAGCTTTCCTTCCGAGCGATGTTGTGACGGCTTACAACGGGAAAACCATTGAAGTTCTCAATACGGATGCTGAAGGAAGAATGATCCTGGCCGATGGTCTTTCTTATCTTGCTAAAAATTACAAAACGGATATTCTCATTGACCTGGCTACTTTAACGGGAAGCTCCGTAAGAATGTTCGGAGATACCTGCGGAGCATTATTTTCCAATAATGAAGACCTGAAAGAGCTCCTGATAAAAACAGGGGATAAAACCAATCAGAGGCTATGGAATCTGCCTTTGTGGGATATCTGGAAAGATGACATCCGGTCTGATGTAGCCGATCTGAAAAATATTTCCATGAAGCCTGTTGGTGACTGCATCATTGCCGCCAAGTTTCTGGAACAATTCATTGAAAACCATCCCCGATGGGCCCATTTAGATATTGCGGGAGTAGCCTTTGGAAGTGTAAACTATGCTAAGGAAAAAGCAGCTACCGGTTTTGGAGTTCAGTTACTGGTAGATTTAATTGAAAATTATCATTAAAAATTAGTTTATTACAAAAATTCTCTGTATAATTGATATAGGATTCACAAAAACTCAGCAGATTTCAGTTTTAAGCATTAATTAATCAATAAAAATCCGCTTTTATTTTTGATAATCCATCAAAATAAAAAAAACATTATATGGGGAAGAAAATTATAGTATGCATTTCATGCTATTATAAGGGCTATGATTTCATGGATGAAATGAAAAAGCTCAGTAATAAAATCATCCTGGTGACGTCAGAGAGCCTTAAGGAAAAAAACTGGCCCTGGCATGCCATTGATGAGGTATTTTATATGCCTGAACTGAGGCCCTCAGTCTGGAATCTTGAGCATTTAATCCAGGGGTTCTCACACCTTATGCAGACCAGAAAGGTGGATGCCGTAGTCGCCCTTGATGATTATGATGTGGAAAAAGCCGCGCTCATCAGGGAAACCTTCCGCATTCCCGGAATGGGACAGACCACACACCGCTATTTCAGAGATAAGCTTGCCATGCGGCAAAAAGCAAAAGATTCCGGGATCCGGGTTCCGGAGTTCACCGCTGTATTTAATAATGATGAGGTCAATGATTTTACCGAAAAAGTTCCTGCCCCATGGGTTTTGAAGCCACGTTCTGAAGCTTCGGCATCAGGGATCAAAAAAATACTTTCCAAAGAACAGCTTTGGGATGCCTTGAATACCCTTGGAGAAGAACGACATTTGTTTCTGCTGGAAAGTTTTAAACCCGGAGATGTTTATCATGTTGACAGTTTAACGTTCAATAAAGAAACGGTATTCACTTCTGCTTCCAGATACCTGGCCCCTCCCATGCAGGTTTCTCATGAAGGAGGCGTATTCAGATCCAAGACCCTGGGAAGATATTCTGATGAATTTAAAGCACTTGAAGAGGTGAACGCAAAACTGCTGGCAAATTTCGGCCTGGTCAACGGTGCCACCCATACTGAATTTATCCGGGGAAAAGAAGACGGAAAATGGTATTTTCTTGAAACTTCTTCAAGGGTAGGTGGCGCACACATCCCTGATATGGTAGAAGCATCAAGCCGCATCAATATCTGGCGCGAATGGGCCAAAATTGAAAATGCCCTCCTGAGAGGCCAGCATTATGAGGTAGCTAAACCCACAGGCTATTATTCAGGGCTGATTGTGGCCCTAATTAAGGATAAGGAGCCTGATTACAGCCGGTTTGAATGTGAGGAGGCGGTAAAATTCATTCCTATAGATTATCATGTGGGAATTGTTTACAGGTCCAGCAATGACGCCGTCATACAGGAAAGACTGGACAGTGCCGCTGATGAGATACAGGCAGGGATGCTGAACATTCTCCCGCCAAAAGAAAAGCCGGGTTCATAGGTAACCTGGAACATTGAATTGTTGATTGATATAACATAAAGCTAAATCACGTTTGAAGAATGCCCCAGATAGAACATACTGACTATTACTCCCATATATTGGGCATCAGCCTTAAAGTAGAAGTTACGGGCCATTACGGTTATCCCATCATCATGTTTCCCACTTCTCAGGGGCTGTATACCCAAAATCATGATTTTCATCTTAATGACAGCATCAATTGGTTCATAGAACAGGGAAAGGTAAAACTTTATAATGTTCAGACCATTGACAGCCGGAGCTTTTATGATGAAAAAATTTCTCCGCAGCAGAGGATAAGGAATTATGAGCAGTATGTACAGTTCCTTATCAGAGAATTTGTTCCGCATATCCAGGCTCTTCACAAAACACATCGTGTAGCCGTTGCCGGAGCCAGTTTCGGGGGATATCATGCCGCCAATTTTGCATTCAGGTTCCCGGATATCGTTTCCCATCTGTTTTGTCTTTCAGGAGTTTTCAGCATCAGGAATTTTATGGACGGATATTCTGATGATCTGGTGTACTTCAATTGCCCCAGGGAGTTTGTAAGGAATGATGAAGCCTGGAAGTATAAGCATATGCATATTGTTTTAAGCACTTCGGATCAGGATATCTGTAAGGATAAAAATGTGGAGATGGCTGAAATTCTGAGTTCAAAAGGGATAGATTTCTGGTATGATGAAAGGAAGTGGATCAATCACGACTGGCCTTTATGGAGGATGGTCTTCCCAACCTTTATCGGAGCTTTCTTCTCGTAAAAATTATTTACATTTATATAGATAAAATAGTCATACACAACATTAAAAACGACAATCATGATAAAAAAAGTAGGGATTCTATTCGGTATGGAAGACACGTTCCCATGGGCCTTTATAGATAAAGTGAATGAACTGGGAGGCGGAGAAATCATTGCTGAGCCTGTCATTATAGACAAGCTGGAACAGGGAGCAGACTATGGTTATGCAGTTATTATCGACAGAATTTCACAGGATGTTCCCTTTTACAGAGCTTATCTTAAAAATGCAGCACTCAACGGAACTTATGTGATCAATAATCCTTTCTGGTGGAGCGCTGATGAAAAGTTTTTCAATAACGCGCTGATGACCAAACTGGGAATACCGCTTCCCAAAACCGTCCTGCTGCCATCCCATGAAAGGCCGTCAAATACTTCTGAAACATCATTCAGAAACCTGAAATTTCCGCATGACTGGGAGTATGTTTTTAGCTATATCGGTTTTCCCGCTTATATGAAGCCGCATGATGGCGGTGGCTGGAGAAATGTTTACAGAGTAGAGAATCCTGAAGATTTATGGAATAAACTCGGGGAGACAGAACAGCTGGTAATGATGGTTCAGGAAGAAATCATTTTCGATGATTATTACCGGGTATATTGCCTGGGTAAGAAATACGTCCATATTATGCCTTATGAGCCCAGGAATCCTCATCATCTGAGATATGCCACTACTCATCAGACCCGGGGTGAAGATCTTGAAAAGCTTCTGAAAACTATTGAAGAATATACTATTAAAATGAATGAAGCGCTAGGCTATGATTTCAATACTGTAGAATTTGCGGTAAGAGACGGGATCCCGTATGCGATTGATTTTTGCAACCCTGCTCCTGATGCCGACAGAAATTCTGTAGGTGAGGAAAATTTTGCCTGGATTGTAGAACATGCCGCAAAATTGGCAATTGAAAAAGCAAAAGAATACATTCCGGGAAAAGCCAATATTTCCTGGGGAACTTTTGTAAAAGACTCAGTAAAATAATCGTTAGAAACAAAAAACACAAAAATGCATCAGTTTACTATAGGAATTGAAGAAGAATACCAGATCATCGATGTTGAAAGCAGAGACCTTATTTCTCATGTTTCCAAGATCATTGAAGGTGGAAAGGCGGTTTTAAGTGAAAATCTGAAACACGAAATGCACGAATCTATGATCGAGATGGAAACGGGGATCTGCCAGAACATTCAGGAAGCAAGAGCCGAGCTTACCAACCTCAGAAGACATCTCATAAAAATAGCCCATGAGCAGGGGCTCCGGGTTTCAGGAGGAGGCACACATCCTTTTTCTCACTGGTCCAGCAACAGCATTACCCAGGGCGAACGCTATATAAAAATTGTTGATGACATGGGGGACGTGGCCCGTGAAAATCTTATCTTTGGTCTGCATGTTCATATTGGTATTCCCAATCGGGAAGAAGGGGTGAGGATCCAGAATGTCATGCGTTATTTCCTTCCTCACGTATATGCGCTTTCCACAAATTCCCCTTTCTGGATAGGCCGGTATACGGGTTTCAAGTCTTACAGACAGGAAATTTTTGTAAAGTTTCCAAGAACAGGGATTCCAAGTTACTTTAACTCCCTGGCGGAATTTGACAGCTATGTCGACCTTCTCATAAAAACCGGAACCATCGACAATGCTAAAAAAATATGGTGGGACCTGCGGGTACATCCGTTCTACCCTACGATTGAGTTCAGAATCTGTGATATGCCTCTTAGAATTGACGAAACAATCTGCCTGGCCGCCATTATGCAAAGCCTGGTTGCAAAAATATATAAGCTTCATCAGCAGAACTTAAGCTTCAGAAGCTACAGACGGCTATTACTGAACGAAAATAAATGGAGAGCCTCCAAAAACGGAATTGAAGCGCACCTTATCGATTTCGGAAAGGAAGAATCCGTACCATATCCTGATCTATTAAAAGAATTACTCGAGTTCATTGATGATGTGGTGGATGAACTGGGATGCAGAAAAGAAGTTGAATATGCCTGGAAAATACTGGAATACGGAACAGGAGCCGACAGGCAGCTCAGAATCTTTAAAGAGACAGGAGATTTGACCAAGGTGGTAGACTACATGATCTCCGAAACAGAATACGGCATTACCCACGGAGAAACCGCTTTGTAATATTTTTATAACTTTGTGAAAAAATATAATGTAGTATGAAAGATATTCGAATTGCTTTGCTGGACATGAACAACAATCATGTAAATCAAGGCTTTAGAAATATTAAAGAAATTTCCGAAGCATTCCGACAAAGTTCTGAAGAAAATGTAATTATTGAAACTTTTGATGTAAGGTATAAGAATGAGATTCCGGAAATTAAAGATTTCGATATTTTCATTTCTTCAGGAGGCCCGGGAACCCCACACAGGGAAGGCCTGGCTTGGGAAGACCGGTATTCTGATTTTTTGGATGAGGTATATAACCACAACAAATATAAAGAGAACAAAAAATACCTGTTCCTGATCTGTCATTCCTTTCAGCTGGCAAGCATTCATTGGGAGTTGGGCAATATATGCAGGAGAAAATCATATTCTTTTGGTGTAATGCCCATTCATAAAACTGAAGAAGGCGAGCAGGAATTCTTATTCAGGAATCTTGCAGATCCGTTTTATGCCGTAGATTCAAGGGCATTCCAGTTTATAGAGCCTAATCAGGAGCGGTTTGAGGAATTAGGAATGAAGATTGTGGCCATAGAGAAGTTCCGTCCCCAAATCAATTTAGAAAGGGCGGTGATGGCAGTGCGTTTTTCAAATGAAATTTTCGGGACACAGTTTCACCCCGAAGCTGATCCTGCCGGAATGATAGAAAATCTGAAGGATGAGAAGAACAAGCAAGCCATGATCGAAAACTTCGGACTGGAAAAATATCTCGAAACCCTGGACCGGATTGATGATGAAGAGAAGATCGTTCTTACAAGAAGCCAGATCCTGCCCAGATTTTTACAGTTTGCAAAAAAAAACATTTTGAAAGAAGCTGAAGCCATGGCTTAACTGGATTTCAGATAATCACCTATACAGAAATCGGGCAAGGATGCCCGATTTTTTAAAATCACAAAGGAAAAAATATGATCTCAAAATACAGAAAACTGTTCAACCAGGAATTTTCAGAGGAAAAATATAATTTGCTCAAACAAACTTTAAAACAAAAAAGCGGCCTGGAGCCTTCGTTCAGGATTTCGGAAAGCCCGATTTTTCTTACCAGAGAATTTGAGGGTAAGCTTATTGATGCAAGCGAAAGCATTATCGATCAGATAAAAGCTTTGCCCGCAGAAACGTTACAAAAGGCTATCCCGGCTCACTATAATGTCCCGAATGATACGAAGCAGCCGCATTTCTTCACCATAGATTTCGGCATCTGCAAAAGTGAGAACGGAGAAATTGAGCCCCAGCTGATAGAACTGCAGGCGTTTCCCTCGCTTTACGCCTTTCAGAAAGTTTTTGAAGACACATTCTGTGATGTCTATCCTTTCCTCTCGGGGATGCGGAATAAAATGCCTCATGAAAAATTCAAAAGCTATTTAAAGGATCTTATTGTAGGTGATGAAAATCCTGAACATGTAATTCTTCTTGAGATCTTCCCCGAAAAGCAGAAAACAGCTATTGATTTTATTCTGACAGAAAAATTATTAGGCATAAAGACCGTCTGTCTAACTCAAATAAAAAAAGAGGGGAGGAAGCTGTTTTATGAAAATAACGGACAATTAACTGAAATTAGAAGAATCTATAACCGGGTTATTTTTGATGAGCTAGACCGGATCCCCGATCTTAAAACAGCCTTTGATTTTCGTGAAGATATGGATGTAAAATGGATCACCCATCCGAACTGGTTCTTTAAGATTTCGAAATTCCTCCTGCCTCTCCTCCAGCATAAATTTGTTCCCAAAAGCTATTATTTACATGAATTTCCCGAAACTGAAGACCTTGAAAACTTTGTTCTGAAACCTTTATTCTCATTTGCAGGCAGTGGTGTTAATCTAAACCCTACCAAAGAGATCACGGACGCTATTGAAGACAAAGAAAACTATATCTTACAGAAGAAAGTGGCATACGAACCTGTTTTCGAGGATATTAACGGGGAGTTTTCCAAGGCTGAAATACGTTTACTTTATATCTGGCGGGAAAATGACGAGCGCCCTATCCTGTTGGAAAATCTTGGGAGAATGACAAAAGCAGCCATGGTAAATGTTGATTTCAATAAAAAAGATGCCATCTGGATCGGAAGCTCTAATGCTTTTTTTGTAGAAGAGTGAATCAAAGGTCCGGCAATGTTAATGAATAGAAAACATCGTGATCTTAAGTTATTTCAACACAATATTCACTACATATAAATTCACAGAATAAATTAAACCGGCAACGGTTTCAAAATACAGGAATATAAAATAAAAGCCTCCGGAATCCGGAGGCTTGCTCATTAGATCTTATCATCTTCCAGCAGTTCTTTTGTCTGATATTCCTGAACCAGCTCGATAGCATTGGAGATAACATCACTCAGGGCCGTGATAAAGGTACCCTCTTCAGCCATACTTATGGCATGTTTCAGAGCTTCTATTTCTTTAGGAATGATTTCGTAGCTTATATCCCTCCCGGAAGCCTGCATTCCTTCAATAAGCAATCCGTTGATCTCCTCTTCGGTTCTTCCGCGAAGGTGCTTTTCATTCCTGATGATGATGTAATCAAACATTCTTCCGGCGATTTTTCCACATTCTCTGATGTCATTATCCCGCCGGTCTCCAACTCCTGAAATGATGCCTATTTTCTTATTGGATTCCACATTCCGCAGGTAATCCTCAATCGCTTCATAGCCGGCCGGATTATGGGCGAAATCAATAAGTACTTTAAAGTTTTTGAACTTAAAAATATTCAGTCTTCCCGGCGTAAGCTGTGCA
Organism: Chryseobacterium gossypii; assembly: GCF_041361455.1. Lineage (NCBI taxonomy): Bacteria > Pseudomonadati > Bacteroidota > Flavobacteriia > Flavobacteriales > Weeksellaceae > Chryseobacterium > Chryseobacterium gossypii. The sequence goes on along the minus strand of NZ_JBGCUR010000031.1, from coordinate 16,312 downwards.
CTAGGGATAAATGTCCTCAGTGAATTTGAAATATCTTCAATCCCGAAGCCATGGAGGTAGCAGGCAAGGCTTGCAGCCAGTACGTTTTCAATCATGAATCTGGCTTTTCCGTCCATGGTAATCGGAAAATCTTTTGCTTTCCCGATCCTGATCTTCCAGTCACCTTTCTTAATGGTTACAAAGCCTTCCTCATATACGCAGGTGATCTTTCCTTCTTTGGCAAAACGTCTGATATGAGGATTATTTTCATCCATACTGAAAATGGCGACCTGGCTGTCCAGGTCATTTACGATCTTCATAGAATACTCGTCATCAGCATTCATTACGCTCCAGCCGTTTTTCTTTACACTGTCAAGCACTACCCTTTTTACCCTTGTCAGGTCTTTAAGGGTATGGATATCATTCATACCCAGATGGTCCTCCCTGATATTGGTTAAAACACCGATATCGCATTGGGAAAAGCCTAAGCCGGCGCGCAGGATCCCTCCTCTTGCGGTTTCCAGGACTGCAAACTCCACGGTAGGATCTTTCAGAATAAATTCAGCGGAAACAGGGCCTGTGGTATCACCTTTCGTAAGCATTGTATTTTGAATATAAATACCATCTGAAGTGGTAAATCCTACTCTGTAGCCGTTACTTTTAACGATATGGGCGATCAGTCTTGTAGTGGTGGTTTTCCCGTTTGTTCCTGTTACTGCAATGATAGGAATGGTAAAGGGTTTGCCGGGAGGATAAAGCATATCAACCACAGGTGCGGCAACATTCCTCGGAAGCCCTTCACTTGGAGCGAGGTGCATTCTGAATCCGGGGGCCGCGTTCACCTCTATAATGGCTCCGCCACTTTCTTTCAGCGGCTGTGTCAGATTTTCCGCCATAATATCGATTCCACATACATCCAGACCGATAATTTTCGATATTCTTTCAGCCATTGTAATATTCTCAGGGTGAACCATATCGGTAACGTCAATTGAAGTACCTCCTGTAGAAAGGTTGGCTGTAGATTTCAAATATACGATCTCCCCTTTCTGGGGAATGGTTTCAAGAGTATAGTTAAGCTTTTCCAGAAGTTCCATGGTATCTTTGTCGACTTCTATTTCAGTCAGGACGTTTTCATGCCCGTAACCTCTTCTGGGGTCTTTATTTTCTTTTTCAATCAGCTGCTGAATATTCAGCTCCCCATCACCTACCACATGAGCGGGAACTCTTCTGGCAGCAGCGACCATTTTATTATTGATCACCAAAACCCTGAAATCGTAGCCTGTAATATATTTTTCAACGATTACTTTCCTGGAATATTTCTGGGCATGCTCCAATCCCGTCTTTGCGGTTTCCCAGTCATTTACATTGATGGAGGTACCTTTTCCATGGTTTCCGTCCAGGGGTTTTATCACAATGGGATACCCTATTTTCCTGATAGCCCTGTCCAGCTCTTCCTCATGCGTTACCAGTTCTCCTACAGGGACCGGAATGGCGGCATCATGAAGCATTTTTTTGGTCAGCTCCTTATTACAGGCAATATCAACGGCTATTGAGCTCGTTTTTCCTGTAATGGTAGCCTGAAATCTTTGCTGGTTGACGCCATATCCCAATTGCACCAAAGAATTTGACCCCAGCCTTATCCATGGGATCTTCCGGGAAACAGCTTCTTCAACAATACTTCCTGTTGACGGGCCAAGCCGTACTTGTTCCCTGATCTCTTTCAGTTTCTGAATGCATGCATTCAGATCATATTCCTTACCTTCTATCAAGGCTTCTGCAATTTTTACCGCTTCTTCTGCCGCATATATTCCCGCGTTTTCTTCGAGATAATTGAATACTACATTATAAACCCCCGGCGTCTTGGTTTCCCGGGTTCTTCCAAAACCTACATCCATTCCTGCCAGAGTCTGGATTTCCAGGGCGATGTGCTCAATTACATGCCCCATCCAGGTTCCGGTTTCCACTCTGTGAAAGAATCCTCCTTCCACACCTTCCGAGCATCTGTGTGTAATTAAAGATGGTATCAGCTTTTCTATTCTTTCTCTGAAGCCTTCTATCTTATTGGTCGGGAAGTTTTCCATTTCTTCCAGGTCCAATCTCATCTGTATCAGCTTCTTTCTTCTGATACTCCAAATATTCGGGCCGCGCAATGCCTGTATTTTTTCAATTTTCATAATCAATTTGCATTTTTCCTAGTTAGTAATACCGTCTTATACAATCAAAGATAATGTAAAAGTGTAAACAAAACTATACCACATTTACAGATTTCTCAAAAAAATATGAAATTTTATTAATAATATAAAATACTCATAATCAATTTAAATCTACCGGCATTTCATCAAATATTAATTATTTTTTAAATTTGCATCTATGATGAAACCCGTTGGAAAATTAATTATCATTGGAGGAGCCGTAAATAAAGGGAGCTTTTCGGAAACCGATTTCGACCAGAATATTGAAAAAAATCTGAACTTTTTTGAACGAGGCATTTTAAGAAAGATCATTAACGAATCTAAATACAAGGAAAACTCTGTTATAGAAATTGTAACCACCGCTTCTCAAATTCCCCAGATCGTAGGTGCAGAATATAAAAAAGCATTTGAGTTTCTCGGTGCTAAAAATGTCAATATCCTTGATATCCATAATCGCGAAGAGGCCAATTCTGACGCAATGGTTGCAAGGGCCAATGCCGCTGATGTGGTGATGTTCACCGGTGGAGACCAGCTAAGGCTTACCTCTATTCTCGGCGGCACCAGATTTCATGACACCATTTTATTAAAATACCAGGAACAGGACTTCATTTACTCCGGGACTTCAGCCGGAGCTGCCGCAGCTTCTGAAAATATGATCTACCAGGGAAGCAGTTCTGAAGCTTTGCTGAAAGGTGAGATCAAAACTACCCAGGGTCTGGGGCTCATTGATAATGTAATTATCGATACCCATTTTGTACAGAGGGGAAGAATCGGAAGATTATTTCAGGCTGTTGTCAATAATCCGAGGACTTTAGGGATTGGTTTGGGAGAAGATACGGGGCTTTTCATCCATAATGATGTTATGACAGCGGTAGGTTCCGGGCTTGTAATCATTGTAGACGGAAGGTTTATTAAAGATACCAATCTTACGAATATCAACCTTGGAGAACCTATTTCCATTGATAATCTGATCGTACACGTCATGTCTATGAATGATCATTATGATCTGATCACAAGAACGTTGACCATCGAAAACTCTCAGTTTAACCCGATACCTCAGGACAGATAGACATAAATGATCATAATAGAAGGCAAATTATAAAAAGTTATCACATAAATTTTATAAATTAACCCACAATCATTGCCATTATCATTTATGAAAATAATAATTCACGGTGGTTTTTTCTCTGAAAGTGAACAGAGCCACGAAATAAAAACAGCCAAACAAAATTCGTTAAGAAGCATAGCCCTCCGGGCTTTTGAATACCTTCAGTCTCACTCAGCTTTTGATACGGTGGCTTATGCCGTTTCATTGCTGGAAGATGATCCGTTGTATAATGCCGGAACAGGCTCACAGATCCAAAGTGACGGAGTGATCCGTATGAGCGCCGCCATTATGGATGGTGAAACCCAAAAGCTCAGTGGCGTTATCAATATTCAGGATGTCAGGAATCCGGTTTTTGTAGCAAAGGAGCTTATCAAGGAAGAAGACAGGGTTTTAGGAGGAAACGGAGCAAAATTATATGCAACAAAGCATGGCTTTGAAAATTTCTCAACCGAGATTCCCCAGAGAAGAAAAGAATATGAAGCCAAGCTTGGCAATGGCGGAAAAGGTACAGTAGGCTGTGTAGCCATAGATAAAAACGGAAAACTGGCCGTGGCTACCTCAACAGGCGGAAAAGGCTTTGAAATTCCCGGAAGGATTTCTGATTCCGCCACAATAGCAGGAAATTATGCCAATTCTTTTTGTGCCGTAAGCTGTACGGGAGTGGGAGAAGATATTGTGAGCAATGCTACGGCGGCCAAAATTGTAACCAGGGTCACAGATGGCATGAGCCTGGAAAATGCCTTTAATAAAACCTTTGAAGAATTAAAAGCCGTTGACGGCTTCGCAGGGGCTATAGCCATAGACAGGAACGGAAATATACACCACCAGGATTCTCATCCCACAATGGTTTTTGCAAGCTTTGACGGTGAAAACTTTGAAGTTTTTAATTGATTCCCAAATTTTAACATTTTTTTATAAGTCCTGTTATTTTTTTGGCACGTATTTTACATGATTATTAATAACAAATTTTAATATTACTAACTTAAAAAAATAGAAATCATGGGAAATAAAACAAAAGGCCTACTAGCTTTATTAGGATTAGGTGCTTTAGCCTACTGGAAGTATAAAAAATCGACTCCGGAAGAACAGCAAGCAGTAAAAGATAAGATCAACGCTGCTAAGGATAACCTTAACAAATGGGGAAACGATCTTAAAAACAAGGCCAATGATGTTGCTTCCCAGGTTAAGACCAAGGTTGATGATGTTAAAACTAACACTGAAGACTCTGTAAGCTAAAGTCAGATTATTTTTTTAACATTCATATATAGAAAAAGTCATCGTAATCAAAATTATGATGACTTTTTTTGTGCTGACAGGGCATACACAAGAGGGATCTTGTTTCCGAACTGCGGAATTATCCATTTTCCTTTTTCAAATTCTTTTACATGCTTGAAGCATGGATATGGCGACCAGTTAAATTCCTGAAAGCTTTTTAATTCCAGATCATGTTGAAGCAGATTCTGAATAACATCTGCCAGGGAATGGTTCCACATCACATAGGTCTGAACGATATTTGCTGAAAAATCCGCATAGGTACCCCCATAAGTTTCCACTATAGGTTTCTCATTGAAATAGTTGTAGGCAATTTCTTTATAATCATCATCGAACATCCAGACTACGGGATGAAACTCTGTCATAATAAATTTTCCATCAGCTTTCAAAAAATGACTAATAACTTTAGCCCACTCATTCAAATCCGGCAGCCAGCCGATGACACCGTAGCTTGTGAAAACAATATCGAATTTTTGATCTAAAACTTCAGGGAGAGAGTATACATCAGAGCAAATAAACTTTGTATCTGCATCGCATTGTTCTGCCAGTTCTGTTGCCGCTTCAATAGCTTTATCTGACAGGTCTATCCCCGTAACTTTTGCTCCCAGTCTTGAAAGAGAAATAGAGTCCTGACCGAAATGACACTGAAGATGCAAAACCTTTTTTCCTTTGATATCACCTAAAAGCTGAAGCTCTATAGAGTTAAGAGAAGTTCTACCTTTTAAAAATTCATCCACAAAATAAAAATCCGATTTCAGATGCGGTTCCACTTTGGCATTCCATGAATTTCTGTTTATTTCTAAATAGTTTTTCATTGATTCAGTTTTTTGTCAATCTAATGTTTCATTTATCCGGGAATAACAACGGAAGTATAAAGGCTGTAAAGCTCCCAGCCCAGTGATTCATATAGTGATCTGCCTTCCTGAGTTGCAACCAAAAAATTGTTGGAAATACCGTTTGAGATTGCGATTTTTTCAAGTTCTTTCATTAGAAAAGTTGCTAATCTTTTTCTACGGTAAAATTTTTCTGTTGAAATCCTATCATAAACCGCCAGATCATCAACAAGCACGACTCGGCCTGTCGAAGCCAGCTGTCCGTCTTTCGTAACAATCCTGACCATAAAGGTCGATTGATAATGGTCATATTCCAATCTGTACTCATCAGGCAGATCCATATCGGGGAATGTCATTGGGCGGAAACAATACATCATATAACCTTGTGGCTGTAAAACCCATTTTCCAGGAATTTTTGCTTTAAACTCTTCAAAAGAAGCGCAAACTTTTAAGAAAACCCAAGGTTCGTCAATTGTTTCTGCCAATTGGATGAAATCATCATTTAACCGGGGAAATACATAACGTATTTTTTGTTTTCTATCTCCCACGTTCACCATAAACCCGGATTTATAGTGAGCAGGTAAGGGTAATTTTCTTGATAATGACCATGCTCTGAGCCATTTTTCAATTATATCTGGTGAAATCTGTCTTTCCATTCTATGATTATGGAATTTATTAAATTAGTGCTAATAAATACCCCAAAACCGAACCACCCAATACAATAAACGCACTATTTATCCTGTATCCGAAACTGAAAGTAAGACTTAGCAGAGCAATAACAATCGTACGCCAGTCTGTAATGGTATCTTCTCCCATGCTGACGCATACAGAGATAATTATTGCGACAGAAGCCACATTCACCGCATCCAGAAAAGCTGAAAACATTTCTGAATTTCTCATTTTCTTAACCAAAGGATTCAGTAAGGCCACAAATAAAAAAGAAGGCAGAAAGATTCCGATGGTAGAAACCACAGCACCGGTTAAGCCATTGATCTGATATCCTATAAAGGTCACGGAGGAAAAAACGGGTCCGGGAGTAAACTGCCCAACTGCAATAGCATCAATAAGTTGTCTTCTCGACATTAAGCCCCTGGATACAAGCTCAGCATCCAGGAAGGCAAACAATACATAGCCGCTTCCATATAAAATGGCGCCAACCTTAAGAAAAGTCAGCAACAGCTGGATATTTGTAGCTGATATAAGGCTACTTTCCGGCTCCTTTAAAATTGTTATGGGGACCAAATTTCTTAATTCACCGGCATTTTTGTTCTTCACCGCAAGCCAGATAACAGCTATAATACCGGCCCCGAATAACAGGTAAATTTCATTGAGATTTAACAGGGAACAAATCAGCACCAATATCCCCAGAACGGCTAAACCTATAGTTTTCACTGATTTTTTAGCCAAAGGAAATACTGCTCCGAGAATCACGGCGATAATAGCCGGCTTTATACCGTATACAAACGGCTGAATTTCCGGCAGCCGGCCATATTCTTTATATAGCCATGCAAAAAAACCTGTAATAATAACGGCAGGAAAAATGAAACAAATTCCCGCAATAATTAAGCCCTGCCAGCCTGCTTTTTCCCGTCCTATATGGATGGCCATTTCCGTGCTGTTTGGCCCCGGTATCAGATTGGTCGCGCCTATTAAATCAAGAAAGTGCTGTTCGGTCAGCCATTTCCTTTTTGTGACGACTTCTTCATGCATCATTGAAATGTGTGCAGCAGGACCTCCAAAGCCAATTATTCCTAATTTCAGGAAAAGTCCGGCAATTTGCTTTAAATCTTCCGCACTACTTTTCATAATGCTTTTTCTATAAAAATTCTTCCAGAGAGACTGTTTTTTGATCTCCGGACTCCAGGTTTTTAAAGGTAACCGTCCTGTTCCTTATCTCTTCTTCCCCTAAGAATACAATATTTTTAATGCCTTTTTTTTCTGCATAGGTGAACTGTTTCCCTAATTTAGCATTTTCAGGATAAATTTCCGCGGAAATACCTTTTTTCCTTAATTGAGCAATGAGTTTTAAGGCTTCCAGGGCTTCTTCTCCCCCAAAATTAGCAAACAGATACGCTACTTTTGAAGCGGCCTCCGCAGGAAAAAGCCCAAGTTCTTCCATAACCAGATAAATTCTGTCTAAACCAAAGGAAATACCTATTCCGGGAATATTCTTCACACCGAAAACTTCCGTGAGGTTATCATATCTGCCGCCGCCGCCAATGGATCCCATCTGCACTTCATCAGCCTTTACTTCAAAAATAGCTCCTGTATAATAGTCTAAACCTCTGGCTAAAGTAATATCAAAAACAAGGTTTTGAATATCTACTCCCAGGTTTAAAGATTGGGTAAATACATATTCAAGTTCTTCAACTCCTTTAAGCCCAGTTTCATTACCTGCAAATCTTTCTTTCAGCTTAAGAAGATTTTCCAGGGCATCATCCGATTGTGAGAATAAAAAGTCCAGCTTATTGATGGATTCCTGAGCAATTCCTCTTTCCAGCAGTTCTTTTATCACTCCTTCTTTTCCGATCTTATCCAGTTTATCGAGGGCCACTGTAAAATCTATTAATTGATCTGTAATCCCTGCATATTCTGCCAGTCCGGAAAGGATCTTTCTGTTGTTCAGGTGGATGGTGACAGAAATATTCAGATCTGAGAAAGATTTTAAATATAACTGGATCAGCTCCACTTCCTGTATAAGGCTTTCACTCCCTACAACATCGGCATCACACTGATAAAATTCCCTGAATCTTCCTTTGGCAGGTCTGTCTGCTCTCCATACCGGCTGGATCTGATAACGTTTAAAAGGAAAAACCAGCTGTCCGTGGTTCATGGCAACAAACCGGGCAAAAGGAACCGTAAGATCATATCTTAACGCTTTTTCAGAAATTTTTTTGGTTAGGGCCTGGTAATTTTCAATATGCAGTTCTTCCGGAGAAATCTTATCCAGATAGTTCCCCGAATTTAAAATTTTAAAAATCAGCCGATCTCCCTCTTCTCCATATTTTCCCGTTAATGTTGAAAGATTTTCAAAGCTTGGGGTTTCCAGCGGCTGGAATCCAAACAGCTCAAAATTTTTCTGTAATATATTGATAATGTATCTTCTTCTGGAAACTTCTAATGCGGAAAAATCTCTTGTTCCTCTTGCTAAACTTGGCTTCATTATATTGATAAAATGATATTTAAATTGATCGTTATGCAAAAATAGTGAATTGAGGAACTTTTACAGCAATAAAAAAGCCGGAAAATAATTTCCCGGCTCATTTTCAATCATTTGTGCTTCATTAATCATTTAAACATTCTCCAGAATTTCCAGGATCTCTTCACCATAATTTTCAATTTTATGTTTTCCGAAACCTTTGATATCCAGCAATTCTTCTTTTTTGGCAGGCTTATATTTGGCTACAGACATCAGTTCTTTATTGGTAGCAATAAAATAAGTGGGAAGATTTTGTTCTTTCGCTTTTTCCGATCTCCATAATTTAAGGGCGTCCAAAATTTTTTCTTCATCAGAACTCAGCATATCGTTTTCTGCGGAATATTTGTTTCCTTTGGGTTCTTTCACCATGTTTTGAGAAGCTTTTAGCTCTTCAAAGTACAGGATTACAGACCAATAATTTTCATCATTTATAAAAGCGGTTTCCACTTTTATAATTTCTTTTGTTTCCAGGAATGCATCCAGCATTTTCTGGTCATCATAAAGAAACTTTTCGGGTAATCTTATTTTAAAAACCTTTACTTTCATCATTTGTGTGTTTTTTATTTACCTCCTAACAATAGGATTTCATCTACTCGGATCTCCGTGATGTATCTCTTCACACCATCTTTATCATCATAAGACCTGTATGTAAGTTTACCTTCTATGGCAATTTCTTTTCCCTTCGGAACATATTTCTGAAAAATTTCAGCTACTTTTCCAAAAGCAATCAGATTGTGCCATTGTGTTTCTTCCACTTTTTCACCTTTTGCATTGGTGTAATGATCGCTGGTTGCCAAAGACACACTTGCCTTAACATTTCCGTTGTCGAAGTTTACCATTTCTACTTCTTTTCCTGTGTACCCGATCAGGGTTACTTTGTTTCTTAGTGACATAATATTACATTTTTAAGATTAATAATTCAGATCGGAGAGGCTCACTGTTTTCTCAGATCTCTGATGCAAAGATTGCCGAATCCCAAAAACCAAGTCGGTAGAAAATTATTTAAATCCATTTGTATTCGTTTGTAAACGGATAATTCCGTATCTTTGATAAAAATTCAATTATGCAAAGGGACATTAATCTTTATGAGCTTCCCTTCAATTTAGGTCTCACTAAAAAGCCACATGAAACAGAGCCGGGTGTAAAAAAGCTTCCGGACTGGCTCAGAAAATTTGGTTTTCACAAAGAGATTCGTCCCAAAAATATTTTCAGGCTGAACCCTCCGGAATATGCCATGGATTTTGATCCGGAGACAGGGGTGAGAAACGCGGCACAGATCGTGGAATATGCCCGGAAACAGTCAAAGCTTATTCTGGATCATTTTGATCGTAAAACATTCAACATCATCCTTGGGGGTGATTGCAGTATTCTGATCGGAACCGCTCTGGCTTTAAAAAAGTCAGGGAACTTTGGGCTTTTTTATCTCGATGGCCACACAGATTATATTCCTTCAACACTTTCCCCGAGTGGTGGAGCCGCGGGTATGGATCTTGCGATTGTAACAGGAACTGGGCATGAAAAGTTAACCGATATTGATAATCTGGGACCTTATTTTCTGGAAGAAAATATTTTCTGTGCCGGCAATGCGGAAACTGATGATGAAGAATATGTAGAACAGATCTTACGTTCCAAAATTCATTATTTTGATCTGTACAGGCTCCGGAAAAACGGCTTCAGGAATACGGCTGAAGAATTTTTAAGAATGATTGAAAAAAAAGCTTTGGACGGCTTCTTCATCCATTTTGATGTTGATGTTTTGAGTGATGAAATAATGCCTGCCGTAGATAGCAGGACGGAAGATGGCATAAATTATGACAACCTTAGGGAAATTTTACGTCCATTGATCCATGATGACAGGTGTGCAGGGATAGAAATCACCATTTTGGATCCGGATTATGACCGGGATGGCCGGTATACCCAACTTTTTGTAAACAATTTAATTCAGATTATAAAAAATAAAGATTAATGAGAAAAACGATAAAAAGAACCTTCAGGGTTTCAAAATATGTGATCTACAGAGAGACGCTCATTGATTACAGAGAACATTTCTGGTCATTTCTGGGTGCCTTTTTCGGGATCGGCATCATTGCCTTTATCCAGTCACATACTCTATCCGCCACGGAAAATATTTTCCTGATCGGTTCTTTTGGTGCATCAAGTGTGCTGATTTACGGAGCCATCCAGAGCCCGTTGGCTCAGCCGAGGAATCTCGTTGGCGGGCATCTCATTTCAGCGCTTGTGGGCGTCACAGTTTACAAAATAGTTCCTGATATCATCTGGCTTTCCGCTCCCCTGGCCGTAGCATTTTCCATTGTTTTAATGCAGTACACCAAAACTTTACATCCGCCGGGAGGAGCTACGGCCCTTATTGCTGTAAGCTCAACAGGAAAGATTCCTGAACTGGGCTATTGGTATGTGATCTCGCCTGTTCTATCAGGATGCATCATACTCCTGCTTGTGGCTTTGTTTTTTAACAATATCACTCCCAACAGGAGCTATCCTACACATAGCAGGCTGAAAAGGCTTCTAAAGAAAAAACATGCGCATACGCACAAAATGAAAAGAGAAGTATCATGAATTGTCTGGAATGTGGCGAAAAAATCATCGGAAGGTCAGATAAAAAATTCTGCAACGATGCCTGCCGAAACGCCTATAATAATAAGCAGAATAAGGATTCTAATAACCTGATGCGGAATATCAATAATAAGCTTCGCAAGAATTACCGCATTTTAAGGGATGTAAATATTGATGGTAAAACTAAAATTTCAAAATCAAAGCTGGATGGCTTAGGTTTTGATTTTGATTATTTCACCAATCTGAAAGTTTATAAAAACGGCTCTGAATATAAATTTATCTATGACTACGGATATAAGCTTTTGGAAGATGATTTTGTCCTGATTGTGAAAAATCAGACCTGACCCGTTAAAAATTGTTATGAAAGAAGTTGTTCTGATCACCGGAGCCGGCGGTATGATCGCCCGTGAATTATCGAAAAAAATCGGTAATGATTATACTGTACGGTTGCTAACCCGGAAGAAAAAGCAAAGCGACGAATATGAGTGGGATATCACAAATGGCATTATTGACGAATCTGCCTTTGAGAATGTATCTCATATCATTCATCTGGCAGGCGCTAATATTTCTGAAAAACGCTGGACAAATGACAGAAAAAAAGAATTGATCTCCAGCCGCATAGATTCTGCAACCCTTCTTCTCAATACATTAAGGAGGAAAAACATTCAGCTGAAATCATTTATTACGGCATCCGGAATTAATTACTACGGTACCCTGACCACCGACAAGATTTTTACGGAAAAAGATCCTCCGGGTAATGATTTCTTAAGTGAAGTGGTCATTCTTTGGGAAAAATCAGCGGATGAATTTAAGGTCCAAAAGCTTGCAGAACGGGTAGTAAAACTACGTACGGCTGTTGTTCTTTCTGAAAAAGAAGGTGCATTGAAACAAATAATGACTCCAATTAAATACGGTGTAGGCTCACCTTTGGGAAGCGGAAAACAATATATGCCCTGGATCCATCTGAGAGACATCTGCTCTTTATATGAATTTGCTTTAAAGAATACAAGTCTGGATGGCGTTTACAATGCTTCATCACCAGAGCATACCACCAACGAAAACCTCATCAGAATAATAGCCAGGGTCCTTCATAAGCCTTTATGGATGCCCAATATTCCGGGTTTCATATTAAAGCTTATCTTTGGGGAACTTGCGGATGCTCTGTTGAAGGGATCCAGAGCTTCTTCACAAAAAATTCAGGATGCAGGATTCCGGTTTGAGTTTCCTGGCCTGCAGCAGGCTCTGAAAGATTTGCTTCAAAAGAATTAAACGTTTTACAAAATATCCATAAATATAAATATGCAAAACCCAGAAGTTCATATTGAAAAGACGGAAATCTTATCTGATAACTGGTACACCTTAAAAAAAATAACTTACAGTATCATAAAGAAAGACGGCACAACGGAAAGACAAAGCCGGGAAGCCTATGACAGGGGAAACGGAGCCGTTGTTTTGCTTTACAACAGACATGCTAAATCCGTAATTTTAACCCGGCAATTCCGTTTACCAAGCTATATTAACGGAAACCGGACAGGAATGCTGATTGAAGCCTGTGCCGGCCTTTTGGACAATGATAATCCTGAAGAGTGTATAAAAAGGGAAACGGAAGAGGAAACCGGATACAAAATTTCCAAGGTTGAAAAAATTTTTGAAGCTTATATGTCGCCCGGCTCTGTTACGGAGATCCTGCATTTCTTTATTGCCGAATATTCTAAGGAAATGAAAGTGACAAACGGTGGCGGACTTGAAGATGAAGGTGAAGATATCGAAGTCCTGGAATTACCCTTCAGTGATGCTCTTGCCATGATAGATTCAGGAGAAATAAAGGATGCTAAAACTATTATGCTGCTTCAGCATATTCGTCTGAAAAATATTTTATAAAAAAGAACTAATTGAAATAAAAAAGTAAATTATGAAACAACTATTTTCAATAAGCCTTTGTTTATTATTATCAGCCTATGGATTTGGACAGAAGAAAGAAACTTTGAGTGCGAAAGATAAGGCTGTAGTAGAACATTTTAAAAATGATTACAAAAAGAAAAATTATAAAAAATTTGAAGGAAAAATAACGGTAAAAGATAACCTGGTACAGTTTGATGATAAATTTTTTTACTACGACAAATCTGATAAAATCTTAGCCCAATTATTAAAGGAAGGACTGATCTATCCGCAACTTTTAACCGATTATCAGATGCAGAAGTTTCTTGATGAAACCACAGACAAAACTCAGAAAAGGTTTCTGAGGCTTCAAAAAGATCCCAAGGCAGCTTTTGATACAAATGGCATAAGCCTAAATGATGCTTCTGAGCTCACATTTCTTAATCCGGGTCCTACGGTAAGGAGATTTAAAATTACATGCAAAGATTACAGGATCTCCCAGGCCCTTACCTATTATATTGAGCTGACTTACAAGGAAGCAACAGCCAAAACAACCATGGAAGATTTTATTAAAAACTCAAAACTTACTTACCTATATCAGAAAACAGTTAATTAAACCCTTTCATGTTGGATAAATTGGTGCAGAGCTATTAATTCACTTTCATATCATTATTTTCAGCATAGGAAATCCATTGGCTATATTTCTCCGGATCTGCAAAGGCAGGGTCTTCTTTATAATAATGCAACAGCCTTTCCAGGGCATATGTATATGTAAGATACCCTAATGCTTTTTCATAATGCCGGATGGCTTTTTTTATGTTTTGCTTTACACCAAAGCCATGATCATACATGATCCCATAATATATGTGGGAATAGGTATTACCGACATCTTTTTTCAGATAACGCTGAAGATTGGCGTAATCTTGTCTCTGATAATAAATTTCGGAGATATTTTCTTCGTTGAAAAAATACTTCTTTTCCGCTTTTTTATAAAAATCTAAAGCCAGGTCATAATTCTGCTCTGTCTCATCACCATAAAAATAAAGGTGGCCCAAATTGCTCATTGCCTGGCCATCGCCCAATGCAGCCGCTTTTTCGTAAGCTTCTATTGCTTTTACGATATTTTTAGAATAGCCAATCCCCTGCTGATACAGGTACCCGATATTATTCCAGGCAGCAGCATAATCTTTTTCAGCTGCTTGTTCCAAATAAGAAATTCCCGCCGATAGGTTGCAAAACTCCGGATGTTCTGCATCCGTATAAATGAGACCTAACTCCGTCATCATCTCGGCACTACCTCTTTCCGCACCAATGGTATATAGCCTTACAGCTTCTTTCAGATCTCCTTCATTTTTCAATTCATTAGCCTGATGAAATAAAGTTGTATCATCAAAATACGCTTCATAGCCACTTCCCATTCTTTTTGTCCAGCCCCGGTAATAGTCCAGAAAATATTGCTGATCCTTTCCCCTGAGATTATATCTTTTCTCGTACAACCTGCCCATTTCTTCAGAAGATATTTCATGAAGCCGCCTGTTATGGTCCAGTGCAAACATGCTTTCTCCCCGGAAAAGACAAATCAGTTGTGTTTCATACTCTATTCCTTCTATTATACAATCATATGTTTCGCTATTGGAATCTGTTTTCTGATCATAATAATACGTCCCTTCAGGGGTAATAATACGAAAAACTTCCTGATTGCAATGTTCGATCTTAAGATGATCTTTCGACAAAGGTACGAGCCAACGGTTTTCAACAGCATGGTAAAGGCCGGTTTCACCCTGGACAGAAATTATAAATACATTATATACAAAACGGCTGAAACCGTCAATATGCAACTGCTCAATATCAACAGCATCCAGCCTGAAACAGGAATGCTGCAGATCATAAATATACCAATCCTTTGCTTTTTTGTAAGCAACGGTGTCGTAATCATCCAGCACAATTATTTTATCAATATTGGTATCGAGAAGGCTTCCATCCGGACTTATAATACTTATCTTCTGTTGAAATTTATTAGGTTTCACCCAATAATATCCGCCGGAAATTATATGAAGGGAGTTTTCCGGATGGTCTCCTAAATATACCCCTGTGAGGCTGTAATAGCAACGTTTGGAAGTACCTTTTTGTTTCCTGAAAATTAAACCATTATAATCAAACTCAAATGGAGTTTCAGAAAAACCGTCAACAACTTGCCTGCTTTCTTTATCCAGCAAATAAAAATTGTCATCTTTCCTAGCATTAAAAAGCCCGTTATACAATAATTCCAGAGATTCATATTCATTTGGAATGGCCCATTCTTCCGTATGAATATGAATTAAACCAAAACTATTATCATGGCATACTATTCCGTAAAGCGTATTGTCCAGTAAAAAAGCATCATAGCCATCCTGGTATTTGCACTCTATTAAAAGCTTACCATTTTCCTGAATATAACCAAAGAAGCCATCTTTTTGAACAACGGCAAACCCTTCGCTAAAGTCAAAAAAATCATCAAAAAATGGTTCTGACAGAATTTCCCCTTTATGGTCTTTCAATCCGAAAAGCCCATTCTCTTCAAAGATCTCCGGAGCATTTTTATAGGCATCCTCATTCCAGTATCCGAGGCCATAATTTACCCAGCTGTCTTGCAGCATCTCCAGAAATGAACTATAGCCTGCCGCTTGTATTATTTCATTCAATACATCAAGATTCTGTTCAGATACCGCTTTATCAAATAGCTTATTTTTTTGAATAATCTCCAAAATCCATCCTTTTGCCTGTTCGGCATGGTCTTCACCGGACATATAGAATACATCTTCCGCATCCATTACAAAGGTATCATACGGCAAATCTTCCAGAAAGCCGAACATTGTATTAACGGGTTCATAATAGGCTTTGCGATAATGTAGCTGATAGTGATCGGCAAGCAGGTTATAAAATAATCTCAGCCTGGCAATGCCTTCTTCCTTATCAAAGTACATCATCTTTCCTTTACTTTCGGGATTTCCGGAAAATAAAGGAAGAAGAAGGTCGGGAATTACATATTTCCATTCTCCAAGATAATGAGGATATTCTTTTTTAGTTTTAGCATCCACATTGTACAGGTAGATCCGATGTGCCACAGAATTTTTTTTATGAATGATGATTAATACTTGAATGAGCAAAATTATATAAAAAAAGTGTATGATGAGTGTAAAGCGGCTGCTACAACGAATTTCAACAATTATGATTATTAGAAAAATAAAAAAGAGGCTGTCTCAAAAGTACCCCCTCTCTCGGACTCCTGTCTGACAAC
>NZ_JBGCUR010000030.1:0-42801 GCF_041361455.1 Chryseobacterium gossypii | reverse complement strand
TTAATTTATTCTTTCTATCAATGTACCACAAAAATATAGATACCACACGACAAAACGCGGCGTATATTTAATAATGTTGGCCATTTTGTAATTAAGTGGAAAATGTACTACTATTCCGAAATGTTGGGCTAAAAATAAATTTATTTAGTCTCTATCAACACTATATATCACGGGCACAGCTTGGAAGATTTGAGAGAGGAAAGATTTAAGATTCAACTCTTTTGTCAAGATTATTCAGGCTTTTGATATAACGTTAGAAGAATTTTCAGAAGGATTGAAAAAGAGAGTAAATGAATTTTATAAGCTCTAAAGTATCTGAGTATTCAATAATTCCCAGGAGATTATAACTATACATTCCAAAATTCCCTGTCTAAGCTTCTGTATTGTATCGCTTCCGAAACATGGTAGGATAATACTTTTTCTGATCCTTCCAGATCAGCAATGGTTCTCGCTACTTTTAAGATCCTGTCATAGGCCCTGGCGGAAAGATTTAGCTTCTCCATGGCCATTTTGATAAGCCTGAAAGACTCTGCATCCAGCTCACAAAATCTCTCGATTTCTTTAGGGCCGATCTGAGCGTTATAATTAATTTTCAGATCCTTATATCTTTCATACTGTATCTCACGTGCAATCAGGACACGTTTTCTGATATCTTCGCTTTTTTCACCTTTCCTTTTTTCCGCCAATTGTTCAAATTCAACTTTCTGAACTTCAATATGAATATCTATCCGGTCTAAAAGCGGGCCTGAAAGTCTGTTCATATATCGCTGCATTTCATAAGGAGATGAGGTATTGTTGGGATCATCAGGAAAGTATCCGCTTGGGCTGGGGTTCATGGAGGCGACAAGCATGAAGCTTGCGGGATAGTTTACGGTAAATTTTGCCCTTGATATGGTGACCTCCCTGTCTTCTAAAGGCTGCCTCATCACTTCAAGCACGGTCCTTTTAAATTCGGGCATTTCATCCAGGAACAAAACCCCGTTGTGGGCCAATGATATTTCTCCCGGCTGCGGATATCCGCCCCCGCCTACGAGCGCCACATCTGAAATGGTATGATGGGGGGCACGGAATGGTCTGGTGGTCATCAGGGAAGTATCCGTTCCCATTTTCCCGGCAACGGAATGTATTTTAGTTGTCTCCAGGGCTTCTTTTAAAGTTAAAGGCGGCAAAATGCCCGGCAGTCTTTTGGCCAGCATGGTTTTTCCGCTTCCCGGAGGGCCGATCAGAATAATGTTATGTCCGCCGGCAGCGGCCACTTCCATCGCTCTTTTGGCTGTTTCCTGCCCTTTTACTTCAGAGAAATCAAAGGGAAATGTATTCACCTTTTCCCGGAATTCTTTGGCTGCGTCCAGCTGAGCTGTCTTTATGGGTTTTCCTTCGTTAAAAAAATCAATTACCTCTTTGATGTTTTCTATGCCTAAAACCTCCAGGTCATTTACAATCGCTGCTTCCCGGACATTCTGTTTGGGCAGGATAATTCCCCTGAAGCCTTCTTCCTTTGCCTGAATGGCAATGGGCAGAACTCCTTTGATAGGCTGCAAATTCCCATCCAGTGAAAGCTCTCCCATAATGATATAATCCTGAATATCGGCAGCCCGGATCTGGCCGGATGCAGCCAAAATACCAACCGCAATACTCAGGTCATAGGCAGACCCTTCTTTTCTCAGGTCGGCAGGAGCCATATTGATTGTGATTTTCTTTCCGGGGATCTTGTAACCAACATTTTTCAGGGCAGCGGAGATCCTGTAGCTGCTTTCCTTAATGGCGTTATCAGGGAGCCCTACCAGGTGGTATCCAATCCCCGAATCTACATTAACTTCAATAGTAATCGTTTGTGCAGCAACTCCGTGAATTGCGCTTCCGTAAATTTTAATCAGCATAAGTGTGTTTTGATATAAAATTAATATTTTTTTATTTATACACCATCTCTTACCTTAGCGGATCTTCAGAATGCCTGCATAAGGCCGCAATATCAAAAATTATGTACGTACATCAGGAATATTTGATCCGGACTATTGTATTAAAATGTAAAGCCGGCTCCATCTGAATTGAGCCGGCTTTTAACAATTATTAAAAAACTAACTATAACTATGAGTACTTTATTTCTTTATAAACTTGTTTTTATAAACTTTGCCTCCCGAGCTTTTGGATACAATAATGTAAGTTCCCGGTACAAGCCCGCTCACATCAATAGGCTGCTTATATTGATGGTCTTTCTTCTGCAGCACCAGCTTTCCGGACATATCTACAATTGAGATGTCATTGTACGTTTTATCCGATTCTTTGCCGATGTATAAAAACTGTGTGGCAGGGTTAGGGTAGATTGTAAGGTCATTTTCTTTAGGTTTGGTTTCTCCGGTACCCAGGCTGCAGAAAGACCAGTTGCCAAAATTCAGTGTTACAAAACCTATCAGTCCCAAAAATTCACACTGATCAGGGCAATAGGCAGTACATGCATAGAAACCGTAATATCCTGATGCAGTGGCGGTATAAGAATCACCGGTAACTCCGTCTATGATGCATGGGTCTCCCGGGGCTGGTGGCGGGCTGCTCGGAGCACATTTGTACCACGTGTGCACACCATACAGATCAGGAAACATATTTTCCAGCTGTACTGATGCGCCTTCACAGACATTATAGCTGCCGTCCGCCAGCTGCTCATAAGTACCGGGTGTAAAGGTGGCCAACATGGCAGGTAGTGAATAGGCAAATCCGTCCGCAAGGATGGGCTGGCTTTCCGCAGTACATCCGTCCAGTGTAACCACTACTTTAAAATAGTACAGCATATCATCCGCACCATTGATCGTCAGGTTTTGGGATGTTGCGCCGGGAATGGCTACCCAGGGATTAGGATTGGGAGACTGCCAGTCCCATTGCTGCTTATACCATTGGTAGCTATCATAAGTCTGGGTGGAAAGAGTTTCGGCCTCCGTATTACAAAACACCACTCTATCCGGAAACTGAACTCCAAGCCTCGGACTCGTGATTTCAGGAGTAAATGAACATTGCGCTTTTAGGTTTAAAATTCCAAGAATTAAACTAAAAGCTAAAAAAATTAGTTTTGCTTTCATAGTAAAAAATATTTATTTGTGGTTAACCCTATGTTTAGTCGATCAGTATTCTCACCCCGAACTTTATGTTAAAATTCAATGGCTTGTCTTTATAGATGGTATTCAGCTGGCTGTTATCCTTGAAGTGATATCCTATCCCGGGTTCAGCATAGATTCCCAGATTATTGATAACCTTCAGCTGTAATCCTATTGCACTGTTTACGGAAAACTGTACAGGTTTGGCCTCCAGGTTTTCCTTTACCTCGTCCTTTATTTTGTTATCTATGATGTATTTTGTTTTTATGCTTCCGGCTACGGCTTTTTCCACAAGCGCTCCTCCGGTGACGTATCCTGTAAAGTTTCCTTTCTTTATTACGTTATAGTTTACCTGAACCGGGATTCCCACATAGTGAACAGACTGGTCACTTTTTATAAAGTCTGAGGCGCTTCCCGTATAAAGCTCTGTTGACAACTTCGTATAATTTATTCCGGTACTGATTCCCCATCTCTTTCCTAAACCATAATATACGGAGAGCCCCAGTGTAACAGGCACTTTATGCTTTACCCTGGCTTCAACTTCCTTATCCTGATTGGCCAGCAGTACTTCCATTAAAGGATTGTCATCATAGCCGGCAGTCCATATCTGGTCATCAATGCTCATCGTACTGCCATTTAAGCTGGCATATCCGGGAAACTTTTCTGCTGCTCCCAAAGAAGCATTTCCCGTAAGCATGCCTAACATCCATGTTTTTTTACGTCGTTGGCTGGCAAGCTTAGCTTTTTCAGGTGACGCAATCTTTTCTTCCGGCTCCACTTCTCTTTCCGGAAAGAGATCCGGATTTTCCGCTTCTGTTGGCTGACTGTTATCCGCTACGGCACCATTATTCTTTGGCATGGCGGGGATCTCTTCATTTAGCGCCTCATCTTTAATTTCATGCCTGGGGACTTTGGTTTGAATATCTCCGGCCAGACGCCCGTTTCCGCTTATTTCTCCAATGAGAATATTTGATGAAAGCAATCCTGTGCGGTCTGTTATGGTTTCCGCCACAGCTCCGGGAGAGCCAGCCACATTCCTATTTACATATTCTCCGGAAGGCCTCATACCTTTCTGACGTTCAATGCTTTTACTCACAGATATTGTTTTCGCAGATATATTTTCCTGAACGGTATGCTGATCTGCGGCCAGATCAAACAATTTTTTGCCTATAATGATGAGTACCGCAATGGCGGCGGCAATTCCTGCCAGACGGTAAACCAAAGGCTTAACCTGTGCATCAGAAGTCTTTCTCTGCGCTTTTATATCGGCCGGTACAAATCCGGCAATATCATCCGCCTTATCTTCGTTGAATAATTCATTTCTGATATCTTCCCATAATCTGTCCGGAACATCTTCTTCATGATCTTCCATTTTCCTGCGCAGATCATTTAGCCATCTATTATTCATATTGCGCTGTTTTTAGACATTTTATATTCTTTTACTTTCTGAACAAGCATCGCCTTAGCCCTGTGAAACTGTGATGCGGATGTGTTTTCTGCAATTCCCAAAAGACCTGCAATTTCCTTATGACTTTTCTTTTCGAATACATACAGGTTAAAAACTGTTCTGTAACCCTCCGGAAGGGAGCGGATTATTTTCATAATTGTGTTTTGTGAAATTTCTTCAAGGCTGGGTTCTTCTTCATCCTGGATATCAGGAATCTCCGATACCTCTTCGAGAATCCTGAAATCAGATCTACGCTTGATATACTGTAATGATTCATTTACCACGATACGGGTTATCCATGCTTTGAGCGAGCCGTCTCCCCTGTATTCAAAATCATTTATGGAACGGAACATTTTTATAAAGCTGTTCTGGAGCACATCATGTACATCTTCTTTTCCTGTTACATATCGTGAGCACACATAAGCAAGGTTTCCGGAATAAGCTGTAAAAAGCTCTTTCCAGGCTGTTTCCTCCTTCTGCAAAAGACGGCTCACCAAAATCTGCTCCTTACTTTCTTTCATATATAACAACGTCCCGATTCAATAATGTGATTTCTTAATGCAAAAAATAGATTGCCGCATAAAGCACAATCTATTTTCTCATTTAATCTCTATCTTAATTCTTTATACAATATGGAAAATCATATTTAATAGTTTCAAAGGGGGCCAGCACCACTCCGTCCACTGTTATCTTTTCCGCAACCAGGCCAAATCTCAGCGACCAATCCTGTCCTACATAGAACCCTTTCTGCTTGGCGTCCAGGTCTACAGCCACATTTTTATTCGTTCCATCCACCGGAATCTGAAACTCTAATGTTTCAGGGGCGAAGGTAAGTTCCACTACATTATTATTGGCGTGCAACTTTGGAGTATAATCAAGCTTATATTCTATCTTTCCTATGGCAGTGAGAGCAGCTTCAGCCTTTACAGGATCTGTAACCACTGATTTCACGATTTCTCTGATAGGAAATTCCCTGAATGTGATCACTGTATCTTTGGCTGTAAAATCCACGATCTTTTCAGCCCTCTTATTTCCCTGGGTGGTTACCAGTTTCGCCTTATAGCTCCCGTTCACATCTTCCAGTTTTACCGGAATCACCTCATAATCATCATTGCATGACGTTACGGAAAATCCTAAAAGAACGGCTAAAACAACAAATAAAGTTTGAAGTACTGATTTCTTCATTTTTTAATTTTTTACATTACACATTATTCACTTGAGTACTCACTATATAAATCCGTTTTTTAGGAAATCTTGCATGAAATTTAAAGAAAAGTGTTAAAAAAATTATAACATATTGATTTAAAGAATGAAAATATAAACAACTTTCTTGCTTTCCACCTTAAACAAATGATTTTTCCCGATTTTTATCTATATTTATACATTTGTGAAAACGTATTCTGAATGAATTTCGAACAGATCAATTTACATCTGAATGCTTACAGGGAGCATGATCAGATCATAGATGCCGCCAAATTCCTGATCCGCACTTTCAGTCTGGAACATGAGAATTTTGCCGGCTTTGGCTTCAGGGAGGAGCTGTCCCCCAATTCATTGTTGCTGACAGCTGAAGGAGCTTTGGGACAACCACAGAAAGTAATGATCCCCAGAAACTTATTTGATTTTGATCTGAATCTCGTTCTTAATATGGTCGCTCATGAAATGCTCCATGTAAGGCAAAAAGCTCCGGGAAAAGTAATAGAGGACAAGAACGAAAGAGAATTTCAGGCGTATTACGAAATGCTTTTCCATAAAGTTTTTCCACAAATCCCCGATGTTTCTGATTTCCACCGGAAGTTCTTCGGGAACAAAGCCCTGGAATATTACAGAAGAATGGGTGAAGGCTCCAAGCTCCAACAAAAATATGCAGAACAGAAAACAGAAGTAGAACAATTAATCAATTCTTTATCATGACTATAAAACCCGAAATATCCTGGGCAGATTTTGAAAAAATAGATATAAGAACCGGTACCATTATTTCCGTGAATGATTTTGAAAAAGCCAGAAATCCTTCTTACCAGCTGGAAATTGATTTCGGTGAGCTGGGCATTAAAAAATCTTCGGCACAGATCACCACCCTGTATGAAAAGGATGACCTGATCGGGAAACAAATCCTGGCCGTGGTCAACTTCCCGAAGAAGCAAATCGCCAATTTCTTTAGCGAATGCCTGGTTTTAGGGGTATACGGAGAAAATAAAAAGGATGTCACACTTTTAACACCATCGCTGCCCACCCAGAACGGCATGCAGGTAGGCTAAAAATTAGAACACTTATGATACAGCACATTCCATTGGAAAGAATTTTATTTCTTGATATTGAGACTGTTCCGGGGGCACACCTATGGGAAGATCTGTCCGAAACAGATCAGAAGCTTTGGGATAAAAAAACCAGGTTCCAGAGAAAAGAAGATATTTCGGCGGAAGATTTTTATTCGGAAAGGGCCGGGATCATGGCCGAATTTGGTAAGATCATCTGCATTACGATCGGAATGCTTGAAAAAAATGAAACTTTAAAAATCAAAAGCTTTGCCGGCCATGATGAAAAGAAAATGCTTCAGGAGTTCGGTGAGATTTTTAACAGTCCGCGGCTCAGGGACGTGATCCTGTGCGCCCATAACGGAAAAGAATTTGATTTCCCCTGGATCGCAAGACGCTTTTTAATCAATGGTATGCAGCCGCCCGTGCCATTTCAGATGTTCGGGAAAAAGCCCTGGGAAATTCCACATATTGACACCATGGAGCTATGGAAATTCGGCGATTACAAAAGCTTTGTCTCTCTTGAACTTCTGGCACATGTTTTTGGAATCCCCACACCAAAAGATGATATTGACGGCTCAATGGTTTCATCAATTTACTACATAGAAAAAGACTTGCAAAGAATAGTTGACTATTGTGAAAAAGATGTCTTAACTTTGGCAAATATTTTCCGGCGGATGCGCCAGGAAGATTTGTTGAAAAGGTACATCAATTTAGATTAAAAATGAAATTTACAGACGATCAGATTGCTGACATTGGTGAAAACATCATCAAGGTCCTTAAAACCGTTTATGACCCCGAAATCCCTGTAGACATCTACGAATTAGGCTTGGTCTATGACGTACAGATCTCCGATGACGGCGATGTAAAAATTGTAATGACACTGACTACTCCCAACTGCCCGGTTGCTGAATCGCTCCCACAAGAGGTAAAGGATAAGGTAATGGAAGTAGAAAATGTGAAAAGCGTTGATTTAGAGCTTACTTTTGAACCGAGCTGGAATAAGGATATGATGAGTGAGGAAGCGAAGTTTGAGCTGGGAATGCTTTAATTCAGAAATAAATCAGGCTGTCAGAATTGACAGCCTTTTTAATATGATCAAACGTCTTTAGCAATCTTTTTTCCCGGTCTCCTGCTCCACTCGCTCCAGGAGCCTACATAAAGATCGGGAATCTCAAAGCCTGCATAGTCCAAAGCCAGGATCGTATGACAGGCTGTAACCCCGGAGCCGCAATGAATGATCAGCTTCCCGGGTTTATTTTCCAGGTATTTCAAATATTTTTCCCTTAAAATCTCAGGGCTCAGGAAATTTCCGTTTTCATCCAGGTTTTCAGAAAAAGGAATGTTAATGGCCCCTGGAATATGTCCCGCAACCAGGTCAATGGGCTCTGATTCACCCCGGTAGCGATAAGCATCCCTTACGTCAATCACCGTTGAAGAATTATTTTTAAGCTCATCTTCAACCTGTTCTATTCCCGATATGGGAAGAAGCCAGGCATCTCTTTTAATCGGTGAGGTCTTATTATACAGCTCTTCTCCTGACGAAAATTCAAATCCGTTTTTTTCCGCAGACTGAATCCCGCCATCCAGGACCTGCACCTTCCGGAAGCCGAATGCTTTCAGCATCCACCATGTTCTCGCCGCAGCATTTGCTCCGCTTTTATCATCATAGATAATTATATGCGAATTTTCAAGAATTCCAAGTCTGGAAAGGGTTTCCCCGAACTTTTCAGTTCCCGGAAGGGGATGTCTCCCTCCAAAAGCGGCATCCTCTTCTGCATCTGCCAGGTCTTTATCAAGATCTATGAATCTGGCCCCCCGGATATGTCCTTTAAGGTATTCCTGATAAGCGTCCTTTCCGGCTCTGGCATCAAGAATAATGAGGTCTTTATCCTGAAGGCGCTCTTTTAGCTCAGAGACTGAGATCAGGGGTGATATTCTATTCATTCTCTCCGTTTTTTAAAAATGGAAAATATCCTTAGCCTTGTTATAGGCGCTTTCGAAGTTAAGAAGATTAAGGTTATGGCTGATTTTTTCGGCGCTCATAAAATTAATCACCTGTTCCGTAGGCATGTTTCCCACCAGGTCATCCTTGGCCATCGGGCATCCGCCGATTCCTTTAATGGCACTGTCAAATCTTCGGCACCCTTTGTCATAAGCGGCTTTCAGCTTTGAGTAAGAATCCTCATATCGGTTGTGGAAATGGCCTCCGAAATTGATCTCCGGATATTTGGAAGGTATTTTCTCAAATAAAAGGGCTATTGTTTCAGGATCAGCCACTCCTGTGGTATCGGAAAGCAGGATATCTTTGATGCCGATGTCTGAAAATCTCTGTGCCCAGAAATCTACATCCTCCCATTTCCACATTTCCCCGTAAGGGTTTCCGAATGCCATAGAGAAATAAATATTCAGCTGTTTGCCTTCACTTTTCACCAGCTCAAGCATTCTGACGATCTCATTAAAGGCCTCTTCCTGGCTTTTATTGGTATTCCTGTGTTGAAAGGTCTCGGAAATGGAAAATGGAAAGCCCAGAATATCTACGGACTTGTGCTTCAGCGCTTTTTCCGCTCCCCTGTAATTTCCAATGATTGCAGAAACTTTGGTATTGGACAAGGATTTGTCAATATTTTCAGCAACCTCGTCAGAATCGGCCATCTGAGGTATCGCTTTCGGGGAAACAAAACTTACGCAATCCAATACATCAAAACCAACTTCCATTAAAGAGTTGATGTAATCTATTTTTTTTCCGGTAGGAATAAACTCTCCCCAACCCTGCATCGCGTCTCGCGGACATTCAGTAAGAAACATTTTTACTTTTTGATTTTCTCAAATATAATAAAACTAAACCATTTCATATAATATCATACAAAGCTAATACTATTTTGATTTACAGTAATTTATAACCGATTTAAAATTTCAATAATTGATATCCATGTTCAAATAACTTCTTCTGAGCCTCAAATTTGTTAACTTTGCTAAAATTTATGATATCTGATGAGTACAATAGAATTCAACCAATTATGGAAAGAAAAGCTGCTGAACCGTTTTCTTAGCTATGTAAAAATATATTCCACGAGTGATGCGGAAAGTGAGGCCACACCTTCAACACCTCAACAGTGGGATATCGCCAAATATATTGCAGAAGAGCTCAGAACGATCGGTCTGGAAAATGTTTCGATTGATGACAACGGCTATATTATGGGCTACATCCCTTCTAATCTTGAAAGTGATAGTCAACCGACGATTGGTTTTATTTCTCATTATGATACTTCACCGGATTTCAGCGGCGAAAATGTAAATCCGCAGGTATGGAAAAACTACGACGGGGGTGATCTGGTTCTGAACCAGGTAACAGGGTTTACCTTATCTCCTTCAAAATTTGAAAGCTTAAAAAAATATATCGGCCAGACTTTAATAACAACGGATGGCAATACCCTTTTGGGCGCCGACGATAAGGCCGGCTGTGCAGAGATTGTAACTGCTGCGGAGTATTTGATTTCTCATCCTGAGATCAAACACGGAAGAATTGCCGTAGGCTTCACCCCGGATGAAGAGATCGGTAGAGGTGCCCACAAATTTGATGTTTCCAAATTCGGTGCTGAATGGGCCTATACAATGGATGGCGGAGAAGTGGGTGAGCTGGAGTACGAAAACTTCAATGCCGCAGGTGCGGTGGTAAAGATCCACGGATTAAGCGTGCACCCGGGATATGCCTATGGGAAAATGATCAATGCTGCGCTCCTGGCTGCTGAATTCGCACAGATGCTTCCTGCTGATGAAACCCCTTCCACCACCAAAGGGTTCGAAGGCTTTTATCATTTGATGGATATTACGGCCGATGTTTCCGAAGCCAGGCTTCAATACATCATCCGTGACCATGATGCAGAAAAGTTTGAAGCCAGAAAAAAATTCATGGAAAAGAAAGTTGCCGAATTCAACCAAAAGCACGGAGAAGGAACCGCTGAAGTTGAGATAAAAGAGCAGTACAGAAACATGAAACAGCAGTTCGAAGGCAAAATGCATATTATAGATCTGGCAGCCAAAGCCATGAAGGAAGCAGGAATTGAGCCTAAGATCAAAGCGATCAGAGGAGGCACCGACGGAGCCCAGCTGTCTTATATGGGTCTTCCGTGTCCGAATATCTTTGCCGGAGGGATCAACTTCCACGGACCTTACGAATATGTGGCACTGGAAAGTATGGAAAAGGCCACAGAGGTTATCATTAACATTGTAAAGACCAATTAAATAAAATCCCCTTGTTTGCAAGGGGATTTTTTAATATTTTATTTTCCGTCATTTTGCTGATTTCCCAGAAAGGCGTCCCATCCCTGTGCCGTTAAGGCCACCAGTTGGTTCGATCCTCTTGCTACCATAAAGTTTCCTTCTTCTTTTTCTGTGGCATGCCCAATGATTGTGAAATCAGGATGATTCTTAATTTTATCAAAATCGTTGGGTGAAATGGTGAACAGCAGCTCATAATCTTCTCCTCCGCTTAAGGCTGTAACTACGGGATTTAAATTAAATTCATCCGCAGTAGAGATGGTAAGGCTGTCCATCGGGATTTTTTCTTCGTAAAGCCTGAAGCCTACGCCTGAGCGGTCCGAAAGATGCAGAATTTCTGAAGCCAATCCGTCAGAAATATCGATCATAGAAGTAGGCTTAATCTCCAGAGTTTCCAGAATATTTTTAACGTCTGTCCTTGCTTCAGGCTTCAGCTGTCTTTCCAGAATATAGTCATATCCTTCCATTTCGGGCTGCATGTTAGGATTGGCAAGGAAAACAGCATGCTCTCTCTCCAGGATCTGAAGTCCCATATAAGCTCCTCCCAGATCACCGGTGACTACAAGAAGGTCATTCGGTCTGGCGCCGCTTCTTCTCACCAGATTTTCTTCAGCTTCGAGCCCGATGGCTGTAATACTTATTACAAGGCCGGATTTTGAGCTTGTGGTATCTCCTCCGATGAGATCAACTTTATACCGTTTACAGGCAGCTTCTATCCCGGAATAAATTTCTTCGAGGGCTTCTACCGGGAAACGGTTGGAAACAGCCAAAGAAACAAGGATCTGTGTCGGCGTGGCGTTCATTGCCGCAATATCGCTAAGGTTGACCACAACGGCTTTATAGCCCAGGTGCTTTAATGGAACGTATCCCAGATTAAAATGGACCCCTTCCGCAAGAACATCTGTGGTAAGGACCATTTTTTTATTCCCCGGGTCAACAATCGCCGCATCATCACCCACCCCAAGCTCCGAAGAGGCATTGGCCAGTGTGATATGCTCCGTCAGATGCTTGATAAGACCAAATTCCCCTAATTTGGAGATCGGTGTTAATTCCTGTGATTTATCTTCAAACATACAATTTATTTTTATAGTGATATAAAATAGGGCCGCTCTACGGGCTTATAGAAGCTTCTCCCGCTATCCATTCTTAAATAGCCCCAAATTCTGCCGGATCAATATTATGCGGGTGGAAAGGAAGCTTTTTAAAGTCTTCCTTGCTGAGCACTACTGTTTCCGGGCTTTTATATTTGTTCATGGCTTCTACCACATCGTCAGGAGGAGTGGTCATTTTCCTCAGCATCATATCGATCCATACTCCTGTAGCTTCCGAAGTGGCACAATGGACACCATCCGGGGTATAAAACTTATGCAGGAAACGATAAATGGAAGAGTCTTCTGAACATCCGTCTATTTCCACACTTACAATAACAGTCTGATCGGCATAAATCTCTTTAAAAAAAGAATACCTCTCGTGCAGAATCACGGGACCGATACCCCAACGGCTCAGTTGGGTAACACCCATTTTTTCTTTGGTCATAAAAGCCATTCTGGCCTGGGCGCAATATTGAACATAGGATGAGTTGGCAAGGTGCTTGTTGGCATCAAGATCGCTCCAACGCACTTCGAATTTATGATAAAAAACCATTGATGATTGTTTTTAGAATATTCTTCAAAAATACTCAAATAAGATGGTTTATAAAAATTGTACTTTTGGAAAAATAATCTTCAGCATAGGATTACGTACATATGAAACAAATTATTATTGTCGGAGGTGGGGCTGCAGGCTTTTTCTGTGCTTCGAATCTTGATGAAACCCGATATAGGATTACCATTCTTGAGCAAAGCTCTGATGTGCTTCAAAAAGTGAAGATTTCCGGGGGTGGCCGCTGCAATGTCACCCATGCATGTTTTGATCCCAGAGAGCTGGTCCGGTTTTATCCCCGCGGAAATAAGGAGCTGCTAAGCGTTTTCACTAAGTTTCAGCCCGGTGATACCATGGACTGGTTTGGTCAACGAAAAATTTCGTTGAAGATAGAGAATGATAACAGGATATTCCCGGAAAGCAATTCTTCACAGACCATCATTAATACTTTTCTAAATGAGACACAGCGAAAAAAGATCGAAATCAGGACCAAATGTCCGGTAAAAGAAATCCTGAAGAAAGATGAAAAATATATCGTAAGGACCAATTCAGGGGATCTGGAAGCTGATTATATTATCTACGCCACAGGCAGCTCACCGAAATCCCTGAAAATCGTTGAGGGATTGGGCCATAAAATCGTTCCTCCCGTACCGTCTCTTTTCACGTTTAACATCAAAGATGAGCTATTAAAAGAAATGGCGGGAACCAGTTTTGAAAATGCTGAAATATCAATCCCGGAACTGAAAACCGAAGAAAGTGGCCCCCTTCTGATCACTCATTGGGGCCTTTCCGGACCTGCGATATTAAAAATTTCTGCGTGGGAGGCCCTCAGCCTTGCCCTGCTCAATTATCAGTTTCAAATCGAAGTAAACTTTATATCAATGGCTATCCACGATGCTGAAGAGGCTTTTCTGGGTTTCAAACAAAGTAATCCGAAAAAAGCAATCGGGCAATCTAAAATCTTTGAAGTCACCAACAGGTTCTGGCAAAAGATCCTGGAAACCTCAAAGGTTGATCCCCATAAGCAGGTCGCCCATATTTCCGGGAAAGAGGCCCGGGCCATTCTGGAAAACCTGTGTAAAAAGAAGTTACAGGTAACCGGCAAATCAACGTTCAAGGATGAATTTGTAACTGCCGGCGGGGTTGATTTAAAGGAGATCAATTTTAAAAATATGTCTTCAAAATTGCTCCCGAATTTTTATATTGCCGGGGAAGTGCTGAATATAGATGCCGTAACGGGAGGATTCAATTTTCAGGCTTGCTGGAGTGAGGCATGGCTTATTGCACAAGATCTTAACAGTTTATAAATTACCTTATGAAAAATATTTTTGCTATTGTTTTGTGTCTGGTATTCAGTTTTGGTTTTTCCCAGGTAAAAGAACCGGAAACGGTACAGCCACAGACCATCAATGATTCAGCCCGGGTCAGAATCAACAGAAAAGTTGATAGTCCTGCCGAATTTCCGGGTGGGATGAGTGCATTCAGGCGTGCCTTTTCCAGGAATTTTAGTATCAGCAGGCTGTCAGGAAAAATCAGAGAAACGACGAAAACCGAGGCTCAGTTCTTAATTGATACCGAAGGAAACATAAGCTCCATTATTGTAACCGGAGATAATCCGGCTCTTAACAAAGAGATGGAACGCGTTCTTAAATCCATCAAAACAAAATGGAAGCCCGCAATGTATAAAGACCAGCCGGTTAAATACCATATGAGGCTGCCGTTAATCCTTAATTATTAGGTCAGGCTAATACGCGCTTTCCAAAAAAGAGATATAAACTTCTGTCAAAGTGATGGTACAATAGCCTGCCCGAACCGGACTGTTGCTGTTTATCCCATAACGATTGGTCCTGCTCTCAAATGCTCATTATCTGATTAAAACCGGCTTCGGGAAGCCGGCTGATCTATTTCTTTACTTTCACTGTACATCCAATGGCGACAGTTTTTGTCGTTTTTACGGGCTCCCCTTTGATCAGGGCGTTCACTGCGTCCTGCACATAATATTCCGAAACATCATTCGGGTCTTCATAATTATTATCAATAGCCCCTATATACTTTACGATATTTTTATTGTTTTCTTTCTGTAAAACAAATACATGCGGGGTTTTGGTAGCTCCGTATTGCGGGAATATCTTTTGCCCTTCATCTACCAGATACGGAAAGGTAAATCCTTTTTGCTTTGCCCGCTCAATCATTTGCGGATATCCGTCTTCCGGCTGCACCACAGGATCATTCGGATTAATGGCAATTACAGGATAACCCTGGCTTTTGTATTTTTTATCAAGCTCAATGATCCTGTCTTCATATTTTTTTGCATAGGGACAGTGGTTACAGGTAAAAATAACGATAAAGCCCCTGGCATCTTTATAATCAGCCAGGGAAACCATTTTTCCGTCAACATTTTTGAGCTTAAAATCCGTAGCTTCGTCACCTATTTCGTAACCTTTTGAAAAAGAAGCTCTTCCTTCTTTGGCTTCTTTATTGTGTCCGCTTTGGGTAAAGCTCAGAAAACCCATTCCTATGATGAAAGCGGCTAATAAAATTTTCACATTTTTCATAATATTCTGTTTAAGGTAAATTTTTGGCAATGGTTTCTTCAAGGCCTTCCTTACTCATTTCCCCGTCTTAAAGTATATTTTCTGACCACCTTTATAGAAAATCGTTACGGGAATATTCCCATCCCAGTTTTTCTCGAACCTGGGGATCCAGGTATTCATTCTTTTGATGTCATCCAGTAGAATCACTTCAGCAGTAAGGCTCTTATTTCTGATGAATTTTATGACTTTTTCTCTATCAGCCAGCCTGTCTAAAGAAACCAGGATCATTTTGAACCCGGGATCAGCAGCATATCTGTTATTGATCTCCATAAAATGAGGGAGTTCTTTTACACATGGCGCACAGGTGGTTGCCCAGAAATTAACAACCAGAAGCTTATCTCCTTCCTCCCGGATACGTTTTTCCAGCTCCTCATATTTTATAGCAGAAACGGCCGTTTGCTGTGCTTTAAAAATCAATACACCGGCCAGCAGTAGAAAGATGTTTATTAAATTCTTCATATTCAAAATTAAGAATAATTATAATTCAATCCTTTGCGATACAGATATTCCTGTAAAGTTCTCTGCTCTGTGCGGACAAGGCGATCTAAGGTGAGGGTCATCAATTTTGTAGAGATCATCAATTGTAGAGATTGCTGTATAAGCCGGCGACGATCATGATATCCGGACGTGGTCTTACCTCATACGGAGCGTTGCTATCAAGAATGCCGCATATTCTTTCCCTATATTCTTCCTTTGATTTATTATTGTACAGAAAAAGGATTTCAGAACTATCCCCCGATCATTTTCTTGATGGCGTTAAGCTTCATTAAAGCTTCGATAGGCGTAAGGGTGTTGATATCAATCTTTGTCAACTCTTCCCTGATATTTTCCAGCACAGGATCATCAAGCTGAAAGAAAGAGAGCTGCATATTCTCTTCGGTCACTCTTTTAATATTTTCAGCAGAACCTCCGCCCTGGCGACTGGATTCAAGGGTTTTAAGGATCTCGTTGGCCCTGTTTACCACCTTGGCCGGCATTCCGGCCAGTTTCGCCACATGGATACCAAAGCTGTGCTCACTGCCTCCCGGGATCAGCTTTCTCAGGAAGATAATATTTCCTTTATTCTCCTGAATAGAAACATGGAAATTTTTGATACGCTCAAAATTCACGGTCATCTCATTCAGCTCATGGTAATGTGTTGCGAATAAGGTTTTTGCCTGGGCAGGATGCTGATGAAGGTATTCTGCAATAGCCCATGCGATAGAGACCCCGTCATAGGTAGATGTTCCGCGGCCGATTTCATCCAATAAAATAAGGCTCCTTTCAGAAATATTGTTCAGGATGTTGGCAGCTTCATTCATTTCAACCATGAAGGTGGACTCTCCGGCAGAGATATTATCCGTTGCCCCTACCCGGGTGAAGATCTTATCCAAAATTCCTATTTCGGCATGTTTGGCGGGAACAAAACTTCCGATCTGTGCCAGCAGGCAAACGATTGCGGTCTGACGGAGTATTGCCGATTTACCTGCCATGTTTGGTCCTGTCACCATAATGATCTGCTGGGTGTCCTTATCTAAAAAGATGTCGTTAGGAATATATTTTTCGCCTAAAGGAAGGGCGTTTTCGATGATCGGGTGTCTTGCTTCCTTCAGATCGATGGCAAAGGAGTCATTCAGAACCGGTCTGGTATAGCTTTCGGAAACAGCAAGCTCAGACAATCCCACCGCCACATCAAGCTGGGCGATAATATTGGAATTTTCCTGGATCTGGTCCATGTAAACCATTGTTTCAGAGCATACGTTCCTGTACAGCTCATTTTCCAGCACGCTTATTTTTTCTTCGGCACCCAGAATCTGGTTTTCGTATTCCTTCAGTTCTTCCGTGATATAGCGTTCTGCATTAACCAGAGTCTGTTTTCTTACCCAATCCCCGGGAACTTTGTCTTTATGGGTATTCCGCACTTCAATAAAGTACCCGAAAACATTATTAAAATCGATCTTAAGGCTGGTAATTCCTGTTCTTTCCACTTCCCGCTGGCACATTTCATCCAGGAAGCCGCGTCCCTTGCTCTGAAGGTTTCTTAAACGGTCCAGCTCCTCTGAAACACCTTCTTTTACAATATTTCCCTTGGCAATACTTACGGGCAGCTCTTCATTGAGATGGTTTTGCAAAAAGCCGATGAGTTCTTCAAGATCATATAAAGGCTCCAGCCAGGCCAGAACATCCGCATGAGGATGCAGCAGTGTTTTAATTTTATGGATATTGATCAGGCTTTGTCGCAGGTATCCTAATTCTTTAGGTGAGATTTTTTCTGCTGCCAGCTTTCCCATCAGCCTGTCCAGGTCTGAAATTGATTTTAAAAGCTGGCAGATCTCATATTTCAGATTATCATTCTCATTAAAAAAATCAATCAGAGAAAGCCTCCTGTTGATCTCATCCACAGATTTCAAAGGGAGAATGATTCTCCTTCTCAGCAATCTCCCTCCCATCGGAGTGCAGGTTTTATCAATAATTTCCAACAAGGATTTCCCCTGTGGATTGCTCGGATAGACAATTTCAAGATTCCTTAAGGTGAAATGATCCATCATCAGGTAATCTTCCTGTGGAATAACCCTGATTTTCGTAATATGAGAAAGTAAATTGTGATGGGTATCTTCCACCAGATAAGCAAAAATAGCCCCGGCTGCAGTAATGGCCAAAGAGAGACTCTCAACCCCAAAGCCTTTCAGAGAATTGGTTTTGAAATGACCGGTCAGCTTTTCGTAGGCAAAGGTATACTGATACGCCCAGTCCTCGAGCTTAAAAGCATTTTTATTTTTAAGCTGTTC
The DNA here is from genome assembly GCF_041361455.1 of Chryseobacterium gossypii. Classification (NCBI taxonomy): domain Bacteria; kingdom Pseudomonadati; phylum Bacteroidota; class Flavobacteriia; order Flavobacteriales; family Weeksellaceae; genus Chryseobacterium; species Chryseobacterium gossypii. Next base: position 24,729 of record NZ_JBGCUR010000030.1, on the reverse strand, counting down.
CGGAATCTGAACACTTCTCTGATAGATAATTTCACTGGGATCAAAAGTATTGACAATATGAAGCAGCTTTTCCAGGTTTCCTTCACTCACTAAAAATTCGCCTGTAGAAATATCCACCAGTGCAATTCCGTATTTTTCCTTTTCTTTATGAAGGGAGAGCAGGAAATTATTCTTTTTGGAGTTTAAGACCTGATCATTGAATGTAACGCCGGGAGTAACCAATTCCGTAACTCCTCTTTTTACAATTCCTTTAACCATTTTCGGGTCTTCAAGCTGATCGCAGATGGCAACCCTCATTCCTGCCCTTACCAGTTTCGGCAGATAAGAATCTATTGAATGATGGGGAAATCCCGCCAATTCCGTCTGTCCTTCCCCGTTGTTTCTTTTGGTAAGAACAATGCCCAGGATCTGGGATGTTTTAACGGCGTCCTGCCCAAAGGTTTCATAGAAATCTCCAACCCTGAATAACAAAAGCGCATCAGGGTATTTGGCCTTGATGGTATTATACTGAGTCATTAACGGGGTTTCTTTCCTGGATTTTGCCATTAAAAATTATCTTCTTAAAAATTTAGGATGGTAAAAGTAAGAAATAAAATAGAACGATTAAAGTGCTTTTAAAAAATCGGCCCTATTAGAACCGAGCATTCTTTGGCTTTCACGCCGGTCTGTATCTGAATTAAGAATCGGCGGCAAGCTTATTTTTCCTTAAATATTTTGCCAGGGCAGAGGAACTTTTCTCATAGGCCCATTTCTGCTTGTAATTAACCCATCTGGCCTTAAACAGCTTTCGTAAAAGCTTGTCTGTATATCTCATAATGAAAACGTGATACAGCATGCTGGCAAATACTTTAGGCTTATTGGGAAGCGCACGGAGCGACATTGAAAAGCCGGGTTCCAGATATCTGTTGTAGTGCCAGAAAGCCCCCGGGATAAACAAGGCATCGCCATGCTCCATAAAAATTTCGTATCCTTTAGCATATTTCAAGGCCGGGAACTTTTCATAATCAGGATTTTCATAATTCAGTTCATAAATGGTATGGACCGACAGCGGCACCTTATATAAAAACGCCGATTGCTCCTGATCAAAAAGCAAAATTCTTTTTTTGCCTTCAAAATGGATGTGAATGAAATCTCCCAGGTCTACATCGTAATGCATTAGGACATGCGCCTCACTTCCCCCGAAAAATAAAGTCGGAAGCCTTTTAAAGAATTTCATCCCCAGATCCGGATAAGTAAAGTTTTTGAGCAGCTCCGGAAGCCGGTCTGTAATGATGTAAAAGAAGATCCGTAAATCCGAAGGCCTGCTTTTTATGGTATCAATATAATCCTTCATTTTCATCCGGGTCACCGGTGCATCCGAGCTTTTGGAGGCATCGGCCGGTCTGTTATCATATAGCGGAACCTCCTGCTCTCCCGCTTTTTCCCGGATAAAGCTGAAATTCCACCGATGGAAGGCATCCCAACGGCTTGCAAAGTTTTTGATCAAAAGAGGTTTCTTTTTTTTGAAATAATTTTTCTGAAAGTCTTCCTTGCTGATATCATTTACAACATCTACTTTTTCGAGGATCATTTTGTTTTCGTTATTTAATGCGAAATAAAAATAACGTTTTTTTAAAATGTGTAAAAATTTTAAGGTTAATATTGATTATCATTTCCCCATCATAAGGAGATCCTGCCTACTGCCTTAAGAGGCAGAGCAATATTGAGATCAGGCCTCCGAAAATGATGACGGCACATCCCTGAGGGCCTTTAGCCGACTTTCTTTTTCTTCCCATCGTGCTTACATAATGACCGCTTATCCAGGTCCCGTCTTTCTTATAATGCCCTTTCCTGTAATATCCCATTTTATTTTTTTAAACAAAGAAAAACCACCTTCCGGAATTAGCGTTACGGTTTTCCGTAAAGTGCAGGAAAACGAAAAAAATTTATATTTGTACAGGAAAAAAAATTATGAGGGTTTATAACACAAAGCACTTCCTGAAAATCCTTTTCAGCTTACATAAGAGTGATACTTTAAAAATTCTTTTCCCGACCATGCTTCTGGTTGGTGCTTATTCCTATGGCATTTCTTATCTGGAGCTGGAATACCTGAATCTTACTTCAAAATCAAAAGTGAGTAATGTGGGAATGATCCATTCCCTGCTTGGCTTTGTACTTTCCTTATTATTGGTTTTCAGGACCAATACTGCATATGACAGATGGTGGGAAGGAAGAAAACTTTGGGGAAAACTGGTGAATGACACCAGAAATTTTGCCATAAAGATAAGTACCCTGCTGGGAGACGACAGGCAGAATCTGGAACAGATTGCCCGGTATCTTAAATTCTTTCCCCATTTTTTAGCCAAACATTTATCTAAAGAATCTACAAGACTGGTTTTGGATGAGGATTACTCCGAAATAGAAAGTTCTTTAAGGCATCACGGCCCGAGTGAAATCATTATTCTGCTGACGCATAAGCTGAATCAGCTGAAGAAGGAAGGAAAAATCTCAGATGTTGAAATGCTGTATCTTGATACGCAGTTATCGGGATTCCTGGATGTTTGCGGAGGCTGCGAAAGAATCAAGAACACACCAATCCCTTATTCTTATTCTTCATTCGTAAAGAAATTCATTATCATGTATGTATTGGCTCTGCCCATTGCTTATGTCATTAATATCGGGCTTTTCATGATTCCGCTTACGGTCTTCGTATATTACGTTTTGATGAGCCTTGAGCTCATTGCCGAGGAAATTGAAGATCCTTTCAATAATGATGAAAACGATATTCCGATGGAAACCATAGCCCAGAATATTGAAAGAAGTGTTCATCAGATCATGGGAACCAAATAAAAAATCAACCATTAAAGGTTGATTTCTTTTAGTTCGCCGTCCTGTTTTATTTCTACGAATTTACTTTCCCTGTTGGCAGCTGAATAATTATAGAAAAACGTTTGGTATATGGGGGTAGAATACAAATATGCCCCATAGGCGTTGTAGGCATCCGATTGCCCGGTTTGCTGCTTATAGCTGGCCGTAGCGGTAAAGTTCACAATGGTTTCCAGATAATATTTGCCCGGCTTCAGTTTTTCAAATTTAAACCTGCCGTGATCATCCGTGAGCGCCTCAATCCTGTATTTAAAAGCCTCTTCAGACATATAAACCGTTGTCTTTTTGTTTTCGTACTTCTTTCTCATCTTGTAAAACTCCTCAAAATAAGGTGTTACAGGAAAAAGCATTACCACGGTTCCTTTTGGAGCGTAATGTTTCTCAGCCAGTAAAGGTTTGATTCCCCAATTGTTTTTTTGTTTCGTTGATGCTACTCCCTCAATGGTGGCGTTTCCAAAACCGAGCATCTGCTGGGCCAGATTTTTATCAAAAAAAACCTGCGGATAATAGGTGTTCTGGGCTTTTGAAAAAATAAAGGCCAACATCAGCACTGTTAAAACGTATATTTTTTTCATTGATATTAATTTAACCAAATATAAGTATTTTACTATTTTTGAGCCAAAAATGATTATGAAGTACTCATTCTTATTGGCCCTCTTTTCATTTCCGGTGGTTATGGCTCAAAAGCCCTGCGGATTCAGGGATGGCCTACAGGAAGGAACCTGCAAACAGTTTTATGAGAACGGACAGGTAAAGGAAATTGCCGAATGGAAAAAAGGAAAGCTGGACGGCGATGCTATTTTTTATTATGAAGACGGAAAGGTACAGGCCAAAGGAGAATTCAAGAAAGATTATAAGATAAAGGAGTGGATGTACTATGGTAAAGATGGCAGACTTACCTCAAAGGAAGTTTTCAGAAACGGTGAGAAAAATGTTTATGACAACAGTTCCACTGCCACTTTTTACTCTCCGGCCGGTATAGTGACAGAAATTTCAAATTATAAACTTGGAAAGCTGAATGGTGAAAGCAAAATTTACTACGATGACGGTAAAGCGATAAAGCAGATCGGCTATTATGAAAACGGAATCGCCACCGGAAAATGGAAAATGCTTTATCCGTCAGGAAAAATACAACGTGAGACAGAATTTGCCAACGACAAATGGAACGGCACGCGGGTTCATTACCGGGAAGACGGAAGTATTGAAAAGACAGAAATTTATAAAGACGGAAAATTAATCTCTACAAAATAAAACCTTGGTACAAAAGTTAAAACTGGAAGAGCTCAACAGGATAGATGTGGAAACATTCAAGAAGGTTGAGAAAATTCCATTGATCGTCATTTTAGATAATATAAGGAGCATGCACAATGTGGGAGCCGCCTTCAGAACGGCAGATGCTTTCCTTATAAAAAAGATCATTCTATGCGGGATCACTCCGCAGCCGCCGCATCGGGAAATCCATAAAGCGGCCCTGGGAGCCACGGAAAGCGTAGACTGGGGCTACGAGAAAGATATCAATACTGCTATCAATGACCTGAAAAGTGAGGGATATACTATTATAGGCATCGAACAAACCACTGACAGCCGGATGATCACAGATTTTAATATCGACCGGTCACAGCAGTACGCTGTCATTTTAGGGAACGAGGTTGAAGGAATCAGTGATGATGCCCTGCCGAATATAGATGCTTTTCTTGAAATTCCGCAATTGGGAACAAAACATTCATTGAATGTAAGCGTTTGCGGGGGTATTGTCATGTGGGAGTTTGCCAAAGCTTTAAAATAAATCTTCTTTTTCCCGGATAAAGCAGCTTAATACCTCAACGGAAGTTTTATGCTATTCACCAAAAGAACACTAGAAGCATTGAGTCAGGCTATTGCCTTCTTTGCCTACAGCCTAAATAAATAGTTCAGGTTAATTCTGTTAGGCCTGAAAATAAAAAAACTGCATATGTCTTTTAGACAGTGCAGTTTGAAATAAATCTAATAAAAAGTAAAAATGAAAGGCTACAAAGGTAATTTTTTTTTCGTCACAAACAAATTTTAAAATCAATTTTTTTTATTTCCAGGAAAAAAAGTTTCTTTTTCAGAAAAAAATTCATTTAATTTTTTATAAATTAGCACAATGTTTATTAAGGACTATATCTCAAAAGATTTCCCGTGTTTTAGCCTGACTGACTCGATAGAATCAGCAAGAAATACATTAGAGGACTTTGGATATTCCCATATTTTCATTAAAAAATCCCATCATTTTTACGGAGCCATTGCCAAGGATTTCCTTTACGAGGAAGAGGGCACCCTAAAAGACCTGGAACACCAGATTGAGCGTTTCGCCATCCTTGAGGATAATAATATCATGGACAGCATCCGTTTATTCTATACCTTCAATACGAATATAATCCCGGTGATCAACAAAAATGAGAAATACCTGGGATACATCAGCTGTGAAGACATTTTTCAGGATCTGTCCAAATATCCGCTGTTTTCGGAATCCGGGGCTATTCTTACCATAGAAACCCCGGCCAGAAAGTATTCAATGACAGAGATCGCAAACATTGTTGAAAGCAATAACTCCAAATTTTACGGAGGTTTCATCAGTTTCATGTCAGATGAGGTGATCCATGTCACCATCAAGATCAGCAATGAGAATCTGGCTTCGATTGACGGGACTTTTGACCGGTATGATTACAGGATTGTTGAAAAATATTATTCTGATGAGAAAACAGATCTGTTTAAGGACCGGTTCGGCTTTTTCCAAAAATTTATAGAAATATAGCATGAAGGCAGCCATATACTCTCAGAAAAAAGATCTTGACACCTTTTTATATCTAAGCAAATTTGTATCGGAGCTTGAAAGCAGAGGTGTAAAATCTGTTTTGTATGACGAAATGGCTGAGGCGCTTCAGTTTTCAAAAATATTTGAAACCTTCAACAGCAAACAGGATCTCCTGGATAAGGAAGTGGATCTTTTCTTTACGTTCGGAGGAGATGGCACTATTGTAAACTCTCTGACCTTTGTGGAGGATCTTGAGATTCCTATCGTGGGAGTAAATACCGGCAGGCTGGGATTCCTGGCAAGCTTCACCAAAGAAGAAGCCTTCAGGGAGCTGGACTCTATCTTAAGAGGTGATATAAAAACAAGCCGCCGCTCCGTGATTGAAGTGGTATCGCCAGGTCTGGAAGGCTTTTTCCCATACGCCCTGAACGATGTTACCGTTTCCAGAAAAGAAACAACCTCAATGATCACGGTAGATTCTTATATCAATGATGAATTTTTAAATGTTTTCTGGGGAGACGGAGTTATCATTTCTACTCCTACCGGCTCCACAGCTTATTCTTTAAGCTGCGGGGGGCCTATCATTTCCCCAAATAACGAAAACTTCGTCATCACTCCCATTGCCCCGCACAACCTGAATGTAAGGCCTTTGATTGTGAATGATAAAGTGGAAATAAAGTTTAAAGTAGAAAGCCGGGTTCCGCAGTATTCCCTGTCTTTGGATTCCAGGCTGATCCATATAGAAACAGATAAGGAAATTATCATTAAAAAGGCGGATTTCCAGATCCTTCTGGTACAGCCCAATAACCTGAGCTTCTATGAAACCATCCGCCAAAAGCTACTTTGGGGAAAGGATAAAAGAAATTAGCAATTGATCAATTTTTATTACCTTTACAGGAATTTAGAAACACCTAATAATATATTTTAAAAAGTAAAACATGAGCAGAATTTTCCCGGCCGGAGTTGCCACAGGTCAGTTAGTTACAGATATTTTCCAGCATGCCAAAGAAAATAGATTTGCACTCCCTGCAGTAAACGTTATTGGTTCAAGCAACGTAAATGCAGTGATGGAAACCGCAGCCAAATTGAACTCTCCTGTTATTATCCAGTTTTCTAATGGTGGAGCTGCTTACAATGCAGGAAAAGGATTAAGCAATGACGGGCAAAAAGCTGCTATCTTAGGAGCTATTGCCGGAGCAAGACATATTCATACCCTTGCAGAAGCCTACGGAGCTACTGTAATTTTACATACAGACCACTGTGCAAAAAAATTATTGCCTTGGATCGACGGCTTGATGGATGCTAATGAAGAATTCTTCAGACAGACAGGAAAAACTCTTTATTCTTCTCATATGCTTGACCTTTCTGAAGAACCTTTGGAAGAAAACCTTGAAATTTCCACGAAATATTTTGAAAGAATGGCTAAAATGAATATAACTCTGGAAGTGGAAATCGGTGTGACCGGAGGTGAAGAAGACGGGGTAGACAACTCTGATGTAGATAATTCCAAGCTATACACTCAGCCTGAAGATGTAGCCTATACTTACGAAAAACTAAAGGCTATATCTAATAATTTCACTATTGCTGCCGCTTTTGGTAACGTACACGGGGTATATAAGCCCGGAAATGTGGTTCTTACCCCGAAAATCTTAGATAATTCCCAGAAATATGTTCAGGAAAAATTCGGAACTGCAGCCAAGCCTGTAAACTTTGTATTCCACGGAGGCTCGGGCTCTACTTTGGAAGAGATCAGAGAAGCGATCGATTATGGTGTGATCAAAATGAATATTGATACAGACCTTCAGTTTGCTTATACCGAAGGGATCAGAGATTATATGCTAAATAACATAGATTATTTAAGAACTCAAATCGGAAACCCTGAAGGAGAAGAAAAACCTAATAAGAAATTCTATGATCCAAGAGTTTGGATGAGAAAGGGTGAGGAAACATTCTCCGCAAGATTGGTTAAAGCGTTTGAAGATTTAAATAACGTAAATACGCTTAAATAAATTATAAATTTCAGATCACGGGGTCAAGAAGCCCGGCTTTTGGAACAGCTCACGTTCATCCGTGATCTGAAATTAAAAATCTAAAATTTCATAAATGGCATTCGACTGGTTTAAAAGAAAAGCAAAAAACATTACTACCTCTACTGATGAAAAAAAAGATGTGCCCAAAGGACTTTGGCATCAGACACCATCAGGAAAAATAGTAGAGCATGATGAATTAAAGAGAAACAACTACGTTTCTCCTGAAGACGGATTTCATGTAAGAATAGGAAGTGCGGAATTTTTTGACATCCTTTTTGATGAAGGTAAATTCACTGAACTAGACGCTAATGTTGAAAGCATAGACATCCTGAATTTCAAAGATACCAAGCCTTACGCTGACCGTTTAAAGGAAGTAAAAGCCAAAACAAAGCTCACCGATTCCATCAGAAATGCCGTGGGTACCGTGAAGGGAACTGAAATGGTGGTTTCCTGTATGGATTTTGCCTTTATCGGAGGGTCTTTGGGTTCTGTAATGGGTGAAAAGATCAGAAGGGCCGTTGACTACTGTATCGCTCATAAACTTCCGTATATGATCATCTGTCAGTCCGGAGGGGCAAGAATGCAGGAAGCAACCTATTCACTGATGCAGCTGGCTAAAGTACAGGCTAAGCTGGCACAGCTTTCGGAAGCCGGCCTCTTATACATTGCCTATCTGTGTGATCCTACTTTTGGAGGGATCACGGCGTCTTTCGCAATGACAGCCGATATTATTATGGCTGAACCCGGAGCGCTTATCGGCTTTGCAGGGCCAAGAGTAATCCGTGAAACCATTGGCAGGGATCTTCCGGAAGGATTCCAGACTTCAGAATTCCTGCAGGAAAAAGGATTCGTTGATTTTATTGTAAAAAGAACTGAGATCAGGGATACCGTATCCAGAACAGTAAATTTACTGGCTGCTAAGGCCTGAAATTATAACTAAATGATATAATCTCTCTCTGATCAGGGAGAGATTTTTTTATGAGGACTTTTAGAATATTTTTCAATACTATCCGGTCACTTAGCTTTAAAAAGATCATCCGTCTTTTATCGCTGGTCTTACCGCATCCTCTTTTCTCATTATTAAGCTTTTATGCAACTTTGCAGGCTTTCAGCATAGCACAGAAAAAATTCCCGGAATCAGCCTCCGGCAACGGTGTCGGAAACGCATTCAGGCACGCGCTATGGTGTTGCTTTATTATGATGTATTGCTGTAAAATCTCATCTCCCCGGAAAGCGCTGGATTTCTGCAAAAGGATTACGGACATGCATGAAGAATTGTTCCCCAATGAGCCGCTGGAAACCAAAATGGATCTTCATAACAATAAAATCGGAATGGACTACTTCATGGAACTTCTACCGGGGATACACCGCCAGTTCTTTGAAAAGGGATTCTTCATTGATGCCCTGATCAAGAGATCGGAAGAGGCTAAGGTTCTGAGAAGCCTGGATGAGGACTTTGAAGGATATCTGGTTTATCTTGAAGACCAAAAATAAAGTTGACATTTTACATTATAATTTATTATCTTTTCTAAACTTTTAATTTAATCAAATGGTTCTAAGCAGAATTTGGTCGGCTTTTATCATTATCGCCATAGGCATTGCCAGTATAAAGTATATTTCATTCGGGAACTACAAAACTATTTTCAACGATATGGTAGTAGGAAAGGGAGGAGATACCGTGCAAATTGCCACGCAAAAAATGAATACCCTCTCCCCTGTTATCAGAGACAGCCTGATGAAAAGGCCAGACTTTGCAGACAACAGAATCCACTATAAAACAGACACTTTAAAACAGGATGTAAAAATTTACCGGATACAGGAAGCAGACGGAGTTATCGGAACTTCCGAGACCGCTGTAAAGATCTGTCTGGGTCTCATCGGAATCATGACTTTATTTATGGGCTTTATGAGTATCGCGGAAAAAGCCGGAGGCATTAATCTTTTAAGCCGCTTCATCCAGCCTTTCTTCTCAAAGCTGTTTCCTGAGATCCCCAAAAACCACCCTGCTTTTGGCCATATGCTGATGAACTTCAGCGCGAACCTTCTGGGCTTGGATAATGCCGCAACACCGTTTGGACTGAAAGCAATGGAAAGCCTGCAGGACCTGAACCCCAATAAAGATACGGCAAGCAATTCCCAGATCATGTTCCTCTGTCTCCATGCCGGAGGAATGACCCTGATCCCGGTCTCCATTATCGCGATCAGAGCTTCAATGGGCTCAAAAACGCCAACCGACATCTTTCTTCCCTGCATGATCGCTACTTTTACGGCGACCCTGGCTGCAATGATCATTGTTTCATTATACCAGAAAATCAATTTGCTGCGCCCTGTGGTTATTGCTTATGTAGGAGGGATTTCGGCGGTTATCGGCCTTTTGGTGCTGTATCTGGTTCAGCTCAGCAAAGATGAGCTGGACACCTTCAGCAAAGTATTGAGCAACGGCCTTATTTTATTCATATTTCTGGGCATAGTCCTCGGAGCTGTTTATAAAAAGATCAATGTTTTCGATGCTTTTATTGAGGGAGCCAAAGAAGGGTTTACAACCTGTGTGAAGATCATTCCCTATCTGGTAGGGATGTTGGTCGCCATCTCCCTGCTAAGAACTTCAGGAGTGTTTGACGTCATTATCGATGGCATGAAATGGGTAGCCGATATTGCCCATCTGGATACCCGGTTCGTTGACGGCCTTCCAACCGCATTAATCAAGCCCTTGTCCGGCTCGGGAGCAAGAGGAATGATGGTGGATACCATGGCAACCTTCGGGGCAGACAGCTTCCAGGGAAAACTGGCAGCAGTGCTTCAGGGAAGCTCAGATACTACGTTTTACGTGATCGCCGTATATTTCGGGGCAGTAGCTGTGAAAAATACGCGATATACAGTAATAGCCATGCTTTTGGCTGATCTGGCCGGAATTATTACTTCAATAGCGTTGGCTTATCTTTTCTTTGCCTGATCATGAAAGTGTACATTCAGACTGATACAAACGGAGAGTTTTACAATGTGAATGCATTCGTTGCTTATGAGGGCTTTAAAAACTTTGGCTTTGAAATCATAAAATTCGTTGATGCTGATGAAATTAAGGATGAAAACCCGGAAGATATTATTGTGGGAGGAATCGGGACGTAAGAAAGCGGCTGCAGAATCTCAGGATCATACGGCCGGATAAGGAGCTGGATTACCCTGAAGAACTTACCTCCTTTTTGAAAAGAAAGATATGGTCTTCTACAGTAAATGAATTATTTAACAATAAAAGCAGCTGGAATATCTTCATCAAGCCTAAAACAGAAACCAAGCTTTTTGCCGGAAAAGTGATTAAAAATGAAATGGATTTCCTGGGCATCATCAATGAAGAAAAAGATACAGAGATCTGGTGTTCAGAGCTTGTAGATTTCAGAACGGAATGGAGGTGTTTTATCCGCTACAGGGAGATTCTGGATGTCCGGAGGTATAAAGGGGCATGGGATACCCGGATGGATATTGAGCCGATACAAAAGGCAATAGACTCCTTTACCTCACAGCCTCATTCCTACGCTTTGGATTTTGGTATAACCGGCAATAATGAGATGGTCCTGGTTGAAGTAAATGACGGCCATTCATTGGGAACCTACGGCCTCTCTCCCGCCAACTATGCCAGATTCCTCTCAGCAAGATGGAGCCAGCTGACAGGAACTGAAGATTATTTAAATTTTTAAAAACAGACACATGATTCAGGATAAAGATTTTACACTACGACTCATCCGCCAGCTGACCCAGGCACTGGAAAAGCTGATTCTTGACAAGCCGGAAGAAAGCCTAATGCAGAAAGAGTTGGATTTCGATTCTTTAATGAAAGATATCTTCAAAATGGATTTTGCAGAGGTCGCATCCAAAACGAAGGATGAGCTGATAAAGATCGTCAATGAAAAACAGGAAAGGGACCATAAAGATTATTATGAAATGCTGGCTAATCTTTTTTATCTGAAAGGAAAAGAGAATAACAATACCGATTTCTTAGGCAAGGCCAAAACATTTTATGAACTTTATCTACAGACAAGCGGGATTTTTGCACTTCCGGTCATCAACAGAATCAATGAGCTGAAAGCGTTGATTTAACCTGTATGAAAGTAATATACGGTATCATATTATCTTTTTTTTCAGCCCTTATATCCGGCCAGAATAAGATCTTTACATATGAATACACCTTCGTTCCGGATTCAACGGCTGCTGAAAGTAAGCTATCTGAAATTATGATTCTGAATGCCGGTAAGGATAAATCTGAATATTACAGCCAACAAGGTATGAAAATAGATTCTGTATTACTTTCCAACAGGAAAAAAGGCAATTTCGAGCCCTATACAGGCCCTGCCCCGGCTGTTTCTGACAGGATCATCAAGTATTATTCAGATAAAACTCTTGATCATCTTACCACCATCGGCTCAACAAGATATTTAATCGAGGATAATCGTGAGCCGGTATGGAAGCTACTTCCCGGATTTAAAGAAATCCTGGGCCTGAAAGTACTGAAAGCAACAACATCCCTTGCCGGCAGAGAATGGATTGCCTGGTTCAGCAACGATATCCCTTTACAGGACGGTCCTTATAAATTCCGCGGGTTACCCGGCCTCATCATTCAGATAGAAGACAGCAGACATCAGCATTCTTTCGTGCTGAGAGGGATCAGAAATACCGCTGAAGATTTTATATATCCGGAAATACGGCCTTACAAAACACTTCCCAGGCTTACATATCCACAATATGTAAAAGTTTATCAAAAATACCGGGAAGATCCGCTGGCAGAATTCCATACGGATAAATTCAGGATACCTGATCAGGCAGATCAGAGCGGAAATATAAAATCAGGCCAACAAATCCTCCGGGAGATGGAGATAAAGGAAAAGGAAAGATTGAGAAAGGACAATAATATTATCGAAAAAGACCTGTTGAAATAAACAGGCCTTATTAAAATGTTATTTTATAAGTTCCTGTTGAAGAGGTGCTGGCTTTCTCAGCCTTAACATATTTTTTTACCCAGGCCACGGACGTAGAAACTACGCAAGGGTCTGAAATACCTCCTGCCCTTCTTGCAGAAACTACATTTCCCGCTTTATCCACTGTATATGAAATTGTGATCGACCCGCTGGCAGAACAGTTATGTGAAGGCTGAGCTCCTCCTCTTCCCATGGTTCCCGGAATAAAACCTACCAGCTTCCTGTCGATCCCTACTTTACTGTCTCCATTCCCGTCTCCTCCCAAAGGATCTCCTGCATTCCCTATACCGGTTCCGGTTCCCTGGCTTCCTGCTTTTGTTCCCCTGCCTCTGATCAGATTCCCTATGGCTGCGTTGCCTTTACCATCACCGCTTCCTGTTTTTGAATTAGCTGTTGAGGCAGTGGATTTTTTAGTGTTTTTAGATGCTGTAGAGCCTGCTGCTGCTTTTTTATTTGATTTGGACTCTTCTTTTTTAGGAACCGTAACTTTTGAATTGTTTCCTGCGATTATTTTCTCCTTCGTTTCAGATTTTTTTGTCTCTGGCTGGGGCTCCGGTTTTATCACGGTTTTTGTTTCCGGAACAGCCGATTCTACAGGGTCAGAAGTAGCTTCAGCCTTTGCAGCCAGGCTTCCTTCCTGGTTGGCCGGCTCTTCGATCCCATTTCCGTTTCTGTTATCCCCGAAATTGACAAGCATCGTAGTTACCACTTCAGGTTCCTGCTCCAGTTCCGGTTTTAATTTATAAAGAAAAACAAAAAGCAGGATGGCAGACCAGATCAGAACAGAAAGCAAAGCACTTTTTATCCTGTCCCGGTTTTCCTCATTTTTATTTACTGTATAGCTTTTCATTTTATATTTCCTGCCTGCTCCGGCTTATTTTTCCTTAACCGTGGCAATAGCAATATTAAATTTATATTTTTCAGCAATTTCCATTACAAAAACTACATCCTTATGCATGGTATTCTCATCTGCACGTATGGTAAATGACTTATTCGTCTGGTTTGCCAGCTTATTTACAATGGTCTGTTCCAGCTGGTCTTTCATAACCGGAGAATCATCAACAAAGTAAGATCCGTCAGGCTTAATGCTCACTGTAAGAGGATTAGGCACATTGTCGTCAGCAGCAGCTGTTTTAGGCAATTTTACATCTATTGCACTCTGATTGGCTGCCGAAGATGTCACCATGAAGAAGATCAGCATCAGCAAAATGACGTCTGTCATCGCTGCCAGACTGAACTCCGGGTTCGCTTTATTTCTTCTCTGTATTTTCATAAGACAGATTATAAAGGTTTGTTGATAAGATCCAAAAATTCTCCTGACATATTCTGAGCTCTTAGAACAAATTTATCAATTCTCGTTAAAAGCACATTATAGAAAAAGTTGGCAGGAATGGCTACAGCCAGCCCGACAGCTGTTTGCCCCAAAGCTGTATAAATGCCTTCAGAAAGTGTTTTGGGTGAAAAAGACCCTGTTGCATGGGATAAATTGAAAAATGCCAAAATCATCCCGATTACAGTTCCTAAAAGCCCCAACATAGGCGCAATACTCGGTACTACGGCAAGGAGGTTCAGATTTTTCTCCATATTGGCTACTTCTACCTGGGCCTGGGCCTCCATGGCACTTACAATATCAGAGACAGGGCGCCCCAGTCTTGAAATACCTTTTTCCAGGATTCTTCCTTCAGGTGAATTTTGCCTTTTACAGTAATCCAACGCAGATTCTATTTTTCCTTCCTTGATAAAATCTTCAATATTATCCATGAAGTTGGGATCTGTTTTTGAGCTCAGTCTTTTGATAAAGAAAAATCTCTCAAAGAACAGATACACAGAAAACACTCCAAGCAGCAATACGGTCACCATTACTACTTTAGCGAAAGCCCCTCCGTGGAACATGATCTTCCAAAATGAAAATTCTAAATTGTCTGTGGCCGCTGGTGCGGCGATCTGTGCAAATAAAGTCTGGGTAAGTTCCGTTAACAGCATTAATGTGAATATTTTATTATGGTTTTAAACGACAAATGTAATGGAATATTATCAATTGATATCTTAAAAAATGCTTAAAAACAACTTAAAGTTATATGAATATATAAACAGCAAATTTCTTTCCAAAAAGATTTGAAAAGAAATTGGATGGATACAGGGAAGAATAAGACCTCTTATTCCTCGTCTATCTCAATATTATCTTGCTTAAATTCGCACTTTAGCCTGAATGGAATGGGCGTGTCGGATCCCGTGTAGAAATCATCAATTGTGCCTTTCCAGATTACCTGGAGCTCTCCTTCTTCATTCTTCTCAAAAAAAAGCTCGTTATCATAAATATAAGCCTCTTCATCATCGAACAGATCAACCTCGGTATAGCTTTCTTCGTCAGAATCGTTGATCTTGATTGTTTTTCCTTCTATTTCCGGAGATTCGATAGGGAAATCAAAAACTTCAAGTGATAGTTGCGGAAAGTTATACTGTAAAGAATCATCTTCTACATGATCCAAACCGTCATCCGTAATGATTTCAACCTCAAGAAAATGTTGTTGATTGCTGTAGACCGCCTTACAATAAGTATTTCTGATATTGTATTTTAGCGTTTCGTCCGGATGGTAAATTTTTAAAATCCCTTTCATTTTTTCTTAAAAAAGAGCTGTAATAATATGATTGTTAAACGTTTTCAACAAAGATAAAAAATTGATTGAAAGTGTAAAATTTTTTGAAAATTATTTTTTAAAAATCAACTCCTCCTATAAGCCGGTTTTTTTTAATTACTTACTTTTGTTTACAAAAGTTCTGAAATGAAAAACATTATATTGAAAAGCATTGTAGGACTCGGCTTGGCAATCAGCCTTTCTTCCTGTAAAAAATCTGATTCGCCTTTAACGAAAGTCACTCCTACCAATCTTGATTCTATTGCATCTAATTATTATGAGCAGTATCTTAAGCTTTATCCTCTGGAAGCCACCTCTCAGGGGGATACAAGGTATAATGACCAGCTGCCGATCAATATTGACAAAGATTTTATTTCAGGAGAGATCGCTTTTTATAATACGGTTCAGAAGCAGCTTAAAAATGTAGACTACAAAAGGCTTTCCGATGAGGATAAGGTAGTATATGATGTGCTGGATTATACTTTGAAAGATAAAATGGAAGCTTATGTCTATCATCCGGAATATATTCCTTTTACACAGTTTTCAGGGCTTCCCCTCATCTTTCCTTTATATGGAAGTGGCCAGGGTCCGCAACCGTTTAAAACCACAGAAGATTATGACAACTGGCTAAGAAGAATGAATAAATTCCCGGACTGGATGAATGCTGCTACAGAGAATTTCAGAGAAGGAATCAACAACAAATTCGTATTACCCAAGAAGCTGGTTATCAAAATGATTCCTCAAATGAAAGCAGAGGAGATCATCACTTCTGATCTGGATAAGAATATTTTCTACGGGCCTGTTAAAAACTTCCCGAAAGATTTTACAAGAGCTCAAAAAGAGAAATATTCTGCTCTGTATCAAGAGGCCATCATCCAGAAAATAATTCCGGCTTATACGAAAATGGGCAATTTCCTGGAAAAAGAATACCTGCCGAAAGCCAGAGATACGGATGGGTATAACAGCCTGCCCAATGGAAATGATATTTACAGGTATTATGTAAAAAGCTGGACAACCACCAGAAAAACGCCTGAAGAGATCAATAAAATCGGAACCCAGCAAGTAGCTATGCTGCGGGCAGAAATGGAAAAAGTAAAGCAACAGTTAGTATATAAAGGCACCCTGGAAGAATTTATCAGCTACGTTAAAACTGATCCGAAAGCCATGCCCTACAAGACCTCGAAGGAAGTTCTTGATGGCTTCAACGGGATCTTAAATAAGATTACCCCAAAACTGAAAACCATGTTCGGGGTAACCCCGAAAACAAAGTTTGAGATAAGGCAAACTGAAAAATTCAGGGAGGCAAGTGCCAGCGCTGAGTATATGCAGGGAACAGCAGACGGAAAAAGACCCGGGATATTTTATGTTCCGCTTCCCGACCCATCAAAATTCAACATAACTTCAGGGATGGAGTCTCTTTTCCTGCATGAAGCGATCCCCGGGCATCACTATCAGGTTTCTCTTCAGCAGGAAAATACAAAGCTCCCGAAATTCATGAGATTCGGATGGTTCGGGGCTTATGGTGAGGGCTGGGCTCATTACTGCGAGACCTTAGGCCCGGAATTCGGGTTGTATACAGATCCTTACCAGAAAATGGGATATCTGAGCGATCAGATGCTGAGAGCTGTGAGATTGGTGGTTGATACAGGCCTACATACCGGAAAAATGACAAGAGAAGATGCCATTAAATATTTTTTAAGCAATATTTCCTACGATGAAGCAAGTGCAACCGCCGAGGTGGAAAGATATATGGCAATGCCGGGACAGGCCTTAGGCTATAAAATCGGCTCTCTGAGAATCCGGGAATTGAGAGAAAAATATCAGAAAGAGCTGGGGAATAAATTCAGTTTGGCCAAATTCCATGACGAGGTATTAAGCCAGGGTTGTCTTCCTTTGGACGTTCTGAACAGAAAAATGGAACTTTGGGCCAGAAAACAAAAGTAGAGCCTGTAGCTATCCATAATCAGATATGAAAGTCACAAATATTTTGTGGCTTTTTTATTTAGAAGTTTAATTGTTCTGTTTTTCCTGGATCATTCCCGACAGAATAAAGTATTAAACTAAAAAAGATTCAAAGATGCCGATAATCTTCCCAATTACATTAACTTTGAAATCTGAATAGATCAAAATACTGCTATCCGGATTTAAAACTGATACTGAACATAGTAAATCTACCCATATGATGACAGAATCTTTAAAGTCTCTTTACAACAGGGATCTGAACAAATTAAAAACAGAAATCGAGTCTTACCGGAACGAGGAAAGGATCTGGATAACGGAAAAAGGTATTTCAAATTCCGCGGGCAACTTATGTCTTCATCTCATAGGAAATCTGAATCACTACATCGGAGCGGAACTCGGAAGAACAGGATATATCCGGAACAGGGATCTTGAGTTCTCATTAAAAAACATCCCACGGGCCGAACTTATCAGCCAGATAGAATCTACCATCGAAGTAGTCAATTCCTCTCTTGATCAATTAACTGAAGATCAGCTAAAGAAAGATTACCCCGTTATTGTTTTTGACAGCAAAATGTCCACAGAATATTTCCTGATACATTTGATTTCTCATCTTGATTATCACCTGGGGCAGATCAATTATCACAGAAGATTATTGGACTTTGATTCATAGAAACCTTATAAACAATTTATTTATCACCAAACATCTTTTTTGTAATAAAGTCTTTCTCCCCTTTTCCTCTGGCCGGAGAATATTCCCTTCCGTAGAAAATAATTTGCAAATGCAGTTTATTCCATACATTTTCCGGAAAAATCTTTTTGGCATCTCTTTCAGTTTCCACTACGTTTTTTCCGGAAGTAAGCTTCCATTTCGTCATTAATCTGTGGATATGTGTATCGACAGGAAATGCGGGATATCCGAAAGCCTGGCTCATTACTACGGAAGCAGTCTTATGCCCTACGCCCGGAAGGGCTTCCAGCTCTTCGTATGTTGAAGGAACCCTTCCGCCATGCCTTTCGAGAATAAGTTCAGCCATTTTTTTCAGGTTTTTTGCTTTTTGATTGGAGAGCCCGATTTCTTTAATCAGCTCTTTGATTTCGGCAACTTCCAGTTTTGCCATTTTTTCAGGTGTTCCCGCTACTTTAAAAAGGCCTGGGGTAACCTCATTCACTTTTTTGTCCGTGGTTTGTGCAGAAAGGGCCACAGCGACCAATAATGTAAAAGGATCTGTATGATTTAGCGGAATAGGAACTTCGGGATATAATTTTTCCAGTTCAAGCTGAATGAGCTCTGCTCTTTGCTTTTTTGTCATTTAACTATTAAATTTGAACAAAATTAAACATTATGCTTAAAGTTGGAGACAAATTACCGGAATTTGAAGGAATCAATCAAGATGGAGGAATCATAAAATCATCCAGCCTAATCGGGAAAAAGCTGGTTATTTTCTTTTATCCCCAGGCCAATACTCCAACGTGTACAGTAGAAGCATGTAATTTAAGCGACAATTATTCCAAACTGAAAAAAGCCGGCTTCCAGCTGCTCGGGATAAGTGGAGATTCTGTGAAAAAACAAAAAAATTTCCATAACAAGTTTGCCTTCCCTTATGATTTAATTGCAGACGAGAGCCACGATATCATTGAAAAATTCGGGGTCTGGCAGGAGAAAAAAACTTTCGGAAGAACTTATATGGGAATCGTAAGGACAACGTTTATTTTTGATAAAAACGGGATCTGCACGAGAGTAATTGAAAAAGTAACCTCAAAGGCCGCAGCCGAGCAGATTCTGGAAGGGTAAACAGTTTCCATCACCGAGTTAACGCTTCAAAGGTCATTCTGTCTCGTAATACATCAGCTCTTCGTTATCATCGGGAAGTGTAACGAATTTCTTAAATCGTAAGCCCAGCTTTTCAATTAATTTCTGGGATGAAAAATTATCTTTGGTGGTAATTGCTGAAAGTTTCCTGAGCCCGAACTCATCCATCCCGATTGATTTCACCTTTCGGGCTGCTTCATAAGCGTAGCCTTTACCTTCATAGGCTTCAAGAAGGGAAAAGCCAATGTCCACCACATCCAATCCCTCACGTTCGAATATTCCCACACCACCGATCTTATGACTTCCATCTTTGGTAATTATAAGATAATTTCCGAATCCCAGCCTTTCAAGTTGCGGAAGAAACCTGCTCCTGATGTATTCCTCAGCATCCGAAACAGTACGGATACCCCGATCACCTATATATTTTATAAATTTGGGACTGTTGTAAAGCTCGTAAATGAATTCTTTATCTTCCGGAGACATTGGACGTATAATCAGTCTTTCCGTTTCGTAATGGTTATTTTTTCCCGGTTGATCTGGTTGTTTTTTTAGGCTCATCTTGTTTTTCCTCTTTTTTCTCAATTTTCAAAAGCCTCGGATTATTGGGGCATTTCTTGTTATAAAGCTCAATATAGGTTCCGTTATCTTTCACATGGGTAACAGCTCCCGTGGACTTGTTCACTGTAAGGGTATAATGTGTTTTCTGATAAGGACACTCCTTTGAGGTAAGTTTTCCCAGGTCTAAATAGTAATTGATTTTATCTTCGTAATAGTTTCCTGCAATATCTTCAAATTCTTCGTCTACAAAGTACCCTTCCACAGTTGCATCAATTGCAGCTTCCTGAACGTTATCAATCTTCCCGATAAATGTTTTTAACCCGGCAAGATCGTTAACATAGTTCATCTGTCCGTTCTTTGAGTATGCTATATAATAAAAGCTATCTTCATCAGGAAAAAGATCAAATCCGGAAAATTGGGGAGTGTAGCTTTTTTTTGTCCCCGAAACCTTTATTTCCTGGTCCTTTCCGTAGGTATTATAAACTAAGACCCAAAAATCCGTTTTATCATTCGGAATGATGGATTTCAGAATATTCTGATTACTGCTGAACTTTTTCTTTTCCTGAGCAGATGCCAGCGTCCCTGTGAGCAGGCAAAGGAATACCGTAGATTTGGCAATTATCTTTATCATAGTTCAACTCTGGCAGAAAGTATGCCGTATTTAAATGAATTTTTCTCCTTTTTTCAGGTTTTTAAGATCCAGCACATAATCTTTTATCAGCTGATCATGTTCTCTCGGGCAGATTAGCAGAACTTTATCCGTATCTACAACGATATAGTCTTTCAACCCGTCTATCACAACAGCTTTATTACTGTTTTTCACATGAATGATATTTCCGTTCGAGTTGTAGGTAAGCACATGTTTCTGCTTTACGGCGTTTTCATTCTCATCCTTTTCGGTATTTTCATACACGGAAGTCCATGTTCCCAAATCGCTCCATCCCAGATCTGAGGGGATTACATATACATTTTTAGCCTTTTCAAGGATCCCGTTATCAATAGAAATCTTCTGAACTTTCGGATAAATGGTTTCGATACAGCTGTTTTCTTTTTCAGAATTGTATTCACACGCCATAAAATGCTGTGTCATTTCCGGAAGATACATTTCAAAGGCATGATGGATGGTTTTTACATTCCATATAAAAATTCCGGCGTTCCATAAGAAATCTCCGCTTTCTAAAAAGCTTTTCGCTATCTCCAGAATAGGTTTTTCTGTAAAGGTCTTTACCTTGAAGTATTCTGATCCCTTCTTTTCTACAAATTGGATATAGCCATAGCCGGTATCAGGTCTGGTAGGAGTGATTCCTAAGGTTACCAGATAGTCGTTTTTGTGTGCAAGGTCAAAAGCCACCTGTATTTTTTCAAGGAATACATCTTCTTTTAAAATCAGATGATCCGCAGGTAACACAATCATTATTGCATCAGGATTGATCTCTGCAATCTTATTGACCATATACAAGTTGCATGCAGCGGTATTTTTTACCATCGGTTCCCCAACAATATTTCCCTCAGGTATCTCCGGCAGCTGCTGATGAGAAAGAGCCACATATTCCTTATTGGTAATGACAAATATATTCTCATTAGGTACTATTTTACAGATCCTGTCATAGGTCTGCTGAATCATAGTACGCCCCACGCCTAAAATATCCTGAAACTGTTTTGGGAATTTCTGAGTACTCATAGGCCAGAATCTGCTACCGATCCCTCCAGCCATAATTACACAGTATTTATCTGACTTTAACATGTTTAAATACATTTTTTCACCCTTGCCAATGGTTTGAAAGAATATTTTCTTCCAGTAGCCAGGTTCTTACAAAGATAGTTCTTTTTGATCAGACCTTCTAACAAATACTTTTCATTCCGGTAAATAAAAAACTCTCCTTTTTGAAGCTCTTCGATAAAATTGAGATCATCTTCCTGCTTTTCAATATGAAAATACTTTACAAGGCCCGGGCTCGCCATAAAGTTAGCTTTAGGCGATTTGGAAAACTCTATAATAATCGGTTTCAGATTATCTTCGTAGGCCTCCAGACTTTCCAATAGCATTTGCCTGAATGTTTCTTTCCATTCTTTTCCGTGCGGGGAAATTTTTCGTCCGTATCTTTCAAAAGCGATCAGGTGAGCAAGCTCATGGGTAAGGACAAAGAAAAAAAGCTGTGGAACCAATGTAGAATTGATGGTAATTTCATGAGAATTATCCGGAAGTTTCCGATAATCCCCCAGTTTGGAATTCCTGTTCCGTGTAATCTTAATATGGATATAATAGTCTGAAAACCATATTTTCAAGTATTGAAGTGTATTGGAAGGTAAATATTTTTCTAAAGACTGAATAGACATTTTACAAACTTAGTGGAATTCCTGCATAGAAATTCAACAATTTAAGACTAAAAAGGTAATTAAATTTAGCCTGCGCCACAGAACCTTGGGCATTTGCATAATTATTTCTCGCAATGTTCACATCGTAAATGGTAGATTTTCCGGCAGCATAGCTTTTATCTGCAAAATCCAGGGCCAGCTTGGTGCTTTTCTCCGTTTCCAATGCAGAGAGGTAGGTTTCATAGTTTGCATCCACATCAAACTGGGCTTTCTGCACATTCTCTCTTACCTGCTGTTTTTGCTGCTCTAAAGTATTCTTGGCAATACTTTCGTTGATCTTGGCCTGCTCAACCTGCAGCTTTGTGATGCCCTTGTTAAAAACCGGAACATTAACGGACAAACCCAACTGCTGCCCGAAATTATCTTTATATTGCTGGAACAGGGTCCTCTCATTGATGGGGTTCCCGTTAAGGTCAACACCTACAGAGTTAGTATTCAGCCTGTTGTTATAAAAACTACCAAGGCCGGCGCTGGCTGTTATCGTAGGCCAGAAAGCCGTCTTATTGACTTCTGTCTGAGCCTCTGCTGATTTGATTCTGCTTTCCGCCGCTTTGATCTGAGGCTGGGTTTCATAGGCTGTATTCAGGATTTCATTAACAGGCTGAAGCTGTGGTGGCAGCTGGTCAGAAACAGCCACATCTTCTACGTCGAAATCTTTATATTCCTGTAATTGTAAAAGCTGGGCCAGAGCAAACAGGCTTCGGCGTACGTTAATCTCCGCTGTTTTAAGGTTTTGCTTTTCTTTTGCCAGTGCAGCTTCTGCTTCTGCCAGAACCGTTTGGGCTGTTGTTCCCACTTTGGTGGTTATCTCTGCCCGGTCATATTGCTTTTGTGCGTTCTCTACAGCGGCCTGAGATATTTTAACAATTTCCTTATTCAGCAATGTTGTTAAATATTGCTGTGCAATCTGCAAGGAAATATCATTTTTTATCGCTTCAATATCATATTGGCTTGCCTCCACATCATATTCTGTCTTCCTGATATTTTTTTCCAGTCTGCCATTGTTATAAACCAGAATATTGGCGCCCAGATTGGCACTGTTACTAAAGTTGTCATTCCTCACACTTGTATTGACAAATTGCGTTTGCCCAAAACTAGCCGTATTGTTGATAGATCCCGATACAGAAGGTAAGTATTCTCTTTTGGCCATTTTAAGGCTCGCATCCTGAACCTGTTTTGAATATTCTTTTTGAATTACCTGGAGGTTATGCTTTACAGCATAATCTACACATTCCTTCAAAGACCACTTTTTTTGGGCATTTACCCCCAGAAAAGATAATCCGAAAACAATAATCAAAATTTTTTTCATACTAAGATTTTATACCTATTAGACGAATCAAAAATTAAAAAGTTACAGTTTCATAAAAATTATTGTTTCATTTTAGCTAAACTTTTGAGAATTTTGTGACATGACAAATGAACAATACCAGAAAGCAATAGACTGGCTTTTTATACAGGCTCCGAATTATCAGATCGATGGGCAGAAAGCTTATAAGCCAGGACTGGAAAATATCACTAAGCTCTGTGCTTTTTTTGATAATCCTCAGGAAAAGATCAGGTGCATTCATATCGGGGGTACCAACGGAAAAGGATCTACAAGTAATATGCTTGCCTCTGTTCTTCAGGAAGCAGGCTATAAAACAGGTTTGTATAATTCTCCTCATCTTATTGACTTTACCGAACGCATAAAGGTTAATGGTAAAAATTGTGATAAAGAATTTGTCTTTAATTTTATTCAAAAGCTTAAACAGCTCCCGGCTGATATCCGGCCTTCCTTTTTTGAATTTACAACAATCATGGCCTTTGAGTACTTTTATCAGCAACAGGTAGATTTTGCTGTCATTGAGGTTGGCCTAGGCGGACGACTGGATTCAACGAATATCATCAAACCTTTGGCTGCTGCGATTACGAATGTTCAGCTGGACCATCAAAATATTCTGGGGAATACTCTTGAAGAAATCGCCCGTGAAAAATCAGGGATCATTAAGCCGGGGATCCCGGTGGTTTCAGGTGATGATAATGAAGCCGTAAAGAATATTATCCGGGAAAAAGCAGATCATGAAAACACATCGTTCATTGATGCAAGCCTGATAAAAACCGATCTTGAATCTGATCTGAAAGGAAATTACCAAAAAAGAAATATTAAAGTTGTTTTAGCCCTGATCGGGGAACTGAGAAAGCTTAACGTAAATATTTCTGATGAAAATATTGAGCAGGGATTACTGAATGTACATAAAAACACAGGATTTATAGGCCGTTGGTTCGAGTTTTCCAAAAATCCGCTGACAATTTGCGATACCGCACATAACCAGGCCGGACTGGAACAGGTTTTCAACCAGCTTAATTCCATAAATAAGCGTAAACATGTTATCCTGGGTTTTGTAAATGATAAAAAAATCGATGAAGTGATGAAGTTATTGCCTGCCCGTTCGGAGTTTTATTTTGCAAAGCCTGATATCCCAAGAGGCCGGGCTCCGAAAGAGTATGAAGATCTGCTGATCAAGGCCAAAATAAATTATAAAATTTTCGATTCCGTACAGGATGCTTATCTTTCTGCTAAACAACAATGTACAAAAGATGAAATGATTTTTGTTGGCGGCAGCAACTTTGTGGTCGGAGAATTTTTAGAAAAAAATTTGCTAATTTCCGAATAAGTCGTATATTTGCACCACTCTAAACGAGAACAAGTATAGAGGGTTCTTAGCTCAGTTGGTTCAGAGCATCTGGTTTACACCCAGAGGGTCGGGGG